>NZ_JAANAT010000006.1 GCF_011089895.1 Mucilaginibacter inviolabilis
TAATGATAATCCATGTGTTTCACAATATTCCCATCCTTATCCTTCACATTCATTAACCGCTGGAAGCTATCATACTCGTAAGTCGTTGTCTCTCCCTTCGTATCTGTTATACTCGTTATACCAGAAAGTGTATTGTGCTTGAATCTCACGATCTGACCTTTGACTAGCCCTGCATTAGACAATAAAGGCGAGAGAAAATTATCCACATTTATGCTGCTAGGATTCCTGGTATTCCTGAAGGCTTCGATGGTTGATGCCCCGCCCAAGGCATTAGTAACAGTGGTATAATCAGCATTAGAAAGTTGCGCCACGAGGTGATTGCCACCGTATCCCCATATATAAGTCATCGGCGGTCCATTTTCCTTTTGCAGGGAAACCGGCGCTCCATGGGTATCATATTGCATATACCTTAACCTAGTTTCTTCCGCGAAGGCAAGTGTTTTGGTGATCACCGTTTCGGGGGCATATAACATCCCTGACCAGTTCCTGTATTTTGTTTTTCTCAAAAAAGTTTGTGTCGTGCCTGTAAATAATATTTCACTAATAACAGGTTTTATGATATTCTTACTTAACATCCCGTTGTAAACCACGACATCCTCACCTGCAACGACCATATCATTAGGGTAGTTATACTGCGTTTTGAGTTCCACGTTTTTACTGTTGACTATACTGGATTGTTTTAGATAATAGTATATTGGGTCGTACGTATTCGTAGTAGTCACCGCAGTGGTCAGATTATTGGATGAATAATCGGTAAGAGTGCTTTGTATCAGTTCACTCCTTCCGGCTATTGGCGTAAAGCTGGACATCAAAAAATAATAGGGATCTTGTTTAGGATCGATATGATAAACAAGTGGGGTGCCCTGGGGTACTTTCGGCCACAGGAAACGAACAGGAGCGATGCTGATAGACCGGAAGTTCTCAACCCTGGTAGGATTAGAGGAATAGTTATCCGTTACAGAATTATAAGTATTCTCAGTTTTTTTTAACAGTGTATTATTAGCGTCATATATCTCTTCGGATTTCAACAGACCGTAGTTCCAATCGGCATACTCTACCGGGGTAGAGGGGAAATTTTCCAAAAGCGTTGGTGGCTGATCCGCGAAAGAAGTAAACGTTCGGACGGTTTTTCCGATATAAACCCCATTCTGACCATTTTTTTCTATAATGCGCTTATAAGTTACAGGGCTTCCATTGATTACCGGTAGATCGTTGACCGATGACGAGGTCCGGATAATATATCCATAACCGGTAAAATAAGCAGGGGCCTCATTGCTGGTTTCGTCATATTTATAATCATAATCAGCCAGATAAGTGTAAACCGGCCTATATCCAAGCGCCCCCGAAGAGGTAGTGCCATCTTCCAGCACATACTGATATTCACGAACAGTAGCAGGAGTAGTATTGGGTAAATAATCTGTTATTTTTTTTGCTCTAATCCCGCCCACATAACGTTGCACATGGCTCAATACAATTTGTGAACTTGACCCTGCATTGATCTCCCGCCATCCGATCTCTACATAATCATCATAACCAGATAAGTTTAGTGTATAACACTTTACCGTATAGGTTGCCCCTTTAATCAGATTAGTAATACTAAAACTGAGCGTTTGCTGATTAATATCACCAGAAGGAAAAGGGAGTATCTTAGTTACCAGGAGTTGATTGGAAGGATTATAAAACTCAAATTTAATTCCGCAGCCAGATGAAGTACAGGCTGTAGCTGATGGATTGCCCTTGATAGTAAAATCCGTACTGGTGTTATTTTCGCCCTGGAAAACAAAGGGAACCGTTGCCGATGGGTTAATAGAACTGCTTACACCGCTACTCGTACTCCTGTCTGTAAACGGAGGCGTTTGTACGGTAACCGTTTCATTTTGATTGAGCCAAACATCCTTGGCAGTATTGGCCTCCATCTCAAATACGGTATACCCCCCTGTCGGATAGGTTATCTTAGTGAGACTTCCTGCTTTTACCCTTTCCGGATCAGTATCCCGGTTCCCACCTAAAAATTCCCGAAAGGGTGGATATTGTCCACCTGGTGCACGAAAATATTCGTGAGGAATCAGGTCGTTACTGGGATTGTTATTATAATACCCCCAATGATCCTTGTTGTTATTAAAGCGTTGAGGCAACGCGGGAGAGTTCACATATTCAAATAAATAAGGCTTCAAGGTATTCGATTCAGTGCTGCCGAATTGTTGAACGGATTGTAAAGTGGCCCTTCCGCCCAGGGAATAATCCTGGGCTAATAAAAATCCATAGGACATTCCGCCTTTACTCAGGATGATCTTTTGGAGCAAGTTATCACTGGAACCCGTGGGTACATCTTGTCTAATAGTTGGATTATAAAGGAAACTCACCGTATTATCATCCGGAAAAGTAATCTTCTTTATTCTTTTCCCTTTGATATCTACTGATGAAGGACCGCCCATATACGCGCTAAGACCTAGTCCATCGTTGGTTACCGGCAAGGCTATTGTTTGACTGTAAGATATTTGATGATTGGAGAGCAGGGTATTATCATATTCTATTTGGATATAATCCGTACCAGCAGGGTTAAAAACTTTAGTCAGGAACCAGGAAGAAGTGTGATTACCTTGATAGCCGTATTTACTGGTGGTAGTAATCTCATAATCCTCAAAGGAATACTGATACCCCATTTCATCAGTAATAATAAATTTGCTGATGACGGGCTTATTGTTAACCTCCGTAATAAATTTTTCGATCTTTAATCTGGATTGATCCAATAATAGGATATCGTTATTTTTACCCAACACGAAACTACCGCTGCGTCCGTTAAAATTAAAATTGAAGATATCATTTTGGGTATCGATCAGGCCGGAGTTCATTCGGTAAAATAATCTTTCGGCATGTGGTGTGTCGCCTGAGCCGTTTCCTTCGGTATTATTGGAAGGCATAGATCGGTATAGGAAGCCATCACCGGGTAATTCATCATAAACACCTCTTACAGTCCGGGTGATTACCCCACCGGCATTTAAGGACCAACCCAGGCCAACAGTAGAGGCCATTTCATCCACTTTAATCCCGCCGGCATGATAATCCAATGAGATCGTCATGCTAATACCGAAATTTCCCCCGGGCCAGGTATAAATGGGTATCCCCACCTGTGGAATCCCTGTTGACTGATTGACCTGGATATTCCCCGGTTTCGTAATGGCGCTGGCGTTGGGTGATGCAGGGATCACATTTTCAAAGGTTGGTGTGAGGGTTATTGGGTTTGTTTGGGCCCATACACTCGGCAAAAATAATACTGTAATTAACAGAAAAATAATAAGGCGTGAGCGGTATACATAATATACTTTCATAATGCAGGAGTTTGTATAAGATTAAGTTATGGCAATTTATCGTGATCATACTACTGGTCATGGCAAGAAACCAGTAACAGGGGGTTGTTATTTATCCTTGGCGATCATTTGTTCCAGTTTTTGAAGCCGTTTGTCCTGAGCTTTTTGCACTTGTTGCTGCTGTTCAATTTGCTCTTGCTGCTTTTTCAATTGCTCTTCCTTTTGTATCAGGTAAAGAGTCAGCTCTTCTACCTTCTTCATCAATAATTTATTCATCTCGCTTACGTCAAGCCCTTTCTTGATCATTTCCAGTTCGGAAGGTATTTCTGGTAAATGTTGATTCTCTTCGATATATGCTTTTACTTCATTTAACGGTCTTAGTTGATAATCTTTTTTAAATACATAATCCGACCATCCGTTTAGATCGATCAATACGGATTTGGAATGAATTGTGCCATTCACTGACAACTTTTGATCTGGAGTAAGCGTTCCGACTCCGATATTTCCTCCTCCATCAATAACAAGGTCATTTCCATAATACCACTGGCTTCCTGTACCAAGTTTATCAAACATTCGCCTTGTTCCTAAAATCATTTTTCCTGTGGCATTACCATTGCCCGCATTTCCTGCTACGGTTATTATTCTTGCTTGTCCCCACACATTAGAGCCGTCTGTGTTAGCAGGAATAACGAATTCCAATTGAGCTCCTGTAGTTGTGGACCTGCCTCCTGTATTTGCCTGAATCACCAGACCATCGTTGTTAATACCAACATTATTACCACCACCATCTATTGAAACACCATTTCCAACTATATGAAAAATTGCTCTTGGTAAGGTAGTACCGATACCCACATTTCCATTGTATAACCAAGTCATTGCATGCCGATCAGGTATATCATTGATATTGCTTCCTCCATTTATAAATAAATCTAACTGAGACCCCGATGTACCCGGTCCTCCATGCCCTATTCTAAATTCCGCACTTTCGTTATAAGAATAATTGGGAGTTCCGTATCTTGAAAGTTTAAAAACCGATTTCGTTGGTGCCTGAACACCCCCTGGCTTGCTGGTTGATGGTTCGGAAATATGTAGATTACTTGCTGGTGATGTTGTACCAATACCAATGGAATTGGTGGTTGAAGTAACAGTGCCGTTAGTTGTCCACTGGGCATGTACTAAAGGTGAAAAGCTTAAAAATAAGGACAGTGGAAAGATGAGTTTCTTCACGATGTAAGACGACGGTTAAGGGTTTGATTAAAAATGTATAAGCAGAATCAATCTGTATAGATTAATACTAAGTTGTTATTGAATGAATAATATTGTTTGATTGAAGCCTTATGGTAGGGATTTCTTACTGTGATAATGTGATCATATTGCAGGATTAAGGTGACTCAAATATAATTATTTATCATTCCAAACAAATACAGATGATAAAATATTCATATTGTTCATTGTAACAGTTAATAAACACTTGTGAATTGTTTTTGGGACCATCTGTGAAGAGAGAAGGCACGGATTCACACCATCCTTTATTTATAATTTGGTGTATCTTCATCGAACTATACAAATATCGGTGCTATTATTTATTTAGATGGTGACACTCCTTTGTCAGTCAAACTTAATAAGGAAAAGTCTGATCTTGGATAATAAGGAGCTTGCTATTAAATCCTTGTTTCGCTCGTTCGATCCCAACTGATACCACAAAAAAAGTATCAACTTATATCAAAACCTGTAAATTGACAATTTACAGGTTTTTTGTTTAGTCCAAATGCCAAGCAACACGAGGATATCTGATATCTATTTCATAACTACCTATCCTCTTTACTTGCGGAACAGTTTTAACTTCAATCCTAATTCAAATGCACCGGCTGTATAACCACTAAGCTTTCCGGTTTCAAGGTTATAGGTGAAGTTAAAAGCATAGGCTTTCTGGTCAAACACCAAACCAAGGCCTGTACTTTGATTGCTATGATAGATGGCTTGTAACGATATAAAGTAATTACTCATGGTGAAGTTAAAACCGGCATCAACAATATCCTTAGCGCCTTTAACTTTACGATAAGCAGTAAGCGGCTCTATCAGCAAATCGGTATAACCACTGCTTATATATATTTTATAACTGGCAGCTGCAAAAAACTCGACCCTATCTACATCTATACGTTCAATGGAATTTCTAAAAAAAGCAGCTTTTAGGTTAGGAATAGCCCCTTCTAAAAATAAATTCTCACTGGTATAAGCTATTCCAAAATCACCATCTATATAAGGTTTTGCCTGGTTGTACCTGGCTATCTGCTCGTCAGTCTCATCCCCTACTACCTTGTCGAGATCAATACGCCCGTCATTCACACCCAAGGAAAGACCAAAATTCAGTTTCTGGTTATGATCGCCAAGCGGCAGGTGATAGGCATAAGTACCCATGGCACGGGTTTGCCTGATCAACCCCGACTGATCGTCGGTTACATTCAAGCCCACACCTACCCTATCCGTTGCATGATAATCAGCTGTAAGTGTTTGTGATTTTGGTGAACCAGGAAACGTGTTCCATTGCTGGCGATAGCCTAAATTAATATTGAGCCCCTGATCCAAACCAGCCATAGCGGGATTAATCAGGTACCTGTTCTGGAAATACATAGATTGAAAAGGATTTAATTGCGCCCTGCTACACAATGTAAAACATGTAAGGAGCGCCATTAACAACAAAGGCTTTTTAAAACTTATATGATGATGTTGTTTAAGGTTTTTCATTTTATTTATAGTTTCTTTTGATCTTCGGTTTTTCTTGTTGCTCTGATTCTGATTGGTTTATCTATCGTGGATAATGGTGATAAATCCTTTGAACTGGCGTTTTTGCGGCCCCAGGTCAACAATGTAATAATACGTTCCTTCTGTTAGTGGGGCGCCGCCATAGGTTCCATTCCAGTCGTTGGTGTAACCATGTTTGGTGTAAACTGTGCGTCCTGCCTTATCAAAAACCGTAACCGTGTTATTAGGAAAAAGCTGAATATCGGCTATTACCCAGGTATCGTTCTTGCCGTCGCCATTGGGGGTAAGTATATTGCTGGCTACAATACTCTTTTGATCCTCGCCCCTGTAAACAACCAGCGTATAAGTATTCTTAGTAATATGATCCTGAGCCGTTACTATGATATTGATGGTGTTATTACCAACGTTAAGCGGAATAAAGAATGACTGCCGGTCATTTGGTGCTGAAGATCCGTTAATAGTCGCTGTAGCCGTTGGATCAAAAGTGAGTGTAAGACGTACTCCTTGTATTTCGTTATCGACCTGCGCATTATAACTGAAATTATCTGAATTAAATGAAGGTGTTAAGGTACCGTATGTTGATACCAGATTGATCAGTTTAGCATTGCTGAGTGCTATAACCGTTAGCTTACCCGATACATAATTAAAGGAGTAATTGGCTGCTACGGCACCGCTTGCTGTAATCGAATATGAACCCGGTAATGAAGCAGAATTGGCAACGGTAGCCAGCACAGGCAACTTGGTTAATGCAGCCTGATCATCGCCGTTCACAAAACCGCTGTACACTGCGGTGAACGCCGGATTAGCCACACCGTACAAACGGCTTTTATCTTCGGCTGTAATGGTTAGCATAGCTTTATTAATGGTTAATGTTCCGGCTATGTAAACAATTTGATAGTTTGCAATGGCAGCCCCACTTACCGTTATAGGGTAAGTTCCAGCTGAAGATGATTGTGTCGCAGTTGTAGCGATAGCTGGCTGTGTAGTTAAGTTACTGGCACTTTCACCATTTACAAATCCGTTGTAGCTGATGTTTAGTACTGGATTAGCCGAGCCGTAAATTTTGCTGGCATTATTAGCGGTAATAGTGAGCGTTCTTAGCGTAATAGTCAGGTTAGCTCCAACATAAGTTAGTGTATAATTACTATTGAGTGCCAGACTGCCTTGCTGAATAGCATATGTACCTACGTTCTCTCCTGCAACACGGGTAAGTGCACCGGTAAATTTATCTGTGCCTACTAATGCGCCGGTAGTGATAGCATAAGTTAGTGCAGGATCAGCAGTACCGTAAACTTTGCTCTGTGCAATGGCCGTAACAGCGATAACTGCTTTTCCAATAGTTAGATTTGCGCCTGCATAGGTTAGCGTATAGTTACTATTAAGTGCAAGGCTGCCTTGCTGTATGGCATAGACACCTACATTTTCACCCACAACACGAGTAAGTGCACCGGTAAATTTGTCTGTCCCTACCAATGCGCCGCTGGTAACAGCATAGGTCAGGGCCGGATCAGCAGCACCGTAAATCTTGTTTTGTGCATTGGCCGTTACTGTGATAGCAGCTTTTCCGATGGTCAGATTTGCACCAGCATAAGTCAACGTATAGTTACCATTAAGCGCCAGACTGCCTTGCTGAATAGCGTAAACCCCTACGTTTTCACCTGCTGCACGGGTTAACGCACCAGTGAATTTATCTGTGCCCACTAATGCGCCCGTCGTGATCTTATAGGTCAACGTCGGATCAATTGTACCATAAATTTTGTTTTGCGCATCAGCGGTAACTGTGACAGATGCTTTGTCTATAGTTAGGTTAGCGCCAATATAAGTCAGTGTATAATTACCGTTAAGCGCCAGGGTACCTTGTTGAATGGCATAAGTACCTACATCTTCACCTGCAGCCCTGGCCAAGGCGCCGGTAAATATATCCTTACCTACCAGCGAGCCATTGGTGATACTATAAGTTAGCGCCGGATCCACTGTTCCATAGATTTTGCTCTGTGCATTAGCTGTAATTGCGATAGCGGCTTTACCAATGCTAAGATTAGCTCCTACATAAGTCAACGTATAATTATTGCTAAGAGCCAGGCCACCTTGCTGAATAGCGTAAATCCCTACGTTTTCACCTGCTGCACGGGTTAACGCACCAGTGAATTTATCTGTACCCACTAATGCGCCACTGGTGATCGTATAGGTTAAGGCGGGATCAGTAGTTCCGTAAATTTTGTTTTGTGCATCGGCCGTAATCGTGACAGCGGCTTTGCCAATACTAAGATTAGCACCAATATAAGTTAGTGTATAATTACTATTAAGCGCGAGTGTGCCCTGCTGAATAGCATAGGTACCTATGTTCTCCCCTGCAACACGGGCTAGCGCACCGGTAAATTTATCTGCGCCCACTAATGCACCGGTTGTAATCTTGTAAGTCAGTGCAGGATCTACTTCACCATAAATCTTTGTTTTTGCATCCGCAGTAACAGTAATTGCGGCTTTACCAATCGTTAGGTTAGCGCCTGTGTAAGTCAGTGTGTAATTACTGCTCAAGGCCAGGCTGCCCTGCTGAATAGCATAAGTGCCTACATTTTCGCCGGCTGCACGGGTAAGTGAGCCGGTAAAGGTATCCGCAAATTTTAACGCTCCGCTGGTGATCTTGTAGGTTAGCGCAGGGTCGGCTTCACCGTAAGCTTTGGTTTTCGCATCGGCGGTAACAGTGATGGCCGCTTTACCTATGGTGAGGTTAGCGCCTGCGTAAGTGAGGTTATAATTGCTGCTGAGTGCCAGGGAGCCTTGCTGAATAGCATAAGTACCTGCGTTTTCGCCTGCAGCACGGGTAAGCGAACCAGTAAAAGTATCCGCAAATTTTAAGGCTCCGGTGGTGATCTTGTAGGTCAATGTTGGATCAACATCGCCATAAGCTTTGGTTTGCACATCGGCGGTTACCGTGATAGCGGCTTTACCAATGGTCAAATTAGCGCCCACATAAGTAAGCGTATAATTGCTGCCGAGCGTCAAAGTACCTTGCTTAATGGCGTAAGTGCCCACGTTTTCACCGGCTGCACGGATAAGCGAACCGGTAAAGGTGTCCTTGCCTGCCAGGGCACCGCTGGTGATCTTATAAGTTAAGACAGGATCGGCATCGCCATAAGTTTTTGTTTGCGCATCGGCAGTTACGGTGATGGCCGTTTTGCCAATGGTGAGGTTAGCGCCTACATAAGTCAATGTATAATTGCTGCTGAGCGCCAAAGTACCTTGCTGAATTGCATAAGTGCCCACATTTTCGCCCGGAGCACGGGTAAGCGAGCCGGTAAAGGTATCCGCAAATTTTAACCCTCCACTGGTTATCTTGTAGGTCAATACCGGATCAGCATCACCAAAATTTTTACTTTGCGCATCAGCAGTAACCGTAATGGCTGCTTTACCAATCGTGAGGTTTGCGCCCACGTAGGTTAGTGTATAATTGCTGCTGAGTGCCAGGGTACCCTGCTGAATAGCGTAAGTGCCTGCGTTTTCGCCGGCGGTGCGGGTTAACGTACCGGTAAATTTATCAGTACCTACCAACGCACCATTCGTGATCTTATAGGTCAGTGCCGGATCAGTTGTCCCGTAAATTTTTGTTTGTGCATCAGCCGTTACGGTGACTGCCGCTTTACCAATGCTCAGGTTAGCACCAACGTAGGTTAGGGTATAATTACTGCTGAGTGCCAGGCTGCCTTGTTGTATGGTGTAAATACCTGCGTTTTCACCCACAGCGCGGGTAAGTGCACCTGTAAACTTATCTGTACCTACCAATGCTCCGCTGGTAACCTTATAGGTTAGTGCAGGATCAGCTGCACCAAAAGCTTTGTTTTGTGCATCGGCGGTTACCGTGATAGCGGCTTTACCAATGGTCAGGTTAGCACCTGCATAAGTGAGGTTATAATTACTACTAAGCGCCAAAGTACCTTGTTGAATGGCATAAGTACCTGCATTTTCACCTGCAACACGTGTAAGCGCGCCGGTAAAGGTATCCCCCAATTTTAGCAGCCCGCTGGTGACTTTGAACGTCAGCGCCGGATCAACTGCACCGTAAGCCTTGGTTTGTGCATTGGCAGTTACCGTGATGGCTGCTTTACCAATGGTCAGATTAGCACCAACATAAGTCAGCGTATAATTGCTGCCGAGCATCAAAGTACCTTGCTGAATAGCATAAGTACCCACATTTTGGCCTGCAGCACGAGTAAGCGAACCTGTAAATGTATCACCGGGCGCCAATGTACCGCTGGTGATCTTATAGGTTAATACCGGATCAACATCACCATAAGTTTTGGTTTGTACGTCGGCCGTTACGGTAATGGCCGTTTTGCCAATGCTGAGGTTAGCGCCTACGTAAGTAAGATTATAATTGCTGCTGAGGGCCAACGTACCTTGCAGAATAGCGTAAGTACCTGCACTTTCGCCCGGAGCACGTGTAAGAGCGCCGGTAAAGGTATCCGCAAATGCCAGTCTTCCACTGGTAATTCTATAGGTCAGTACCGGATCAGCGGCACCAAAAGCCTTTGTTTGCGGATCGGCAGTGACGGTTATGTCGGCTTTATTAATGGTAAAATTAGCGGTAACGAAAGTCAGCGTATAATTATTATTGAGTGCCAAACTTCCCTGTCTGATGGCATAAATGCCCGCATTTTCGCCGGGTACACGGGTCAGGGAGCCAGTAAATGCATCTGTGCCTACCAATGCGCCTGTAGTAACTGCATAGGTTAAAGTAGGATCGACGTTGCCATAAATTTTATTTCCCGCATTAGCGGTAATCGTAATAGCAGCTTTACCTATGGTAATGTTCCCGGCAACATAGCTAATGGTATAGTTCGCCGGGTTAAATGTACCTCCGGTAGCAGCGCTCGGCACAATAGAACCGGTATATGTATTTACCGCAGCCCCGGCTGCGGCGCCCGTTCCATAAGCAAGGGTTACACTGCCGATGGTTTCTGTACCTACTAGTCCTGTTGAGGTAAAGGCTGTAGACCCTGCTCCCCCAGTAAGGGTTTGGCCGTATGTTTTTGTTTGATCGGTTGCCGTAATGGTCAATGCCGCCTGAGTTACAGTTAGTACACCCGGTTTATAAATAAAAGTATAGTTTGATGATACCGCACCGCTGGGTGTTATTGGATAAGTACCTACCGGCGAATCGGTTACCACGGGAGTTGTTAAAGTGGGGGCTGTTATTAAACTTCCTGCATTATCGGTGCCTACAAAACCACTGTAGCTTACTCCTAATAGCGGAACAGTAGCCCCGTAGATTTTAGAGGCATTATTGGCGGTAACTGTTAGTGCTGCCGGTGTTACCGTTAGCGTTCCCGACTGATAAACAATGGTGTAGTTTGATGACACTGCACCGCTCGGCGTTATTGGATAAGTGTTCACCGGCGAATTGGCAACCACCGGAGTGCTGATAGTAGGCAGTGTAGTTAAGCTGGAAGGACCGTCGGTACCCACAAAACCACTATAACTTACCGTCAGGATTGGAACAGGTGCGCCATATGTTTTGGTAGAGCTGTTGGCTGTTATCGTTAAAATTGCCTGCCCAACGGTGAGGGTGCCTGCTGCATAGGTGATACTATAGTTAGCTGCACTGAAAGTACCACCAGTTGCCGCGCTCGGCACTATCGAACCGGGGTACGCTCCCACTGCAGCATTGACCGCAGCCCCCGCACCATAAGTAATGGCTACGCTGCCGATGGTTTCTGTACCTACCAGGCCGGTTGACGTAAAATCAACAGAGCCGGGACCACCGGTAAGTAAGGTTCCAAATGCTTTCCCTTTATTATTGGCTGTAATGGTCAGGGCCGCCTTATTCACCACAATATCACCGGCCACATAATTAATAGCATAGTTGGCCGGTGTAAATGTTCCGCCGTTAGCAGCACTGGCCGTTACCGAGCCGGTGTAAGTATTAACCCCGGCATTGGCAGCAGCACCTGTACCGTAAGCAAGGGTAACATTACCAATGGTTTCTGTGCCAACCAATCCGGCAGTGGTAAATTCTGTAGTTGTGGCTCCGCCGGTAAGCGTTTGTCCATAAGTTTTGGTTATATTTTTAGCAGTGATAGTCAATTTTTTAGGGTTAACTATACTGGCGGCCGTTGCTACATTTACATTGCTTGCACCAGAGCTGCTTAGTACCACATTGCCCGAGTAAGTACCTGCGTTATCGCCGGCAATCAGCCTAATGTAAACTGGTGTTGAAGAAACATTTCCGGCTGAGCCGATGGTCACCGTAGGGCTGAATGTGGCGTTATCTACGCTCACCTCAAAGCCAGTTGGCGCGGTAACCAATATACCAGCAGTAAGATTTATACCCAATACACTAAATGTACCAGGAGCTGAAGCCGTGCCGTAGGTGGTGTTTAAAGCTGATAATGTACCGGTTGCATTGATATTCGACAGAGCAATACTTACAGCTTTACTCACCGGGTTACTGTTCAAAGTACCATCATTTACCGAAAAGGTGATGGTTCTTACGTTTGCGGTAGGGGGCGAATTCAGGTTTCTGTAAGCTATTGAACGTAATGCAGCCTGCCATTGTGCAACAGTGGCCACTCCACTCGGCGATTGCAGAGACAATATCCCCACGAGATTGTTATAAGAGCCTGTAATATCACCCGTGGCACCGCTGGCTGTAAACACCAATCGGTCTTCTGCTGAGTGCAGACCACCGGTAATGGTAACTATACCAGAAGCTAAAGTGCCGCTATCATCAGTTACCGTAATTCCCGGATCTATAATAGCATCCGAACCTGAAAATACAGTTGTGCCTGCAGATGCCGTTAATACCGGGGCTGAGTTGATATGCGTCAGCGTTACTGTAACCGTGTTGCCATCAACCTTGCCATCATTAGCCTTGTAAGTGAACTGATCGTTAGCCGTACTGGTTGAACTGTAAATAAAACTGCCGTTTGAATTTAATGTCAGGGTACCGTTAGCAGGGCCAGATACCAATATGGCGGTAAGAGGATCACCGTCGGCATCGGTATCGTTACCTAAAATGCCGGGAGCAGGAATGGTTAAGGTCACACCGGTACTAAAACTATAATTATCGGCCACCGTTACCGGTGCGTGGTTAGCAGCAAGCGTAGTAAAAGCTTTATCGGCGCCATAGGCTGTACCAATGCTATTGGTAGCATAAGCCCTCACATGGTATGTAGTACTACCGGCCAAGCCCAGGGCGTTTACAGAAATAGCACCGGTACCGGTGCCATTGGTCATTTTAGTATTAGCAATAGTAGGGTTGGCCGTGGTAGCATAAACCACCCCTTTTTCGTTTACCGTAGCGCCGCCATCAGCAGTTACATTGCCAGATAATGTGGCCGAATTGGCGGTAACCGCAGCCGGATCGCCCGTGGTTACTGTTGGTATTACTGCCCCGGTGGTAATAACCACATCGTCAATACCAACGCCAAAGGCGGCAGGTTGATCAGAAGTGAACCTGATTTCATCAATATTGACGAAAGCCCCTAACTGCGATTCCGGGATATTCACCAGCGTTATTGAGCCAAGAGAACCTGTTGATGTCGATCCCTGCTCTCGTCCGCCCTTGTAAGCATGAAGCGTAATTACCTGATTACCTCCGGCAGCAGCACCTACCGATGTTGGTGTAACCGATATGCTCTTCAACGTAAATAAAGCACCAGATGCCGTTAATAAGCGGGCAAAGCTAAATACCGCATCGGTACCCACTTTTTGCATCCGGATGTAAGGATTTCCACCCAGAGCCGAAGACAGGATACGCTGTTCGCCGGTTCCCTGGCACTGCAGTACCCAGCCATTGGCTACGCTGCAATTAGCAGTAGTCAGATTAAGGTTGGCTAAACCATTGTTATCGGCCAGTATGGTGCCCGAAGTAGGAAAACATGACCAGTCGAAAGTTTGGGCCGATGTCCGCAAACTGGTCATAATACTTAAAAGGCCTATACAAAAAATGAGTAAATGTTTTTTCATTTTACTAAGGTTGATTAGTAAGACCGATGCCTTATGATAATCGGGCTTGAATAATTTTATGATCGTTTTTAGTTGGTTTCTGCTGTTGTATAGGTTAAATGCGGCACGCTGTTTGCAAAACTTTGCCCGCTTTTAAAACCATAGGCACCGGCAAACCTGCCCGGTATATAATTATTGTGCATCTTAAAAAAGTTAATATTTAATAAGCGTTCGCCTTTGCACATTACTGCAAACGTGCGCTTATTGATAATAATAGTACCCGATGGATAAGAGTAGTTATTGGTTAAGCCCACAGATGCATCCAGTATTTTTAATTCCAGCCCGTTAATAAGTGCAACAGCCCCCATGTTCCAGGGGTTACAGGCCTGGATAGTATCTATGATCTCTGTGGCCTCCATTTCTTGCCAATTAATAAAAACATCTTTTAGCTCAGGCCGTGCATAATACGCCGCCAGGCTTTCATCCTGTTCAATAAGTGGTAATCTATTACCGTTGTTAACACCATTAAGTATGGCCAGCACGCCTTGTATCTGTAACTGGCCAAACAGTTGATGAACGTTATCGTAATTATAATGCGGCTGATTGGGTATGTTTTGCTGCCAGATGACTGGTCCGCTGTCTAACTGGTCTGTAAGCTTGTGAATGGCCAGTCCAATTTCCTGAACGCCTTTTCGCAATTGCCAGAAAACCGGCGACGGCCCACGAAATTGAGGCAGGGCGCCAAAATGAATGTTATAGGCGCCGTGTGGTATTTGTTCCAGATATTGTGTTTTAACAATGCTGCTATAACCTGAAAAAAAAACGATATCATGTTGTTGCAGCCAGGTATAAAGGTCGGCTTTATCGTGCTCAAATGTAAGTCCAATGCCGGCAGCATTACAATAGCTCACCGTTTCGGGCACACTGTTATCAGGTGCCGTTGAATTACCTACGTAAAGCATAAGCCCTGCTTTCGCCTTATAATGATATAAGGCCGAAAGCAGGGGCATATACAGTGTTGCTGAGTTGGATACAATACCTATTTTCATCAGTTTACTGTGCCGTATATTCCATTAGTTGCGTGATGGGAATATCCCCTCCAGCGCGATAATAAAAGTTACCGCCAGGTATGGCTGCATATTATTATGAGGCAGGCTTCCACCTGTTGGGCCGATGGCATTAGGAGCCATAACCGTGTTAACTCCGTTTGCAGCTGTGAAATTTATTGGGTTACCGCCAGCATCCGGGTCTGTTGAAGTAGCCAGTACACCACTTGTTGGGGAAGGTTGACTCCCGGTGTTAGTACTTGCATTAAGTGCATGAGTGTGTATTGGTATCTGCGAGTTTATCAATGTCACGTTTTCATCGCCTGCCCGCTCGCCGATAACTCTGTTAGTTAAGCCGGGCCCCTGTCCCCAATGTATGGGTGCGCGTCCGCGCAGGTCGGGTAAGGCAAAAGTTGTTATGCCATCGCCGCCATAAAATGTGCCCAGAATAGAAAAAAGTGCACTGTACCTTGCTATTGGTAAAAGCTGACCGTTACAAAGTGCCCAGCCACGTGGTGCAAAATTGCCCGCAAATAATGAAATGGTGCCTAAAAATGGATTGTCCATAATTTTAAAGGTGATTGGTTTGGTTATTGGGTTTAATTAATTGAGATACTATAAAGGATAGATTCCTTACGACAAGACATACCATGCCCGGGCATACTTAATAAAGTATGATACCAGTACGTAGGATGATCTTAAGATAACAAGGGGATGTTTTGAGTGATCTTCATGTTTAAAAAGGGTTAGGGTTTATTATATAAATATAGAGTAAATATAATTATATTTAATATTATAATTTTCAGTTCTTTTTATTCACTTTCCTCAATGTCAATAAATAGCAGCCCAGCAATTGAATTATATAGTAACAATATACTAATATTAAATTTATCTTAAGGCAACCTAAGAAGTGGTTATTTGAAAAGCATGCAACAGATTATGAAATCTGACGTCAGAAGCGTAGTTCTATGAATCACTCACTTATTGCAACTTTTTTCCCTTTTATTGGCCAGGTTGATTTAAGCGGTTATCTTGTGATCGTTTTCATCCTTTGTATCCTGGCAGTTATTGGATTTGAATTCGTAAACGGGTTTCATGATACCGCCAATGCAGTAGCAACGGTTATTTATACCAAAGCCCTGAAGCCTGTTTACGCAATCCCCTGGTCTGGCACCTGGAATTTCCTGGGCGTTTTTCTGGGTGGTGTAACCGTTGCTATGGGCATTCTGAAACTGGTGCCACTGGATAAATTGATGACCCTTCCTATTAGCGTGGGTGCCTGCCTGGTTTTATCTGTACTATTAGCGTCTATAATCTGGAACCTAGGCACCTGGTATCTTGGCATTCCCTGCTCCAGCTCGCATACTATGATTGGAGCAATGATTGGCGCAGGCCTGGCCTTTACCTGGTACTATAATGGCCCCGGGGTAAATTGGGGAAAAGCCGAAGAGATTGGATCATCGCTAATCCTTTCGCCCATTATTGGCTTTGGCGCAGCTGCTTTGCTCATGCTGTTTCTGAAGCATGTAACCAAATCACATGCGCTTTTTCACATTCCCACTGGTGAGAATGACCGGCCGCCTATCCACATCAGAATATTGCTGATCACAACCTGCACATTAGTGAGCTTTTTCCATGGCAGTAATGACGGACAAAAGGGTGTGGGTTTATTTATGCTGATCCTGATCGCATTTCTGCCTGCCCGCTTTGCTGTCAATCATGCTATTCCGAATAGTAAGATATCTGCCGCATTGAACCAAACCGAACAGGTAATTACTAAGAAATTAGAAAGTGATGCATCTAAAAATATAGTATTAACAAAATTGATGGAGGCGGTTAATCAAACCAAAACTTACCTGGCCGAAAAGAATGAAAAAGAGGTGGCCAAAACTTACCGTTACCGTAAACAGGTAGAAAGCGTTGTTAAAGATATCAGGGCATTGTTAAAAGATAAGCAGGTAACTTTATCCATGGAGGAAAAGGAAAAACTTAAATTCGCTTCAGACGAACTGGAACATGTTACCGACTTTGCCCCCATATGGGCTATCGCTACCATATCCCTTTCACTCGGATTAGGAACCATGATTGGTTGGAAAAGGATTGTTGTTACCATTGGAGAAAAAATAGGGAACGAACATCTAAACTATGCCCAGGGTGCTACCTCCGAGATAGTTGCAGCTTCAACCATCGGACTAAGTACAGCGTTCGGCCTCCCGGTTAGTACTACACACGTCTTGTCCAGCGGTATTGCAGGTGCCATGGTTGCATCGGGAGGTAAGGGTAATCTTAACAATAAAACCCTTAAAAACATTGCATTGGCCTGGGTATTAACTTTGCCTGTAGCTATTCTTTTAGCGATGTTGCTGTTTATGTTATTTCATTTGTTTATATAGATAATTATCCTAAAATGAAACAGATCCTGGTTGCCTCTGATTTTTCGCCAAGTGCCGCAAACGCTATGGAGTATGCGATGTCGCTCGCGGTATTATTAAAGCTGGAAGTATGTGTTATTCATGCTATTCACCCAACCGAGGGCATTAATAACAGTATTTATAATGCCATTTTTATTGAAGACTATTACCGCAATAAAAGAGAAGCATTAAAGGCCTGGGCAGCGGTTTATACAGATAAAGACGAATTTAAAAGTGTCAGTGTAACTACCCGGTGCGATATCGGTTTTTTAAAAAATGTCATCACCCATTATATAGACAATTACCCTGTCGAACTCTTGGCTATGGGTATTACCGGCGCCACCGGTTTGAGTGGTATTGTTGGCAGCAATGCCAGCATGATGGTAGCCAGGGTAAAGACCCCCACATTGATCATTCCCCTGGAAAGCCGGTTTCCGGATATTCCGGCTATTACGCTGGCAACCGATTATGAAACAAAGTTGTCGCCAAATGATGTTACCGCGCTCAACGAAATGATCAAAGCCTTCCATACCAAACAAATGCAGGTATTGTATGTGGACGAAAAATCGGATGTGAAACATATTCAAACCGGAGAGGCCAGACTTAAAGAACTTCTCCCGCATACCGAACTTATATTTAATTACCTGAAAGACAGCACGCCACTCAGCGGGATCATGGAATTTATTGAAGAAAACGAAACCGATATTCTCTGCCTGGTTAAACACCACCATAACATTATATACCGTTTATTTAACCGGAGTACCGTTAACCAGATCATGAGCCGGTCTGTTAAAGCCATCCTTGTACTGCATGAATAATGAATTATACTACCCCTGTCATAAAAAAAGACCAGCCGGACGATACTTTTAAAACTCAACCGTTACCGGAACCCATAGGTAAATACCCTTATCATCTCCTTGTAGATGATATTCTACCAGTTGCCAGCCCCAATCAAATGGATTTTCACCTGGTTGGTGATACGGGCGGCACAGGTAATCCCGAAGCCCGACAGGAAATAATTAACCAAATGAGCCTGCAATATGCCCCAGGAAGTTTTTTATATCATCTTGGTGATCTGGTTTATCATTACGGGGAAGCATCTCAATATGCTGATCAGTTTTTTAAACCTTTTGAAAAATACCCCGGACCAATTTTCGCTATAGCGGGCAATCATGACAGCGATGTAAACCCGGACAGCAAAAATCCATACCAAAGCCTGGATGCTTTTACCGCTGTATTTTGCGATAATGAACCCCGGCGTGTTGTTTTCAGCGAGGAAAGTAAAAGACAAAGCATGACCCAGCCCAATATTTTCTGGACGCTGGAAACACCCCTGGCCACCATCATCAGTTTGCACACCAATGTACCAAAGTATGGTGCAGTTTCGGCAGAACAGGAGAATTGGTTCCATAACGAGCTGAAGTCGGCACCATCAGATAAAATGCTGATTTTATGTTTACACCATGCACCATATTCTGCCGATATCAATCATGGTTCTAGCCTACCCATGATCGATATACTGGAAAATGCTTTTAATAGTACAGGTGTACGACCAGATATTGTTTTCAGTGGTCATGTACATAATTACCAGCGGTTTCATAAATCATATGCAGATGGCATAGAAGTACCTTATATCGTTTCGGGCGCAGGCGGCTTTGATGAATTGCACCGTATTGCCGCACTGGATGACAGTCGTTTTGAACCCCTTCCCTTTCCGGGAATTTATCTGAAATCTTACTGCGATGATGAGCATGGATTTTTGCAAATCAGTATTACGCAAACTGGCGATCAATTACAACTAACTGGTAAATATTATTCTGTCAGGGTTGGTGCCCCTTCCATATTACGTGATATTTTTACCGTGCACAAAGCTTAGCCTATTAAAAATCGAGAAATATCGCCGTATAAAATAATTATGCAAACGTTTGCGTGATAATCTGATACCTGTTTTACGCTCCGTTAAAATTCCATATGCAAATACCTCTTTTCTAAGTAGTTTTACCAGCAAACAGCTCAGATCATTAACAGTTGAGCCCCATAACATCCATATTTACTACTGACATTCTTATTATACGCTCTTAATTTACGCAAACGTTTGTGTAACCATAATAATACAAAATCACATCTTTTTGATTTACATTCACTTATGTGTTAGATAGGTTATAACACTGTTATTACGCAAAAATGCTGGCAGCCCTAATGTCCGGCAATTTAAAAAAATTGGCTGCTATCCAGAGTGAGACCTGGATATGGTTGATTAAGTGGTTAGTATAAGGACCCTTTTTAGGAAGGGTTCTTTTTTTGACCTTCTAAACTATCCATTTAAACCCCTTTTGTAAGAAGCGATACCGGGCTATATCAAAGCGCTTTTAAAAGTTACTATACCAATTTTACCGACACCCCCTTTAAAATCAATTATGAAAGAAAAATTTATTTCCCTAATCGGGCTTTTCGTGCTTTGCATGTCAGTGCTGGCATTCACACAATCTTGTAAAAAAGATAATCAGGCAAAGGCTCCCACAAATAGTACGATTAATAGAGCCGTAACCAACAGCACTAATACTCAAAAATTCATTGCCTACTTTGTAACAGATGGACGAAACCCCACTTATAAACTGACTGATATTCCTGACGGGGTAGACATTGTGGTTTTGTTTGTGGTTAAACTTCCAAATTACATTGATACTGTAAAATATCCGGCCAGTGGAGGCTACATCGGCGCTTATAAATCCTATGGTGCTTTTTATGGTGATATAAAAAAGCTGCAGGCACGTGGTATTAAGGTAATACAAAACATTGATGACGACTCCAGCTGGCAAACTACAAAACCTGCCGGATACGCCAGCGCATCTGCCTATGCTTTAAAAATGAAACAGGTATTGCTTGATCAGTTACATTTGGATGGAATAACTTTGGATGTAGAACACAGTGGTACGCCACCCTCTCCAATTCCTGCCTTCCCGGCATATAATAAGATTGGTTATTATGGTTGGTATAGTTCAAGCATGGCTGCCAACGCAAACTACATCAATTGCATTAAAGAAATGACAAAATACTTTGGCACCACGGCCAGCAATGAGTTGGAAATAGCATCGGGCCTGGATTGTTATGCCTGGAACAATATTGCCAGCAATTTTGTAAACAATTTTACTTATTTCGGCGTACAATCTTACGATGGTAATTCAGCCCGTACCCAGTTAATGAATAATTATGCTACGGGTACCAATAAAATACCATCGGCAAAAATGGTTTACGGCCATAATGCGGAAACTGCAAGCTCTCAAAGTGATGCTGTTGATATTGCTAAATGGACACCAACCCAAGGCCAAAAAGGTGGTGTATTTGTTTATGCCTTTAACAGTGATCCTACAGGTTATGGAGCTGCGGTTTTGACCGCAGTAAAAGGTAAATAATATCGTTAAAAATAATCAACATCAAAAATTTAATACCCATCATACTGATAAAGGTGCATTAAAGTTTAAAATGACACAAGCCCGGCTAAAATCTCCGGGCTTGTTTTTTTGTATAAAGTTTAGGTTGTATTTATCTTTTGATTGAGGACACGGTTTTAAACCATAACCAAGGGATATAACGATCTTTGCTTAAATCGTTCTGTTGCACCTTTATTAGCAAATTGCTTAAAATGTGCCATGTTTTCGATATCATTTAATCGCTGGCTCATACTCTTATCCATATTTAATTTACGCAATACCTGGAAATCATCCCGTAAAAGATCGTTCTTTTGAAGTAACCCTTCAGTCAAAGCGTCTTTAATAAGCTCGGCCAGTTTCAGGTTGGCGTATACGTGCTCCGGCTTTTTAAAATAAGCCTCATTTAAACGCCTAAACTGATTTTTGATCCAATCACCCGCTTTTTCGGACTTAACGACCATGCAACCATCCTGGATGGTGAGCTCACTGATAAAGTTCCTGATTTCGGTTAAACCGATAAAGCCAGCCTGGTATAAATCTCTCAAAGTATAATCTACCCGGTCGGCACAAAGCCCGGGGAGCGGCTGCTCCAAAATGGTATGGGCATGCTTAAATAAGGTAGTGCTATCGAATCTGTATTTTTTGAGAATAGCAGGAATTTCTGAGCGATTGATCACCTCATCAAATATGGTTTCGTGATAATCTTCCTTGATGTTTTCAAACACATAATCAGCTACGTGCGAGAAAGCAGTATGTGAAACATCGTGCAGTAAAGCAGCTATTTGTTCTTCGATACCTCCACCAAAATGCTTTACCAGATAAAGTACGCCAACAGAATGCGCATAACGAGTTTGATTTAAAGCCGGGTTTATCAGAAATATCGCTCCTCCCTGATGAATATTTTTTAACCGCTGTACAGGTGCCGACAAGATCAATTCTTCCAGCACTGGCCCTACCTCAAAATTACCGTAAATCTTATCCTCAATCTTCATATCACTTTTTTATATCTGTTAAAAAAATCGGGTATTGCCCCTCCGATTCTGTGATACAAACCTAAATTAAATTTTATTAAAATACTAATATTTTTAGCAATTATTTATGAGTTTAAACGTTTATCAGTGCTATAGACAAAGTAAAAAGTCGCCGTGATTTTTTTCAAGGCGACTTTTTATTATTAATAATTAATTGCGCATCAGTTACTTACCAGTTATTTTCACTTTTAACTCTTTACCAGCAATATCTTCCCAACGGTAATAGTGAAATGTTTTATCGTTACTCATCACCACAAAAATGCCGTGTTTAAAAGTATCATTAAGCGGGGTGGCCACCACATCTGAGCCATCACTTTGCTGGGCAGCTACATTGGCAATTTTCAGCAGTTTATGTTCAAAAGGATTGGCTTTTGTTCCTTCGCGGCTAAAGATCTGGAAACGGTTGGCTCCCTGATCAGATACCAAAATATAACCTGTTTTGTCTGTCAGTTTATAAATAGAGATGCCCTCATGGTCAGCCTCAAAACCAGATGTACCAAATATGGCCAGTTCTTTATCCCCTTTCTCCGGATCGGCATAGTACTGGCGCACGCCAACCTGCTCATCGGAATAATAAATATAGCCCAACTCATTATCAACAGCAATGGCTTCGATCTCTTTTTTGCCGCTGTATTTGCCAAACTTGCGCACCAGAGTAGCTTTAACATTTCCAGTACCGTCGTCTTCTAACAAATACTGCCACAGGTAACTGCCATCTTTCGGTCCATTTTTACGACCGGCTACAGCGTACATCTTACCCGCTTTTGAAGTGTATATAGATATACCCATCAAGTCGCGGTATTCAAAACCTGTTTCGCCAACAAATGCGTCAATACCACCATTATCTACCGGTTTCATATCCGGCAGGGAAAATATCCGCAACTTATGGGTCATACGTTCGGTAGTAATAACAATATCAGTAGGCTTGCCACCTAACATCAGGCCGTAAGCCAGATCGACATTGTTTGGTCGTTTTAAACCACGTACCACTTTATCTTTTACAATTTTTCCTTGCAGGTCAAATACATAAAGTGCTCCTTCGCTATTTTTATCAGTACCGATAATCAGGCTTTGAGCCGGATCTGCAGGGTTTACCCATATCGCGGGATCATCCGTATCAAATAATACAGGCTCTGTAATAATAACTGGTTTAATAGCTTGCGGGGAAACTGCAGGCATTATATTCCCCTTATGATCACGTAACTGGCTCTGGCCATAAGCTGTGTTAAACAACACGATGCCCAGTGATGCCAATAAAAAAGTGTTTAATTTATTCATCAATTATATTTCAAAATGTCCTGCATAAGCAGGGCTATAGATTTTTCTGTTTGTTTATTTTGTTCCGAAAGCGCCGATGTAGGTAGCAGGATCTGGCGATACATAGGTCACCCCATTTACTGTAATACCTGCGGCATGGTGACGGGTAAAGTTAGTTTTACCATGATTTAAGGCAGGCGAACCGCTTTGTAAATGAAAATCCCAGGCGGTATTAAACACCGCATTTAGTACCGGGGTAGATTCGGGGTAATTCACAAATTTAGGGTCGTTGTCACCCGCTTTGGTACTGATAATATCGTTCACACCACCAACAATATCTTTTGATGGCTGAAACTGATTTACCGTGGTTTGGTCATAACCATAATAAAGGTTATTGCTGATCACCGTACGTTTATCTTCGGTTGATTTAGTATCTCTTTTGATACCAAAACGGGTATTGGCAAACAGGTTGTTATAAATATCGGCATGTACATTGTTTTCCAGCCAGATAGAGCCCCCTTTGGCTGATGGTCTGCGCCAGCCGGTATTTACCATGGTATTGTTATAGGCAATAATATAAGCCTGCGGGTTACGATCGCCTGAGTTGGATAACTTAAGGGCATTGGTATTGGCACTATAAACCAGGTTAAAACCCACATCGGCCAAACAGCCCGATTTAAAGTTCATCGCCTCGCCGCCGGTTACCCCGGTTGTATAAAAAGTATTGTTGGCAAAAATGATTTTACCACCTTCAATATAAGTACAGTCCTCCTGGAAGTTACGAACAATGGAGTTAACCACGATAAGCTTACCATTAACGTTCGAGAACCATAAGGCCGGTAAGTTTTCGCCAGCCACGGCTTTATATAGTCCTTGTTTGACAGAGGTTGATGCATCTGATGTTGTATTACCACCATACTCTAAAATGGTATGATCCAGTACCAATTCTGCACAGCTTGGGGCAGCCAGGATACCACCCCACATCTTTCCGAATTTTTTGGCATCGGTACGGTATTGTTCAGCTACGGTGATCTTAACCGGATTTTCGGCTGTACCCATCGAGTACAGATTACCTTTTACGATGAATTCTGGCTTGGCAACAGTATCCATCAATACGGTAACACCTTCTTCAATGGTTAATGATTTGCCTGCCGGGATAATAATATCACCTTTGATGATCTGGGTGCTGCCTTTGGTCCAAACACCTGAAACCTCGCCGCTGGCCGATCCGTTGCCGGAGCTGGTATCCACGTCCAGATTGGCTTTTCTGCAACCACTAATGGTTATAGCCGATAACAGCAGCGCTGTAAATATGGGTTTTAAGTTCATCTTATTTTTGATTAAAATGATTGACATTTTTTAAAGTTTATAGCGCACACCTATCAGGTATGTTTGTTTGTAATAATCACTGCGAATCAGCGTATGTCCGTTCGATTCGATGTTGTCGTCTTTCAGGGCTGCATTGGCCGGATTGGTTCCTTTGATGAACAGCTTGCTTGGCGTGTTAAGCAGGTTACCGCCTTTAACAAATACACTCAATCCGTTTTTAAAGCGTTTCTCGGCCGAGGCATCCATCTGTATAAAACCTTTTTGCCACAGATCATTATTCAGGAACTGCGATACGGTATTGATACGCGGCCCGGTATAAGCACCAGAAACCTGCGCGTCCCAGCCTTTTTTGGTATCCTTATACAATAGGGAAACATTGGCGATATGCTCAGACTGGCCATACAGCGGGCGCGACTGGTTCACTGATATTTTACGGGTATCGCCATTAGCATCGGTTATATAAGTATCCTTTGGTGTAGTGATACGGGAATGGGTGTAAGTGTAATTGGCCTTTACACCAATCTTGTTAAAGAACTTAATGAAATCCAGCTCTAAACCATAGTTATGGGCAGTACCAAAATTACCTGGCGTATAATAAGTATCCTGCCCGCGGGTAGCATCGGCCTGGAAAATATACTCGATTGGGTTTTTGATATTTTTATAAAAAGCACCTGCCAGTAACTGCGTTCCTGCATCCGGGAAAAGTTCATATCTTAAATCGTAGTTATCGGCAATGGCGCGTTTCAGATCGGGGTTACCACGTTCCTGGTATTCCTCGTTAACTACTTTGCTCGGCACTATCTCATAAAACCCGGGGCGGTTAAGCGACCTGAAATAAGAAGCATGCAACTGCTGCTTATTTGTTAAAAAGTACTTGATGGTTAAGCTTGGCAATACATCGGTATATATTTGATTCCCTGTAGGACGAGTTTCGCCGGCCGGGAAAAGCATACGGTATCCCTGATCGGTATGTTCTATCCGTGCACCGCCCACAACCTGTACTGCCTTGGTGGTGAACTTGAACATACCATATCCTGCCCCTATTTTTTCAGAGGCATCATAAGTTAAAGGATTGTTTACGGCGCCGCCCGGGTTGGTTACCGTAAAAGACAGATCGGTATAATTCTGAAAATCGGTACCGTATACTGCTCCCGGGTTAACCGGGGTAAGCGCGTAGTTATTATAAAAACTGCTGCGCTGTTTATCGCGATATAAACCACCTGCAGAGAAATCAACATTTACACCCGCAACCGGCGCGGTATACGTAAGATCGAGGTAACCAGCCTTATCCTCATCCGTATTACGTTCCCAACGATGGGTAAGCGGCGTACCGTTGGTAAGCAATGTTCGCCTGTCTACAAAGTTTTCGCGCACACCATTCAGGCTGATGGTGGTATTATCAGGAACTTCGTTTTCTGCCGATGAATAAACCGCCGACCATTGTACTTTTAATTTATCATTAAACAATTGATGATCGCCCCGCAGCATACCATTATAAATTTGCTGCTTGGTTAAACGGCTACGTGTGGAATAACCCAACTGCGCATTTCCCTTATCAGGATCATAATCGGTCGAAAAATTGGTTGAAACCTCATCCCTAACCTGTATATTAGTTAAATTAACATAGGTATTAAACAAGCTCAGCTTATTACGCTTATCAATCACGTAATCAACTTTGGAGAATAAGCCGTAACGTTTTTGCTGTTCCGAATATTCCCTGTCGCTCTTGCTGGTAACAGCGGCATACTGAGCCGTTGGAACGACTTTTGAACTATAGAATATACTATTGCTACCCCGATAAGTATTCTGATAGCTGCCGGCAACAAGTACGCCTAATTTATTATCAAAAAAGCGCTGGCCTAAGGTTAAGCTGCCCACCACATTCGGCGCCGGATGCTTTAAAGCATAGCTTAGAGTACCTTTTGAAAAATCGTTTTGGGTAGCCTGGTAAGCTTTACCATTTATTTCAGAAGGTGATTTATAGTTGATACCGGAGTAATCGTAGCTCATAAACTTACGGTCGATAAATAGCTGACTATAACCTCCGGCTATATTGGCGTTCACTGTAAGGCGATCGGGAGCATCTTTCATCACCATGTTAACGGCGCCACCAACCGCATCGCCTTCCATATTAGGTGTCAGGGTTTTGTATACTTCGAGGCGATCCAGCAAATCTGCCGGAAAAATATCAAGCGGAACATAGCGATATTTATTATCTGGGCTCGGAATCTTTACGCCGTTAACCAGCGTATAGTTATAGCGTTTGTCCATACCTCTTAAAATGGCATACTGACCATCACCATTGCTATTTCGTTCAACCGAAACACCCGATACACGGGCAATCACATTGGCTACCGTCAAATCCGGCGATATTTCGATAGCCCTGCCAGATACCACATTCATTACCTGGGTTGATTGTTGCTCCAATCTCCTGGCAGTGTTTTCAGAGGCCGCATTCTTTTTGGTTGAGATGGTTACCTCCTGCAATGCCTTACCTGCCTCTTCCAGGTAAATTTTCAGATGCGGGTTATCCTCTTTAGTTATTTCCAGTTCCTGTATCACGGTTTGATACATTACGTAGGAAACCCGCAGATTGAATGCACCTTTTGGTACATCTTTTAATTCGAATGAGCCATCCAGTCCGGTAGTGGTTGCTTTGTTAGTTTTATCCAGACTAACGGTAGCACCAACCATAGGTTCGCCGGTTTTACGGTCGTAAACATGGCCCTTAAGCTTTGTAGCGTTTGCAGCGGTAACGCATAACAACAGGAATAATAAGGTCTGTAAATATTTATTCATTTTTGTTAACGATTGATACAATTGTGTTTGATTTTTTTGACGATGCAAAAGTGTTTAAACCATCTCTTTGCTCCCGAATATTTGCCGTTACAAAAAGGAAACACCGTTACAAGCAGCATATATACAACAGCAACATAAAATCATAACTCAATCATTATCAACAATATAATAACAAACAAAACCTCCATTATCATTACTTTACCGTTACATTAAGGAAGTGTTAAGCACTTAGTGAATGGTGATTAGTGAGTGGAGAATAGTTAGCAAACGGTCATTCTGAGAAACGATGGATCTATTAATTACAAGAAAAATTATTCGAACCGGAATTTGTCTGAATCAGAATTTTCAGAATTAAAGAATTTTCAGAATTTGATTAATTTGCTTAGCATTTTTCCAAACTCACCACTCACCACTCACCACTCACCACTCACCACTCACCACTCACCACTCATCACTCACCACTCATCACTCACCACTCATCACTCACCACTCACCACTCACCACTCACCACTCACTACTCACTACAAAGCTTGTATAAAAGTTGATAGGTTATCGCCCTGTTCCAGGTTGAGTTTTTTGCGGAGGCGATAGCGGGCAACACGCAGGCTATCATTGGAGATACCTAATAAGCCGGCAATATCTTTAGAATCCATATTCACTTTAAGCAAAGTGATCAGCCTCATATCTGCCGATGTTAGCTCATTGCTATGCTGTTTCAATTTATCAAAAAACCGCTGGTGCACCTGCTCAAAAGCAAGGGTAAATTCTTTCCATTGCTGCTCGTGGTTAAAACTTTGGTTTATTTGCTGGATGATCTGCTGCATTTGTTTTTTCTGATCGCGCTTGTCTTCCTTCACCATATCCTGCAGCGTATTACGCATGTTTTCCAGTAACTGATTATTTTTAATGAGATTTAATGTATGGGTTGAAAGTTCCTGGCTTTTAAGCTCCAGCTGCTGTTTCAGACTTTCTTCTTCCAGTTGCTTGTTTTTTAATTCCAACTGCATCAATTCATGCTGGGCTTCAAATATCGATTTGTTCTGTTCGGCCAAAGCACGCTGATCTTTGATCTTTAACCGCTGCCTGCTAAATGTCACCAAGCCCAAAATAATCAGCAACAGTATAATGGTGATAATAGCTATAGTAACTATCTGGTTAATTTTCCGAATATTATTGAGCCGTATAATTTCATCACTCTTCTTATCCATATCATACAACACCTGCAAAAAAGACGTTTGCTTGAGGCTCTCCCTGGAATACACTTCAAGCGAATATTTGCGACTCAGCTCCAGGTAATGATAGGCGCTGTCCATTTGATGAAGCAACTGATAGCCCTTGCCCAGATCACGGCAAGCCGCAGCAAGCTGATACAGGTTATTGTTTTTTACAGACAAGGTATAAGCCAGGCGCGATTGTTCAATTCCCTGCGCATACTTACCCGTTTTGCGTAAAATATCACCAATGTTATTGATCACCTCAATGCTGGCAACCTCATCATGATGTTGCCGGTAAATCTCCAGCGATCTTTTAAAACAAGAGTAAGATGAATCGTAATTGGCCAGGTCTTCATGGATACTACCCAGATTCTCATATATTTTTGCCTGCCCGTAGTTATCGCCTATCTGGTTATAAGTACGTAAGGCTAAATGCTGGTAATAAAAGGAACTATCGTACTGATGATGTTTCTCGTACAGATGCCCTATGGCGCCAAATATTTCTGCTTGTCCTTTTTTATTACCGGTAGATGTGTAAAGAGCCCGGGCTTTATTGTAAACCTGGAATGCTTTGTCGGGTTGTTTGTTATAATAATACAGGATACCCATTTTACCCATGTTCCCGGCCAGCAGGTCTTTATTATTTTCCTGCGCGAATATTTTATCGGCATGTAAATAAAAATCAAGGGCCTGGGCGTAATGCCCCTGGTTAAAGCAAATTTGCCCCATTTGCTGCAAAATACGACCTGCTGCCAGGCTATCATTATCCTGAACAGCTTTGGCATGTGCCTTTTTAAGTATAATAAGTGCCGAATCCGGGCGCGGCTGCCCTAATGATTGTAATTGCTGAAGCTGGGCGCTTTTTTCTGATTGGGCACGGGCCGCCATGTTTAAACATAAAAAAAGTCCAAACAGAACCAACATGAATTGCGAGGGCCGGGCATAAATGCTAACCATACATTAAAATTGAATGGGTGATCATAGTATTAAACAGGGCATTAACTCGCTATCAGGAACAGCAAACAAAGAAAACATTTTAATGTAACCTCAATGTTAACAAACAGGCAGATTACATTAAAGAAACATTGCAATAACAATTCTTTATTCGGGAATATTAATCTGTAAGGCTCCGGATACCGTTCAGGCGTTGGTTTTATGGTCGTTATGTTTTTCGGCTCTGATATCGGAACGGTTCATTTCCTTCTCTATCTTTTTTTTATCCTTTTGATTTTTCCAGGCCAGTAAGCCGATAACTCCCAGCGCCAATAAAATGATCAATACAATTAAAGGATAGTTCATAACCGGTTAATGAGGATTTTAGACGTAGAGGAAGGATTCGAACCTTCAGCGTGCTGCCATCCAGCGCTCTACTATTACCATAATAAATTATAGTTTCTTTTAATTCGGGGGCAAATCTAATCAGCCAATACTATCTCCGGGTTAATCATATATTAATTAATTGCTTGATGCGAAACCAATAATCGATCTCCGATCGGTTTTAATTCTAGCTATAAAGTAATGTCATTTTATTGTTGTTTTTATTTGGATTTAATCTAAATAAGAATTTATTTTGCCACGTGATTATTTCCAGGGAAATAAAAAGGGTTCAAAAATTCCACAATACGCATAGTCATGGTGACATTATTACATACGTGCCTTCTTGTATTTACCCCTTCTTTATTCCTGATCACAAGCAAACCGGAGCCTGCCTGCAAAATTTCAGGCTCTGAATTTTAACCGGTCTTTTAATCATTAATTATTTACACCAACTATGGATTTTCTTTACCCTACCCTTCCAAGTTTTACCCCCACAGATTCTAACAAACGACTGTTCCGTTATCGCGGAGCAGCTATAAAGTTTTTAAACTTTATTATTTTATTAGCTACCTCATATGGAAGCTACGGACAGTCGGCTACTACCGGCATCATTACAGGAACCGTACAAACGGCCGACGGCAAACCGGCAGCTTCCGTTTCTATTTCACTAAAAGGGAATAACCATGGCACAACCGTTGATCTTAACGGACATTACGAATTAAAAAACGTGCGTCCTGGCTCCTATAGTCTGGTTGCACGTCTTATTGGTTTATCAACCCAAACAAAACAGGTAACAGTAAAAGCCGGCGAAACCCTGCAGGTAAATTTTACACTTCAGGAAAGCAACGAACAATTAAATGAGGTAGTGGTAAGCAGTAAAAAAGCCAATCGCTTTTCAGCACCAAAAAGTAGCGATGCTGCTAAAATGCCCTTAAATAACCTGGAGAACCCTCAGGTATATTCAACTGTAACAAGCGCATTGATGACAGAACAGTCTGCTTTCAACATGGATCTCGCCTTAAGAAACGTACCGGGTATCAACAGGCTTTGGGCAGCAACCGACAGATCTGGATTTGGTAATGGCAGTTCTTTTGCCCTGCGCGGATTTCAATTGAATACCTCTCTGCGAAACGGCTTACCCAGTAATGTGAGTACTACCATAGACGCTGCAAATGTAGAGAGTGTAGAAGTACTTAAAGGCCCTTCGGGTACCTTGTTTGGTAGTGCGGTAACAGCATATGGCGGATTGATTAACCGGGTTACAAAAAAACCATATGATCGCTTTGGCGGCGAAATTGCTTACAGTGGCGGAAGCTATGGGTTTAACCGCCTTTCGGCAGATGTTAATACACCGCTTGATTCTGCTAAAAATCTCTTATTTCGTATCAACACCTCACTGAATACACAAAAAACATGGCAGGATGCCGGTTTCCACAACAGCATATTTGTTGCGCCAAGCCTTACCTATAAAGTAAATGACCGCTTATCTTTCTCGTTTGATGCAGAACTGTATAAATCTGAAGGTACTACACCAACCACATTCTTCTTTAACGCAACTGTACCTCAATTAGGTGTTAACAGTGCCGATAAGCTTAACTTAGATTACAACCGCGCGTATATCAGTAATGACCTGGTGTTGAGATCCACCAATCTTAACTTTGTTGGGCAGATGGATTATAAACTATCTGGCAATTGGACCTCGCAAACCAATATCTCGGTCGTGAATACCAATTCGTACGGCCCTATGCCATACTTCTACCTTTTACCAGGCAACAACCAGATTGCGCGTAACGTTTGGACAATAGATGGGTACGACCGTACGCTTGATATTCAACAAAATTTTGTGGGTAAGTTCAATATCGGGACGGTAAAAAACCGCGTGGTGGCCGGTATAGATTACTATAATTACAATGCCAATGTAGTTTACCATGAGTTTTCAGGAACAGCAGGCGGCCAAACTGCCGATGATTTGTTTGATGTGATTAACTCAACAGGCAAAATCCCCAATTATTTAAATTTTAACAAGGCTAAAGTAGATTCAGCCTATGCCAATAGCCCTGCCTCTAAAAATCCGTATATTATATCCAACAAACAATATATAACCAGCGCCTACATATCAGACGTGGTTAATATCACCGATCAGCTGATTGTTAATGCAGCATTACGAATTGACCATTTTGACAATGCCGGCAATTATGATCCCACCAACGGCACAACCAGCGGCGGGTTTAAACAAACTGCATTATCGCCAAAATTTGGTGTAATTTATCAGGTAGTTAAAGACAAGGTATCCTTGTTTGGTAATTTTCAAAACGGTTTTACCAATAAAACCGGGACCGATTTTGCAGGCCATTCCTTCAAACCGGAGCAAGCTAATCAACTGGAAGGCGGCGTTAAGCTGAATGCTTTTGACGGTAAGCTAACCGGAACGATAAGCTATTATGATATAAAGGTATCAAACATTGTGCGCTCAGATATCGACCATCCTAACTTCTCTATCCAAAACGGCACGCAGTTAAGTAAAGGTTTAGAAGCCGAGATCATTGCCAATCCGTTCACCGGTTTCAATATCGTGGCAGGCTACGCCCATAATAACAGCAAATACACCAATGCAGATAATGATGTGAACGGGCTGAGGCCAAATAGTTCGGGTCCTGAAGATATGGCCAACCTGTGGCTAAGCTACCGCATTACAAAAGGAGCGGCAAAAGGATTAGGTGCTGGTTTTGGAGGTAATTATTCTGGTAAGAGTTTAGTAGTAAGCAGCAAAAGTGCCGGTCAGTTTTATGTTCCGGAATACACGGTGTTAAATACCAGCGTATTTTATGATGCCGGTAAATTCCGCCTGGCAGCTTCGGTAAACAACCTCGCTAATAAAAAATACTGGATTGGCTGGTATACCGTAAACCCACAGCAATTAAGGAGTATTTCAGGCAGTATCGCATTTAAATTTTAACCATTTATAACAGATCATTTACACCAACCATGAATTTTATATCTCAGTTCCGTTTTAACAAATCAGGTCGCAATATATTTTGCAGATGCATTGCCGCTTTTTTGCTGTTTCTGTTTTGGTTACCATCTTTTGCGCAATCGCAATCGGGTTCTGTTAAAGGTTCAATAACCTCTGCCGGAGCAAAAGCCGAGCCTTTGGTGAGCATCACCATAAAAGGCAGCACTAAAGGCACTCACACAGATGATAATGGATTTTACCAGATTTTAAACATCAAGCCGGGTACCTATACCCTGGTTATTAAGCATGTTGGGTTTGTTGCACAAAATAAAACCATAGTTGTTAAGCCAGGTGAAGCAGTTACTGCTGATTTTATACTCAGCGAAGATAACCAGGCGCTACAGGAAGTTGTAATAACTTCAGGCTATAACAAATTCGCCAAAAAAGAAACAGGCGACGTAGCCAAAATGCCTTTAAAAAACCTGGAGAACCCACAAGTATACAATGTGGTGCCTAAAGAATTGTTGCAAGACCAGGTGATTGTTAGCTATAACGATGTATTAAAAAATGTTACGGGAGTAAGCCAGGCATTGGTTAACGGTTCCAACTCTTTTAACCTGCGCGGTTTTTTTACAACAAGCTATCTCCGTAATGGCTTGCAGGATAATAAAACTAATAGTATTGAAGTAGCTAACATTGAGCGTATTGAAGTATTAAAAGGCCCTTCGGCTACTCTATTTGGCAGCAGTTTAACCTCTTTTGGCGGTTTGCTTAACCGGGTAACCAAAAAGCCGTTTGAAACTTTCGGCGGCGAAATAGCTTATACCGTAGGTGGCTTTGGCTTAAGCAGGGTAACGGCCGATATCAACACGCCTTTAAATAAAGATAAAGGTTTGTTTTTACGTACCAATGTAGCCTATGACGATGAAGGCAGTTTCCAGGATGCCGGTTTTACCAAACGCTTTTTTGTGGCGCCTTCATTACTGTATAAGGTAAATGATCGCTTGTCGATATCCTTAGATGCCGAGATCTATACGCAGAAAGCCAATGACTTTAACCGCCTGTTCCCGGAGGCATCTTTCACCAAAACCAATCCACGCGATTTGGGTATCGACTGGACAAAATCATACAGCAGTAATGATTTATATGAAACCACGCCCTCTGTAAGTGTATACGGAAAAGTTGATTATAAGCTGTCTGACAACTGGACATCGCAAACCTCTTTTTCGCACACCAACTCCAGTGTGGAGGGCTATTGGAGCTATAACAGTATCCAGGGTGATAGCGTAGTATCACGTAACCCCGGTTATGAGCATACCAACTATAATTATACTGAAGTACAGCAAAATTTTAACGGAGATTTTAAAATAGGCAAGCTTCGCAACCGAATAGTAATCGGGCTGGATTATTACAATAGTACATCCAACAGTTCATCATTAACATTATACGGTTTTGACCAGGTGCGCATACAGGGAAAAGATCCGCGATATAATGAACTCACTAAAACATCATTGGATGCAGCGCTTTCTAAACAACCCTATAACAAAAGCGCAACCAGCCAAAGCACCTACAGTGCTTATGCTTCGGATGTTTTAAACCTAACCGATAATTTGCTGGCCATGGCCAGCCTGCGGGTTGATCATTTTGTAAACAACGGTAACAGAAACATTAACCAGGATACTATCACCGGCAAGTTTAACCAAACCGCATTTTCACCAAAATTGGGTTTGGTATACCAGATCGTTCCCCAGCATGTTTCATTGTTTGGAAATTACATGAACGGTTTTAGCAATAATGCACCAGTACGTCAGCCCGATGGCAGTTTCTCATCATTTAAACCAAGCCAGGCCAATCAATGGGAAGGCGGTGTAAAACTGGATTTGTTTGATGGTAAGCTGAACAGCACCCTGAGCTATTACCACATCAAAGTAAGCGATGTGATTCATCAGGATTTTACGCCCGGACGCTCGGCTTACCAGGTTCAGGATGGCGGGCAGCTAAGCAAGGGCTTCGAGGCCGAACTGATAGCTAATCCGTTCAGAGGCTTTAACCTGATAGCGGGATATGCTTATAATGATATATATACCATCAACACCAATCCCGACGTGGATGGTTTACATCAATGGACCGGTCCGGCCCAAACTGCTAACCTGTGGTTAAGCTATCACTTTTTAAACACCGATTTAAAAGGCTTGGGTCTGGGCATTGGCGGTAACTACAACGGAAAAGCTTATATACAACAGTCCAGGTCACAGGGCGAATTTTATATGCCTTCCTATACTGTATTAAACGCGGTAATTAGCTATGATAAACCAGTTTACCGGGTGAGCCTGAAAATGGATAACCTCACCAACAAAGTTTATTGGGGTAGCTATGTAAGTCAGATGATGCCGCGCAGGTTTAGCGCTACGGTAGCTTTTAAATTATAATATGGCACAATTAAAAAATATCAAAAAGTGGTTTTGGGTTCACCGGTGGACCAGCCTCATCTGTACTCTGTTTTTGCTGCTGCTATGCCTCACTGGCTTGCCGCTCATATTTGAGGATGAGATACAGCAATGGTTAAGTACCGATCCGCCGTACGCGGTGATGCCTAAAAACACGCCTACGGTCAACCTGGATAAATTTGTAAGCCAGGCACGCCATCGCTATCCAAAAGACGTGATCACTTATATTTTTGTTGATGACGACGAGCCGCAGGTAGTGGTGAATATGCTGCCCTCCTATACTTCGGATGACAAGCTAACCCATTCCATGCAATTTGATGCCCGTACAGCCAAATTGCTCAAGGACGAACCACCACTTAACAGCCGGCCGCCAAATTTTATAGCGATAATGCTTTCCCTACACCGTGATTTGTTCATGGAACTGCCCGGCGAGCTGTTTGTCGGTTTGATGGGTATATTCTTCGTAGTATCTATGATCTCGGGTATAGTGTTGTACGGCCCGTTCATGAAAAAACTTGATTTCGGAACCGTACGATCAGGCCGTTCGCGCCGGCTTAAATGGCTCGATCTGCATAATCTGCTGGGCATTGCCACCGCTGCATGGCTGCTGGTGGTAGGTTTTACAGGTGTGATGAATGAGCTTTCCACTCCCCTTTTTGGCCTGTGGCAAATAACCGATGTTAAAGCCATGCTAGATAAATACAAAGGTAAACCTGTTCCCAAAACGGAGGATTTAAGTTCGGTACAGGCTGCATATCAAACCGCCAAAAAAGCCCTGCCCGATGCTACCATAGTGAGTATTGTTTACCCGGGTAACGTATATGGCAGCCCGTTCCATTACCTGTTTTGGGCCAAGGGTAATACGCCTTTAACATCGCAGTTATTTAACCCCATATTGGTTGATGCACCTTCGGGCAAATTAACTGCCGTTGTAAAAATGCCCTGGTATCTCCGTTCTATAGAAATATCCAGGCCACTACATTTTGGTAACTATGGGGGCACGCCTTTAAAGATCATCTGGGCCATATTTGATGTAATAGCCATTATAGTGCTCATCAGCGGTGTGTATCTGTGGATTGTGCGCCGTAAGTTCTACGCGGAATATTTCCTGCGCCTGTCGGCCGAAGAAAATAATGAATCACTCATAACCAATAATTAAGGATGAACAAAAAAGTTTGGGGTGCCCCCTTGATACTGGCCCTTATCTCCATATTTGGATTACTGGCCGCCTTATTAGGTACCGGTGTATGGTATGTACTTTCGTGGATAACGCTGACTATTCCGGTAGTGATTATTATTTGGAAATGGGGAAAACCCACTATCAGATCAAAAAGTTGATCTTAAACAAGAACGGGCTCTGAAAGGCCCGTTCTTGTTTAAGAAAATAGATGTTGCCACATCTATGTCAATTTTGAACCACTTTCAGGTTCAAAGCCCCCGGACATATAAATGTTATCTACCTTTACCTGCATCTTAACACACTATCATGAATAACACAGCTAAAACACCACAACTATTTTTGCGCCTGGCACTTGGCATAGGCTTTATATTGCCGGTACTTGATAGGCTCGGCGCGCTTGGTGCAGCCGGCGAACACGGTAACGCCTGGGGTAATTGGGACAATTTTGTAACTTATACCAATACCCTGCTCCCGTTTTTGGGTAAACCGGCTGCTGGTGTTATGGCCCTGCTGGCTACCATTGCCGAAACCTTATTTGGTATTTTACTGATCATCGGATACAAAACCAAACTCACCGCATTAGGCAGTTTCGCGCTTACTTTGATTTTTGCCTTATGTATGGCCATTTTTGTTGGCCCGAGAATACCTTTCAACTATTCGGTATTTGCCGATAGCGCCGCGGCACTTTTATTGTCAACTATCCCGGTTTATTACTGGAGCGTGGATCGATATCTGAAAAAGTGATTTATCATTCTTTTATTTTAAAGATGAGGTAGCCACCTCGGCAATATCACGGAGTGTTTGTTCATCGGCGCCAGTCCGGGCAGCTACCTTGATACCTGTGATATTGGCAAAAACAAACCGGGCCAATGTACGGGCGCTTTTTTGTATGCCGAATTGCCCCTGCTCCTGCCCCTTTGCTATCAGTTGGGTTAGCGCATCTTCCACGCTCAGGTTATTGTTATTTACCATATCGCCTATCTCTTTATCCTGCCCAGCCAGTTCAACGGCGGTGTTTACCATGAAACAGCCTTTCAACAACTGATCTTCTACACTCTCTTTGATCAGCCCATCAAAAATTTGCTTTATCGTGGCTTCGGGGTCTGTGGCTTTGGCCAGCATGCTGAGCATAGCCCCGGTTTGCTGGGTTTGGTATAGCGACAACGATTTTTTAAACAGCGTTCTTTTATCGGTATAGGTATTGTACAAACTCGACCGGTTGATGTTCAAACAGTCCACCAAATCCTGCGCCGATGTGCCGTTGTATCCCTTTCTCCAAAAAAGCTCCGCTGCCTTCCCCAGCAATTCATCTTCATCAAAATCTTTTTTACGTGCCATGATCAACAAAATTAAATGTCTTATCCCCCACTTGCCAATCAGGCAAACAGGGCAATAAGACAAAGTTAGTAAATTTAATTATTTGAAACAATCGTTTCAAATAAGGACAAATTTTTTAATACACAATAGCGTTCACAGTGAAACCTCCATCCACGGTAATTTCGGTACCGGTAATGAATGAAGCATCATCAGAAGCCAGGAACCGTACAACATTGGCAATTTCTTCTGATTGACCAAAACGGTTCAATAATATCCGTTGGCTCAAAATGGAACCAAAGGCATCAGCCTGCTCCTGTTCTAAACCAAGTTTATCATGAAGAGGAGTTGCAACCGGGCCAGGAGAAATAGCATTAACCCTGATCTTACGCGAAGCCAGTTCGCGTGCCAGTACTTTGTTAAAAGATAACAATGCTGCCTTGCTGGCGGCATAAATACTGCTATCAGGCATACCTAAAACGGCGTTCACAGAAGCATTGAATATAATTGAGCCACCATCATTCAGCAGCGGAATAAACTTTTGAACGGTAAAATAAACACCTTTTACATTCAGATTCATGATGCTGTCATAATGATCTTCAGTGGCGGTTTCTACCGGGCTAAATGCGGCTATACCGGCGTTGAGGAACAGGATATCAACCTTGCCAAATTGGTCTTTAACGGCTTGAACCAGTTGATCAATCTGGTCTATTTTACTTTGGTCTGATACGATACCTGTAGCGCCCAGTTCTTCGGCTGCTTTGTTTACAGCATCGCGGTTACGGCCGGTGATCACTACGGTTGCACCTCGTGCTATCAGTTCTTTTGCGGCTGCATATCCAATACCGCTGTTACCACCAGTAACTACGGCAATTTTGTTTGTTAAATTATTCATTTTTTTAGTGCTTAAGATTCTTGTTTTGAAATGTTGAATCAAAGATAAGTATTTTGAAACGATCATTTCAAAATAAAAATCAATATTTATTTATTGCTTACAATGGGCTGACATTTAGGGAATAAAATGGTTAATTTTGCCGTATTCAAAACATCGCCGGAGATTTCTTTGTCACTTTTTGACAAAACAATCATCTAACCTAAAATAATTTAAAACAGTGTAAGGGTAAAAGCCCTTGAGCGTGTTATCATATGCGCCATGCTTTATGCGGCCTTTAACGGTTCATAAAACAGGCGCACTATTACACACAAAGCATCTATAAATTAATGACCATCAACCAAAAACTAATCACCCGTGGCCTCGCGCTTTTTATACCCGCAGTTTTTTGCTCTAAACTTTATGCTCAGAATAACCTGATGAAAGAGATCTCCATCGGTGAGATCAAACAACAACGCATGGGCAGTGTGCTGGATAAAATTGCCAGTAAAGGCAACTTTTATTTTGCCTATAATAACAAAACCATCCCGGCCGATAGTATGGTATCTGTTGCGGGATACCACGGAACACTTTTTAGTTTGTTAGATAAATTACTGGGTGATAGCTACGAATTTAAAGAAGTGCCCGGATACATTGTATTAAGGCATGCACCCGGCAAATTGTACATTACTGCCGAGGTTGATAAAGAATTAGGCATAGTTAAAGGTTATGTAAATGATGTTACAGGACAAAAAGCTATACCGCAGGCCAGCGTTTATGAAAAGAACCAGCTGGTATCAACCCTAACCAATGACAAGGGCTATTTTGAACTCCGGCTTAAAAACCCAACTGGCGCGCTCTCTTTAAGCGTAAGCAAGGAGAATTATCGCGATACCGCCCTTTATATATTACCGGTAGTAAACGTGGACTCCAAGAATAATAACAACAAGAATTATAAATATTATCCCGACGAAGGCTCAGGGAACGGTGTGGAACACAGCAGGTTTGCGCGCTTCTTTATCAGTTCCAAACAACTGGTACAGGGTATGAACCTGGGCAACTTTTTTGCCACAAGCCCCTATCAGGTTTCGCTGGTACCTGGCTTAAGTACGCATGGTATGTATAACAGCCAGATCATTGACAAAGTTTCCTATAACCTCCTGGGCGGCTATACTGCAGGTATTAACGGCGTTGAAGCAGCCGGTATATTTAATATCAACCGCAAAGATGTAATCGGTTTTCAGATGGCCGGGATATTTAACGTAGTAGGTGGCAGCCTGAGCGGTTTTGAGATAGCCGGGATTTACAACAATGTGCTCAATAATTCAAGCGGCATGCAGGTGGCCGGTATAGGTAACAGGACCAATAAATTTAAAGGTGTGCAGGTGGCTGGTATAGCCAACCGCGATCAGGAGGCACAGGGCTTTCAAATGGCAGGGCTTTCTAATCACGTAAAGAATTTTACTGGCGGCGTACAGGTAGCTGGTTTGTACAATACCGGTCAGCAATCCAGCGGTTTGCAGTTTGCCGGTCTTTTCAATTGGTCGGCTGTGCAAACCGGCTCACAAATGGCAGGTCTTTTCAACGTAGCCAAAAAGGTAAAGGGGGTTCAGTTTAGCTTTTTATTTAACGTAGCTGATAGCAGCGACTACCCTATCGGCATCATCAACTTTATTAAAAACGGCGAGAAAAGTTTAGCCATTAGCACGGATGAAAACCTGTTTACTCATCTCGATTTCCGCTCAGGCGGCAGGGTCATGTACGGCTTGATAGGCGTCGGTTATAGCCTGCGCAATGCACCCGCCAAATACATATTTGATCTGGGTTTCGGCGCTCACATCATTAACCATCAAAAATTCTCTTTAAATGGTGAGTATACGGTAGAACTTATTACCGATACCAAAAAGAAATTCTATGAAACCCAATCTCTTAAATTATTACCAGGCTATAAGCTTAGTAAGCTGCTGCGCTTATTTGCAGGCCCAACATTTGATGCCACCAGCGCCAATGTAAATGACGAGGCCCAAATACATGGCTGGCAACTGAATAAACATATCAGCGGTAATAACATCTCTACTTTAAGTATTGGCGTAACTGGCGGCTTACAGTTTGTCTGGTAACAAAAAGAGACGCAGGTGATGCGCCTCTATGGTTATAAAAATGGGGTAAAAGAATTATTGCAAAACGGGTGTCATGCTGAGCCCTATGATAAAAGCAAAAAATTTCAATTCCCTCCCCACGGGAGGGGCGCGTAGGGCAAGTGTAATGGCAGGGAGGGGTTTCTACGCGCGATGATTATCCTGTTCTATAAACCCCTTCCTCCCCTTCCCGAGGGAAGGAATTGCACGAGGCTTATGCTTTTAAAATTTGGGGGACGATGTCATGCTGAGCCCATCGAAATATGACGGGCAGACCTCCGGGCTCTACCCTTCGGTGTTCTCATCATCATATTATCGCGCCCACCCAGGCGTCCACGCCTGGATGTATTTTAGGTAAGCGTCCACGCTTACTTTTACTAACTGTAAGCATAGACGCTTATCTAAGTTTGGTTCAAGCGTGGACGCTTGAACCGTCAGCAGATATTGATGCAAAAAGTGGGTTTACACATTTTCGCCAAAAAAATTATTAATTTATTAATTATCAATAATATAAATCAATGTAAACCCTAAAAAGTGTAAACCATGTAAACCCACTTTTTGGCAATCCAAAACTATAAAGTATCCGAATAGATCAAATAAAAAAGAGGCTGATCATGATTGATAATCGGCCTCTTTTTTTATTTAATGATGATGTTATTTCCGGTGCCAACGATATTCATGGCAGGGGTTGTACCTTTTATGGCGTTCACTGCGTTGCTCAGCGGATCGGCCCATTTAATAGGGATAGTGATAGGGATATTACGCATGACGGCATTTTCAATTTTGATATTGGCGCCGTAAGACTGATTCAATACATCAACGAGTCGCCAAAGCGGCACATTTACGGCGTTAAATACAGGGTTTTTATAGTAGCCGTACAGATTGTCGGTGCTCTCTTCAACCTTCCATTGTTTGTCCCCGGGGTTAATGCTTACCATCTGGTTACGGGTTAGCCTCACGGCGTTGCTGCTCCGGCTTACTTGTACAATCCCACTTTCTACAATGATCTGGGTGTTGCGCTGTTTACTTTTTACGTTGAAAGCCGTGCCTACATCTCTAACGGTTACATCATTCACATGTACGGTAAAGGGGGCTGCCTCATCATGCTTCACATCAAAAAATGCCTCTCCGGTAAGTGTGATCTCCCGTTTTGATTTAAAAGTACCTACGTAGCTTATACCCGAATTTTTGTTCAGATGCACCACTGAACCATCGGGCAGCGTATCAACCCGTACCTGGTTATTGGCCTGGATGTTCACTACCTGGGTAGCGGCATTTTGCTGGTATAAAGAGTAGCCTATCCATCCTCCGCCTATTACCAACACTGCTGCTGCAGCTATACGCAGCCAACCCGTATTCCTGTTTAACGGAACTACTTTGGCGGGCTCTTGTCTGCCGGTTGCCCTTTTCTCCTTAAATTTTTCCCAGGCCTCGGCCTCACCCAGCGGACTAACCTGAGCTAGTCGCTTGCTGGTTTCCAGGATAATTTTTACCTCCTCAAATTTTTTGGCGTTAGCGTCGCTGTCCCTTCTCCAGGTCTCAATTTCCTCCCTTTCGCCGGTGCTAGCTTCCCCCAAAATATATTTGATCAGTATATCTTCGCTCATATCCTGTTTCATGATCTAAACATATTAAATAGCATTAATGCAATAAGTGGTAAAAACTCTTTCATTTCTTTTCTTAATATCCGCAGCGCTTTACCCATATGGGTTTCTACTGTTTTTATGGAAATATCCAGCTGCGTAGCTATTTCCTGGTATTTTAATTCCTGAAACCGGCTCAGCTGAAATATGGCCCGGCATTTTTCGGGCAGCTTACTCAGGGCCTGGCTTAAATGCTGCTCCAGTTCGCTCATTTTTAACTTGCCTGCCGCATCATCTGTATCGTTCTTCATGGCATACGCTGTTGAGGTTTGATATTTTAATTGAACTTTTTGTCGCCTGATATAGTTCAGGCTGTCATGATATACCGATTTGTACAGGTACGATTTAATGGATGTTTGTATATGCGACCATTCGTTTTTTTCCCAAAGTTTCAGGAACAGCGATTGCACAATTTCTTCCGCCACATCCCAGTCCTTCAGTAACGAGAAAGCATACGCGTGGAGTTCCCTAAAATGTTTTTTGAACAGCTGCTCAAAAACGGCTTCATTTTCATTGATCAAATCAACCGTCATCTCCTTATTATCCATTATCCGCTATTAGGTTCAGTAAAAGTAATTGTATAATCAATATCAGTGATTTAAAAATTATTTTAAAACCCTCTCCTTTGGAGAGGGCTGGGTGAGGCTTTTTATTGAAATTTAAACCCAACTCCCAGGCTAAAGATATTGGCTTTTTGCCCCAGATCTTTATTCACCTTACTTAAGCCTAAGCTATAGCGGGCATCAAAAGTTAAGCTGCCAATGTCAACCCCTGCGTTAATCACACCACCAGCACTAAAATCTTTGTATTTAAAGCCTTCCGGAGCAATTGGCTTTTTAAGATTATAGTACAAATCCGGACCGGCAGAAACCCTAAAAACCAGATTGGCTGTATTTATAAACTTGTATCCCACCATTAAAGGTACATTCAATTGCCTGAATTTAGCTTCATAGGCGTTTGAATTAAAACGGTATTTATCGCTGAAGGTTACATAATTTATCTCCGGCTGAAAATATATGGTTTGTCCGGCCCTGGCAAATACACCGGCGTTAAAACCTATTTTGCCAGATTTATCATTAATAGCGCTCAGTCCAGTTTTTAAGGTAGAAAAGTTAACACCCGCCTTGATACCAAATTCAAGATCTGGTGACGATTGAGCTTTTGCAGAGCCTATTCCTAAAGTAAACAGGATAGCTGCTGTCGCAAATAATTTAATTGCTTTCATTTTTTGGTTTTTGTTAGTGATCATCTTTATCTGTTTATTATTTGTTATTCGGTAGTATGACACGCCCGGTAAGCTTTACCCTGACTGTGTTCTGAAAAAAATTTGTTTGATACTAAAACAGGGTGTCATGCTGAGCTCCGTCGAAGCATGGTGGTGCAGGCCTCTGCGCTCTACCCTTCGACGGAGCTCAGGGTGACATCCCTCTTTGTGCAATAAATACCTACAAACCCACCTGTATACCCGCGGTATAGCCCCAATAAAATCCATACAGATCACGACCATCATGGCGTGTCCAGCTGTTGATATATTTGGTGGTCATCTTTCGCCCTTCTTCGGTATTGGTGTTTACATAATTGATAGACGGACCGGCAAATATCTCCACCTTGTTGGCTATCCGGAATGATGGCATCAGCCTGAAAGTCGATCTCCAGTATTCGCCGCCTTTAAAGCTTTCCAGGCCATCGTTAACCAATTCTGTATTCAGGCGGAACGATTGGATGGTTAATACATGGGCACCAAAACCAGCCTCGTAGGCATACTTTTGTTTTTTATTCTTGAAATTATAACCAATACCCACAATGCCGTAAAACACTTTACCACCAGAGCGGAAGGTTAACAACGCGGTTTGATTCTGATCGAAGGTAGCGCCCAGGCTTTTTTCGCCGTTTTTAGCGATGTTGATTATACCTACCTGCGCACCTGCGCTATCAGCAATATTGATAAAGCCTATTTGGGCATCTTTTGATTTTTTGGCCAGGTTCATAAAACCGGCTATCTGGGTGCCTTTATTGTCGCGGGCTATGTTCATAAAACCGGCCAGTTGCAGGGTTGACACATTACCACCCTTATTCAGGAAACCCGCTATCTGTGCACCACTGCTGTTAGTGGCTATGTTGGCAAAACCGGCAACAGCCGTTCCGTGACCACCCTCGTAGGTGTTTAAAAACCCGGCTATCATAGTACCATCGGCATTTTTGCCAACATGGTTCGAAAATCCGGCTATCTGGAAACCACGCGCATCATTGTGGATAATGTTAGAGAAACCGGCAATGGTAGCCCCATGCTCAGCGGCTGATACACCAGCGATAAGATTTAATGAAAAACTATTGGTATCGCGGGGAGCGCTTGTCCAGTTGCTGCTAAGCGGGTAAACCAGGCCAACATTGGTACGGGGTCGGTCGTGATTCTGGGCTTGTGCATTGGTGCCTGCAAATACTATTAAAAAAAACGTCCATATCTTTAAAATAGTTAATAAGAGGCTGTCATTGTAATTGTAAAAGTTCATGTCTATATTATTTATCGTGTATTTGGAGCTATGACACACTTCATAAACTTTACCCTGACTCTGATTTAAAAAATTTGAGAAAATAGAATCAAGAGACAAGAATCAGGAATCAGGAATCAGGAATCAGGACAAGGAAAAAATCCTATAGATTTATGTAACAATAATTCGGACGGGGCTTTCTCTCTTGATTCCTGACTCTTATTTCTTGATTCTAAAAAAACTGTAACATTTTAACCACCCGTGCGAATAATTGGTAAAACAGAATCACAATAAGGCATTCAATGAGTAATCAACAAGAGGAAATATTTTTAACCGTAATTGAACAAAACAAGGGGATCATTTACAAGATCGCCAATTCGTTCAAGAAGGATGAAAATGATAAAAAGGATCTGGTGCAGGAGATCATCTTCCAGCTTTGGCGAGCCTTCCCCAGTTTTGATGACCGCAGCAAACTGTCTACCTGGATGTACCGTGTTGCGCTCAATGTGGGTATCAGCTCTTACCGGAAGGAGAAAAAGAAAAATGACGTGATCGTTCCGCTGTCCGAAACGATGATAGATTTTAGTGATGAAGCAGAGACATCGCCCGAAACAGATCTTAGCCTCCTCCAGCAGTTTATTAATGAATTGAAGGAGCTGGACAGGGCTCTGATGCTGCTTTATCTGGAAGAAAAAAGCGGCAAGGAAATAGCCGAAATACTGGGCTTGTCTGAAGCGAACGTACGCACCAAAACCAACCGCATTAAAGAACAATTAAAACAAAAATTTTCAAAAATTAACGCTTAATACAATGGAAGAATCAATGATAAAACAACTGTGGCAGGAGTATGATCAGAAGCTGGAAAAAAGCCTGCAGCTCAATTATAAGATCATCAGGGAAATGCAAACCAAAAAAATCGAGGACCATATCAACTCGTTCCGCCGCAACCAGCTTTTTGGTGTGGTGATTGGTATATTATTTACCGTTTTTCTGGTGTTCCTGGTGGTTAATAGTTTAAACAATATTTATTTCGCTATCTCCATCGGTCTTATTGCCCTGTTCAATATTTTCGCTGTAGCCGCCTATATCAGGCATTTGGCTATGTTAGAGCAGGTAAGTATTACAGATTCCATTACCCATACGCAGGAAAAGCTGGCGGCTATACAAAGCTCCTTTAATATGGTAGGCCGGATAATGGTATTGCAAACCCCTTTTTGGTGCACGTTTTGGTACAGCCAGCAACTGGTTGACCATGGGGGTGTAACATTTTGGACCATCAATCTTACTGTACTTGCTTTGTTTACTATACTGTCTGTTTATTTATTCAGAACCCTTACCTATAAAAACATCCACCGCAGATGGGTCAGAAGTTTTATTGAAAGTTTCGGAGGCAAAAAGATCATCAAAGCCATGGAGTTTTTGAAAGAGATAGAGGATTATAAAGCGGAGGATGGAGAATCGGGAATCAAGAGATAAGAATCAAGTAAAAAAAGGAAATACGATTAGCGGAGTTAAATATTTCCTAAATTGCTGGATATTTTCTTAACTCTTGATTCTTGTCTCTTGACTCTCAACATAAAACGCATATATAACCCGGCCGACAAAGCAGATGGCTTGCGCATACTGGTCGACCGGTTATGGCCCCGCGGTGTAACTAAAGAACGGGCTCAGGTTGACCGTTGGATGAAAGATATAGCCCCATCAACAGAACTGCGTAAACAGTTTCATGCCAATCCGCAAAATTGGGCCGAATTTCAGCATAACTATATCACCGAACTGCAACAATCAAAAGGAGCAGTTAACGAATTGATCGAACTGATAAAAACACATGAAACGGTCACACTACTCTATTCTGTTCATGACGAACAGCAAAATCATGCGGTGTTGTTGCGGGAGTTTTTGCTGGCATTCTTATAACCAGACTTACGAAGTTTTAAAAACTTCGTAAGTCTGGTTATAAGAGGTGTCATGCTGAGCGCCGTCGAAGCATGGTGGGCAGGCCTCTACGCTCGCTCTTCGACAAGCTCAGAGTGACAGCCCCGTCCTGAGTCCATGTTCTTTAGAGCCTTCTCTTCCGATAGTTATCTGGATGGAGAGCTGGATGAGGTCTTCCTCCCCTTCACCAACATTTTCATGCGCTGCCGTTTAAGCGATATTTTCACGTAAGGCTGCTGGGTTTTATCGGTCTCCATTTTAAACGCCGAAATAATGTCCCGATAGGATAATATGCCGGTAACCCGGTTATCAGTGGCAGATAATACCGGCAATACCTCTACGTCAGTTTTCGACATCATTTCCATAGCATAACGCAGCGTATCGGTGCTTTTAACAGAAGCCCAGGACTCTTTTTTAAGCATACCCTGTAATGGCGAAGTCGGATCAAGGTTTGTACTATAAATATCTGTAAGCTTTAAGGTGCCGTTAAATTCGCCATCGTTATTTACTACAATGAGGTAATTGTCATGGATATTATGGGTACTTGCCCAGGCGCGTAAATCAGCTATGCTGTTATTGAGGTTGATAACCGTTGCTTCGTTGCTGATCACCTGCGAAACCACCATTTTTTGCAGCAGATCGGGTTCAAAAGAATCCGGCGTAAAAATGCCACGACGGGCTATCTTTTCTGTCATGATGGTGTTCTCCATCAGGAAAAACGAAACCATGTAAGCAGCCGTACAAGCACCCAGCAAAGGCAGCAACGCGTGCGACTGCATAGTAGCTTCCAGCGCGAAGGTAATACTGGTTAAATACGCCCGCGAAGCTCCTGCGAACATCGCCGACATACCGATCAGCGCAGCCATCGGGATGCTGATACCCGAGTTGGGGAACACCAGTAAAATAAGTGTGCCTGTTAACGCCCCGGCAGCACCACCCATTGTGAGTAATGGTGCCAGAGTACCACCGGAGGTGCCGCTGCCCAACGCAATTGCCCAGGACAAAAATTTCAGGAACAACAGGTTGCAGATAATGATCAGCGGCCATTTGCCCGATAGTAAACCGGTAATATTATCATACCCTACCCCCAGTGTATGCGGCGCGAAGAAACCGATAACACCCACTGCAAGGCCTCCTATAGCAGGCCACCAGATCCAGTGGATAGGCAGTTTCTCAAAATTGTCCTCAATAACGTATACAATTTTGGTAATACCTAATGACAAGAAGCCAATGATGATGCCCATAAAGCTGTAAATGCCCAAGGCCAGATTTGATGGCGTTGGCAAATCTGGCATTGGGAATACCGGGCCCGACTCGAACAGCAGATGATGCCCCGCCGCGCCGGTGATACAGGCTAAAGCTACAGGCAGGATAGCTTTCGGCGAAAACTCAAACAACAACAACTCAATAGCCAAAAACACCGCCGCTATAGGCGTACCAAATATGGCCGACATGCCAGCCGTGGCCCCCGAAGCCAGGATGATCTTCCGCTCGTTAGCGGTTATCCGGAATAACTGTCCCAGCGTCGATCCTAAAGCACCTCCCGTTGCTATTATAGGTCCCTCGGCACCAAACGGTCCGCCGGTACCAATGGCAATAGCCGACGACACCGGCTTTAAAAAAGTAATAGCCGGGTTAATATTACTTTCGTTCACCAGGATCTGCTCCATAGCCTCCGGGATACCATGCCCCCGGATAGCTTTTGAGCCATAAAAAGCCATAATACCTACCAATACTCCACCAATGGCCGGGATAACAATAACCCATGGCCCCAAATGGTTACCAGCCGGCGAATGAAAACCCAAGCTAAACGAACCATAAAAAGAAATATTGGTAACCAGGTTTATCAAATAGATCAAAACCTTGGCGATAAGACTGATAGCGATAGCCACCGTTACCGATAAACAGGAAATAAACAGGAGTCGCTTTTTTTGGATGATACCGTTTCCAGAATTGGATGGGTTCTCCATATAATTTAACGCGGGTGATATGGGTATCCCGGTTTTACCTGTTTCTTTTTTTAATGGTTCCATTTTTACAATGCCGGCAATTAATTGTTAAGACCAGCTTTTCGAGATACAAAATTAGAGTTTTTTAATTATAAATATTGCTTAAACAATATAAATAAATAATAATTTTTATATTTTTACATTAATTACATTATAAAGGCAATAAAAATCACCCTGGCGTTTAATTTAACGCTAACCGATTAAATACCTATTATTGCACACGCAACATTTATGACAAAAGCCACCAACACCTGCGATCTGAGTACCTGCTTTTTGTGTCGCAACAGCCTCAAAGACTGGCTGCCGGCCATTGGCGCCCATAAACAGAATATCACCCTAAAAAAAGGGCAACAGCTGTTTAAGGAAGGCGACGATGTAAACGGCATATACTTTATGTATCAAGGCGTGGTAAAAGTGCACAAACAATGGGACCAGGAGAAAGACCTGATCCTGCGATTTGCCAAACAAGGTGATATATTGGGTCATTTAGGTTTGGGCGATACATCCACCTACCCAGTCTCGGCAACAGCTATTGAACCGGGGATTGTTTGTTATGTTAAGATGGATTTCTTTGAATCATCATTAAATGTAAACAGCCAGCTTACGTACAAGCTCATGAAGTTTTTTGCTAATGAACTGCAGGAGTCGGAAAAACGGATGCGTAACCTGGCACATATGCCGGTAAAGGAACGCATCGCCCAGGCTTTGCTGTCCCTGCGTAACCAGTTTGGTTTAAATGAAGATGGCTATGTAAATATTGAACTTACCCGGCAGGATATCTCCTCTTATGCCAGCGTGGTATATGAAACTTTTTTCAAGGTAACACAGGAGTTTATACAAAACAAGCTCATCACCCTGGATGGCAAAAGCTTTAAACTCCTGAACGAGGATGCCCTGAAAGAAATGACTTTGGGAAGGAAGAGATAGCAGCTAGATCTTACTGATTTGAATATCTTAAACGCTTGCTCCAAATTTATACCTAAATTGCAGCCGGGAGGTTTTCATTGAGTAAATACAGTAAATTAAAACGTTTTCATAACTTTTTTAAGTTTCAGCGCGATTTCAGGGCCAACAGTGTTCAAAAGGTCAGGAGCTACGAAATAGTGCTGCTCTGGGTGCGCAATTATCTTTCGCACAGCCATTTTCTGATACTATCGGGTATCCTGGTGGGTTGTACCGCTGGTTTGGCGGGGGTAGTTTTAAAAATGCTGGTGCATTATATCCATTACCTTATTACCTCTAAATTTCAGTTTGAAGAGCAGGTTATTTTTTATGTAGTATTCCCCTTGCTGGGTATCGTGCTCACCACATTGGTAGTATTATACATTTACCGGGGTAACGATCGTAAAGGTATTCCGGCTATACTGTATGAAATTGCGCAGAACTCCAGCCTGGTATCACCGGTAAAAATGTACTCACAGATAGTGCAAAGTGCCATTACGGTAGGTCTGGGTGGTTCAGCTGGTTTGGAAAGTCCTATTGCGGTGACGGGCTCGGCCATTGGCTCCAACTTTGCCAAAACCTACAAATTAGATTATAAAGACCGCACCTTATTACTAGCTGCAGGTGCCACAGCGGGTATAGCTTCAGCCTTCAACGCCCCTATTGCAGGTATGATGTTTGCTTTTGAAATATTGCTTACCGGTGTGGTTTTTACTGATTTTATACCCCTGGTTGTTGCCGCCGTTTGTGGCAGTTTGGTATCCAGGATCATTTTAAATGAGGAGGCTTTGTTTCAATTTACATCAAGACAGGCTTTTAACTATAAAAATATACCATTTTATATTGTATTGGGTATTGCCTGTGGTTTGTATGCCCGTTACTTTGTGGTGATATCACAATGGGTGGAGCATCAGTTTAAGCACATTAAAAGGAGCAGGTTGCAAAAGGCCATCATAGCCGGGTTACTATTATCAATCCTCTGCGTGCTGTTCCCTCCTTTATTTGGCGAAGGTTATTCGACCATTAAGGTGCTGGCTACCGGGAAGATAGAATCAGTAGTAGCGGTTAGCTTTTTTAAATATTTCACTTTTCATGAGTGGTTTATTTTGTTGTTCCTGGGTTTTATTTGCCTTTTAAAAGCCTTTGCCACATCTATCACTATTTATGGTGGTGGTAATGGTGGTAATTTCGCCCCATCGTTATTTGCCGGCGGTACGCTGGGTTATTTTATAGCAGTAGTATGCACCCAGATGGGTATCCCGAATGTGCCTACAACCAATATGGTTATTGTGGGAATGGCCGGGGTAATGAGCGGAGTATTATACGCGCCGCTTACGGCTATATTTCTGATCGCTGAGTCAAGTTCGGGATATGATCTTTTCCTGCCGTTGATGATTGTTTCGGTGGTATCATTTCTCATTGCTAAACGATTTTCGGCTATATCTCCCGACTTAAAACAGCTGGCCGAAGAAGGCAAGATATTTACCCGTGAGCACGATCAAAATCTGCTCCTGCTATTGCATACCCCCGACCTGATTGATCATGATATACAGGAAATCAGCATCTATGCCTCATTTACTGAATTGATTGAACTGATAAGTGTAGGTAAGAAAAACTTTATTGCCGTAACTAACGATGATCACATACTGGAAGGCATCATCCGGTTAGATGATATCAGACCAGTAATGTTCAATAAGGATATGTATGATGAATTGAACGTACAAAAAGTAATGGTTACCCCTCCGGCTATTATTAACGCGGAAGATGATGTACGGGAAATTGTCAAAAAATTTGATGAAACCAATACCTGGAACCTGCCGGTGGTTGATCAGCACAAATTTGTAGGCTTTATATCTAAATCAAGCGTACTGAACCGTTACCGGCAATTGCTTAAGGAATACTCCGGATAAAAATCAGTTATCACTATGAATAAACTAAACGCAGCCTTTGAGCAATTTGATGCCTACAACCAGAACGATCCAAATACTTTTGCCTGGGAGGGCAAAAGCTATCCGCAGGAATACTTTCTGGCTATTGAACTGTACAACTGGGTAAATAAATTAAATGCTGATGCCAGTGAAGAGTTGTTACTTGCTTCCAGGAGTCAGCATATCGGTCGCTGGGAAATACCGCGCAATACTTATCCGGAAGGCCGGGAAGCCTATTTAAAATGGCGCAAGGATCTGGCTTTGTATCATGCCGAGAAAACAGCTGCCATTATGGAAAATGTGGGTTACACCACAGAGCAAATTGCCAGGGTGCGGCAGGTCCTGCTCAAGCAGAAGATCAAGGTTGACCATGACGTGCAAACCATGGAAAACGCGCTCTGCCTGGTTTTCCTGCAATTTCAATACGAGGATTTTCACCCCAAATATGAGGCTGATAAAGTGATCAATATCCTCAAAAAATCGCTGTTAAAAATGGATGCACACGGTCATCAATTTGCATTAATGCTAAATTATTCCGATCAGGGTTTACATTATATACAGGAGGCCTTGAAGCTGATCAACGGCAATTGATTACTTCGTTGGTTCTTTTCTGTCACCAAATGAAACGGATGAATTTACAAAGTTGATAGTCATATGGGTAAACTGAGTAAACATATCCTGCCCTATATTGCCATTATAATATTGATCGCTAACTTGTGTGGTCTCTAAACTTATCTGTACGTTATTGAATACGGCCTGCTTTTTATCAACAGCAAAAACCAATTGCGGCATCTTTAGGGATTTCATTTTCCTTGCACCGCCGGCACCACCCAAACGCAGGCTATCCTGTTTGGCAGTAGCATCCAGTTTGGTCTTAAATTGTTTATAAAAATTATCACTAAATAAAGTTACCTGGGCACCGGTATCAAATGTAAAAGGCAATGGCTGATCCTGATAGTCCATATATATAACAGGCTGCAGCAGATCAAGCGCTAAATTATGCCGAACTGGTCTTTTGTCAGCCACTAAAGGTATCTGCATAGTGTCTTTATTAATGGTTATTTCTTCCAATGCTTTAATAATAGGTAAGCCAATAATGCCGTTTATTTTATAGGCTCCACCCGCAAAACTTAATGCGCTATCCGGAAATATCAGGAACAACGCATTATTAATTTGCACTTTACCTATATATAATTGTTTGGCTATGCCTAAGTTTACTTTGCTGCTTACACCGTTCATACCACCTTCAATGCGTACTTCGGAGTTTTTAATAACATCCAAATTCAGTTTTTTTGCATAGGTAGCGGTTATGGTTGATATATTGGCGCCGGTATCAAAAATAAACAGATAACTGCTATCCTGTTGTTGTACGGGTATATTCCACAAACCGGCCATATCTTTTTTTACCGGGATAGCCGATGAAGCATGTTTTTGCACCTGCTGAGCAGGAGCAGCTGCAAGTGCGGCCCATATTTTGTTTTCGTCCAACTGATCGGTTAGTTCGCTCGTGCTAAACCAGGTACGGTAATCTTTAACCAATTGTTCGGCAGCTATATGAGCCTCTTTATAATTATTTAATTTAACATAGTTATCATAAGCAATACGATGCAGGTAAAATTGCAATTTACTGTCGCCTGCCGCTATTTTAACGGTAAATATTTTTTTGAGGAGCAAATTGGAAACCTCGGGTTGATTAAACGCGTTGGTCAAAATCGCTTTATAAAGTAGCTTGTCATTTGTCGATAGATTAATCGTGGATAAAACCTGCTCTAATTGCGTATATTGTTTGGTGTATACTAATTCATTAAGCTGCTTTATCTGGGCAGATGCCGGCAATTGAAAAGTAAGTACGATAGCTATGAATATTAAAAGGTATATTGTTTTCATGAAACGGTATGTATTGTTAAGATATTTTCGACCGGATTTTGTTACAAGTCATTGTTTTATATAGATGATGAACTTTTGTAAAAAAGAGCAGACATTTTATAACCATGCGCTTTATAAACAAACAATTAGGTTGTTCAACCCTTTATTGATAAATTAACAAACATGCCTAAGTGGGTTAAAACAACATTAAAAGTATTGGGTGGTATTATAGCATTGGCTGTATTAGCTTTTATAGGCGTTACCGTTTATGTGGTTTATAACAAACAAAAAGTACTTAACCTTATCACCACCGAACTTAATAAAAACCTGAATGGTACACTTAGTATCGGCGGGCTCGATCCTACTTTCTTTAAAGGCTTTCCGGGGGTATCGGTAGCGTTAAAGAATGTTACCCTGAAAGATAAGCTTTGGGCCAGCCACCACCATACCTTGCTGGATGCAAAAGATATTTATGTTTCTGTAGATGCCCGCGCCTTATTTAAAGGCACAGTTAATATTAATAAAATAGAGATCAGTAATGCCAATATCGATCTGTTTACTGATAGTACCGGTTATAGCAATACTGCTATTTTTAAAAGTAACCATCCCAAGAACGCCTCAACTAAAGAAAAAAGCAGTTCGCCAACATTGATAAAACGCTTTGAACTAAGTAATGTTAATTTTGTTGTAGATGACCGTAAAGCATCTAAGTTATTTCATTTTGAGGTACAGGATATTGATGGCAAAATGGACTATCCCCCTACCGGCTGGAAATCTCATCTCCAACTAAGAACATTGGTAAAAAGTTTTTCATTCAACACGCAAAAAGGAAGCTTTTTAAAGGATAAGCTACTCAATGGCCCTTTTGACATCAGTTACGATAACAAAAACAAATTGATAACGGTGGCGCCTAACCAATTAGGAATTGGCGATGATACTTTTACAATAGGTGGTCAGTTTAATTTAGCAAAGGACCCGGTAACTTTTACACTGAACATTGCCGACGATCACATCCTTTGGAAAAGCGCGTCAAATCTACTGGCTGCCAATATTACCAAAAGCTTGCGGATGTTTGATCTGGACGCGCCTATTGCCGTAACTGCGGATTTGAAAGGCAGTTTTGGCGCCGGTGACCCATTAATCTTTGTTACCTGTAAGGTAAAAGATAATACGCTTACTACCCCCGCCGGCCGTCTTAATAATTGCAGCTTCAACGGGGTGTTCAGCAACAATTATATCAATGGCAAAGGTTTAACGGATGAAAACTCTGTTATCAAGCTGTATCATTTTAATGGCAATTACAAGGGTTTGCCATTTACCGTTGATACCGCTTTTGTTAACAATTTGAGTACCCCGGTTGCTACCGGTATATTTCGGTCACAATTTGATGTAGAAAAACTTAATCCCGTTATTGGCGAGCAGAGCCTTAAGTTTACAAAAGGAACTGCCGATATTACCATGGCTTACAAAGCCGACCTGGTAAATTACGAGTTAAACAAGCCTTTGCTGGATGGTGTAGTTAATATCAAAAATGCCGACGTAAGTTATTTACCGCGTAACCTTCATTTTAAAAATACGGGTATTGCACTAAGATTTTATAAGAACGATTTGTATATGAATAATATCCGCTTGCAAACTGGTAATAGCGTGGTAAATATGCAAGGAAAGGTGAGTAATTTTTTAAATCTGTACTACACCGCGCCTGAGAAAATACTGATCGTATGGCAAATAACAAGCCCGCAACTACATATAGCCGAATTTTTAGGCTTCTTGAATGCCCGCCAAAGCGAAGCGCCGGCCAAAACAAAAAATACCAAAGTAAATTTGAACAACAAGCTCAACACGGCATTTGATAAAGGCAAAGCCGAACTGCATTTGCGGGTAGCCAAAGTTTATTATAAAAAGTTTTTAGCCACCGATGCTACTGCCGATCTGCTACTGGATAATAATATTATAAAAGTGCAAAATGTAAGCGTTAAAAACGCGGGTGGGTCATTAAAACTGGCAGGAAACCTTGTTCAAAATGGTAAGGTGAACAACTTTTTGCTCAATACCCAAATTGATAACGTTAATGTAAGCAACTTCTTTGACTCATTTAACGATTTTGGATTGAAGAGCTTTTCATCGAAAAACTTAAGAGGATTTTTATCAGCGCAGGCACATCTTACGGGCGGTATCAACAATGATGGTGACTTGGTGCCTCGGTCGTTAAATGGCACCGCAACCATTGACCTGCAAAAGGGAGCATTGATTAATTTTACCCCCATAACAAGTGTAGGTAGATTCGCGTTCCCGTTCCGCGATCTGAAGAATATTACTTTTTCAAACCTAAAGGGTAGGTTTGATATTGACGGTGATAAAATCAACATCAGCCCAATGCAAATTAACTCCAGCGTGTTGAACATGGATGTAGCCGGTGTATATTCTTTGTCAAAAGGCACCAATATTGCACTTGACATACCGCTCCGTAACCCTAAAAAAGATACGGCTATAGTTGATCAAACTGAACGAAATAAAAAACGCATGAAGGGTATTGTTTTACATATATTAGCTACAGACGGTGATGACGGAAAAATCAAGATAAAGTGGAACAAGAACAGGGCGAAAAAAGAAGAGCCAAACACCGAAACAACTAACTAAATTAAAAAAGAGCATAAAAAAACCGTTATTACATCCCTGCGTCATGTAATTTTGACACAATAATAGCATTTAATTGAGTATCTTTGTGCATCCATTTAAGAGATCATACATTTGATTAAACATTTATTGGTTACTAACACCACGCTTCGTACTGCAATAACAGCATTAGCCAACCCTCGTAACTATCCCGGGTATAGTAAAATTTACAGAAGCAAAGTTTAATTTAATTTATTTTTTAATACCGCCTGGTTAAGTTTAGCCAGACAAAATCTTATCGGACTGTTTATTAGCTTGAAAAAAATCTATTCAAAAAAATGAGACAACTTAAAATATCCCAATCAATTACTAACCGCGAGTCTCAGTCGCTTGAAAAGTATCTGCATGAAATAGGCAAGGTAGATTTAATTAGTGCACAGGAAGAAGTGATCCTGGCGCAAAAGATCCGTGAGGGCGACCAGGCTGCATTAGAGAGGTTAACTAAAACTAACCTCCGCTTTGTAGTATCAGTGGCAAAACAGTACCAAAATCAGGGCCTTACTTTAGGCGACCTTATAAACGAAGGCAACTTAGGTTTAATTAAAGCTGCCAGACGTTTTGACGAAACCAAAGGCTTTAAATTTATTTCATATGCCGTATGGTGGATCCGTCAGTCGATATTATCGGCTGTTGCTGAGCAATCACGTATTGTACGCTTGCCTTTAAACCAAATTGGTTCATTAAGTAAGATACATAAAGCTGCTTCGAAATTAGAGCAGGAATATGAAAGACAGCCAACACCAGAGGAGCTGGCTGAAGACCTGGAAGTATCTGTTGACAAAATTGCCGATTCACTAAGTAATGCCGGCCGTCAAATATCTATGGATGCTCCGTTTATACAGGGTGAAGAAAATACCTTGCTTGATGTATTGCAAAGCACTGATGCCGCGACTGATACAGAATTGATGATGGACTCTCTTTCGCAAGAGATTAAACGTTCATTAAGCATACTTGCCGAGCGCGACCGTGAAGTGATTATTTTATTCTTTGGTTTGGGTGGATATGCCCCTCACTCCTTAGAGGAAATAGGTGAGAAATTTAATCTTACCCGCGAACGCGTACGCCAGTTAAAAGATAAAGCTTTGATGCGTTTACGTCATAACTCCAAGTCAAATCTTTTACAATCGTATTTGAACTAAGTAATTACCGGGCATTAGCCCATGAATAAGAAAGCGGATGGCCAAAACCATTCGCTTTTTTTTATTTATGCCAATTATTGAACATAAAAAAAGCATCCACACAATGTGCAGATGCTTGTACGATTATAATAATAGTTATTTAACCTACTTTTACATTTACCGCATTTAAGCCTTTTTTACCTTGTTCTACATCGTAGGTAACACTGTCGTTTTCACGGATAGTGTCAATAAGGCCTGAGGCATGTACAAAAACTTCGGCACCACCATTACTTGGTGTAATAAATCCAAAACCTTTGCTTTCATTGAAAAATTTTACTGTTCCTTGCATTATATTTTTATTTAATTAAGTAAAGATACGGTTAATAATCAACAATTAACTATAAATAAGGCAATTAAGTTTTTTTACCAGTTTTTAGCGTTAACGGATGATATAAAAATTTACCTGTTAACAAAGCCGTGCAACCTTAGGCTAAGCTGTTTAACTTACTGCTTAGTGTAATAAATACACAACAAATATTCTTTCGTTATTCTAAAGATTTATTGCAAAACTGAATGAATTTATGCCTAGTATTGTTATAATTTAGATTGATTATTAATTGACCCGAACTCTCGCCACCTTCCTGCTTTTTTTACACCTGTTTAATACGGGCGGATATACGGTGCTTAACCAATATTTGGTATACCAATCTGATAAGTTTGTGGCCGATCAGATAAGCAAGGGCAAATACGATATCAATAACCTTGTCGAAATAAAAATAAAACAACACCTGCCCCAAATCCAGGATTGGAAAACCTACGCGCGCGTATCGGGCCAAATTCAGCTAAACGGAGTAGCCTATAACTATGTGAGGCTTAAAATGACCCGCGATACCCTATTTGTACAGTGCATACCCAACTATGAAACCACCAAACTGCTTAATGAGAACATTATATATGCCAAACAGATTAATGATATCCCGGTAAGTAAAAAAGCGCATGAATCATCGGGCAAAAAAACCGGGATGGATAATAAATACAATTTCCCGGTAACCTCTAATATTCTTTTTGCAGTGTCTCCGGAAGTTCAAAAATTAAATACCTTCATTTATATCAGCATAAAACAGCCACTGGTTCAGATAGCCACCAGACCTCCGGAAGCAATGGCCTAAAATCTTCTTCTTGCTATTATTAATAAAGTTAATTCATACATAATTGCTGCGCTGTTTTTACGTGTGCCTGATGTATGTGATATTAACCGGTATGCTCATCATTCTATCAATTCTTTTTACATGAATAATTTTTATAAAATATTACTGTTTATACCACCTGTTTTAGGTTTTAACCACTTGCATGCCCAACAAAAAAACGCCAGAGATACGTTGCAGCTCGATAGCGTAATTATTAAAGAAAACCGGCTTAAGCATTTACCCAATGTAATTGGCACCTACATTTTTGCAGGCAAAAAAACAAACCTGTTGTTTCCTGATGAAGGCAAAGCAAACCTGGCCAATAACAACGTCCGTATGACTTTTGTCAAAGTACCGGGATTAAATGTTTGGGAAATGGATGGCGCTGGCTTGCAAATCAATATAGGTACCAGAGGTACCGACGTGCACCGTTCAATTGAGGTTAATATGCGTCAAAATGGATACAATACCAACTCAGACGTATTTGGATATCCCGAAAACCATTATAATGTACCCTTCCAGGCTATCAGCGAAATTCAATATGTACGCGGCTCCGCTGCCTTACAATTTGGCAGCCAGTTTGGTGGGATGGTGAATTATAAGATTAAAGAGGGCGACAGTACCAAAGTGTTTGGCTTTGAGACCGAACAGAGCGCCGGTTCCAACCGTTTTTTTAACTCCTATAACGCTATTGGCGGTAAAGTAGGTAAGATAAGCTATTATGCATTTTATTCGGCCCGTACCGGTGATGGATGGCGCCCCGATGCCGCTTTTAACTATCGGGCTTATTATGCCAACATCAAATACCAATTTAACAGTAAAGGTAGCCTCGCACTACAATTTTCGCGCTCAGATTACCGGCAACAAATTGCAGGTGGTTTAACCGACAATCAGTTTAATGCCAACAACAGGCAATCTACCCGTTTCCGTAATTTCTTTAATCCCGAAATTAATATCCCGGCGTTACTGTTTAACTACGCCTTTAACAGCAATACCAGATTGGAGGTAACCTCTCATGTACTATTTGGTCAGCGTAACAGTGTACAATTCATCAATACACCTAATGTGCCAGACACGGTTAATACCAAACTAAACACCTATAACCCACGCCAGGTTGATCGTGATTATTATGCAGGCTTCACCACCGAAGCCCGTTTGCTACATAGCTATAAGCTAGGCGATCTGAAAAGCACCTTCACCACCGGTGTACGATATTTTGAGGAAACAACCAAGCGCAAACAAAAAGGTGTTGGCACTACCGGAACCGACTTTGACCTAAGTCTGGTTAAACCATACGGCATCGACCTGAGGTTACACAGTTTAAACTACGCTGCTTTTGCCGAAAACATATTCCAGATAACACCGGCATTTACCATAACTCCAGGTGTACGATACGAGGTGATTAAAACTACCACATCGGGCGTCATCAATAATGCCAGCTTCCCGATAGGTTATAAAGGTAACCGCAACTACCCGCTTTTTGGTACAGGTCTTCAATACGAATTTAGCAACGGCAGCCAATTATACGGTAATTTTTCGCAGGCTTACCGCCCGTATCTATATGCGGCCGTTACCCCTGCCGATCAGCTTACTGTTATTGATCCTAACATCAAAGACAGCCGGGGTTATGATATCGACCTGGGGTACCGTGGCCGCATAAGCAATATATTTAATTTTGATGTTAATGGCTTTTACGTACGTTATAATAATCGCGCAGGTACACTAACCCAAACCGATGCCAACAATGTAACCCACCTGTTTATGACCAACATTGGCGATGCTGTTGCCAAAGGCATAGAGGCCTACACCGAAGTATCAATGATCAGATCATTTAATGAACATGCCGGAAGCGATTTGCGGTTGTTTAACTCACTGGCTTATACCCATGGTCGTTATATCAACGGATCTATCAATCAATCGGGTAAAAATATCAGCCTAAAAAACAATTATACCGAAAGTACACCTGATTGGATAAACCGCACAGGTTTAACATTTTTAAGCGGGCATGTGAGCAGCACACTACAGTACAGCTACACCAGTAAAAGTTTCAGCGATGCCAATAATACCGTATTTAATCCAACCGGCGCTACGGGTTTGGTACCAGCTTACCATGTGGTTGACTGGGCATTAAACTTTAACTTTCTCAAAAATTATCATCTTACTGCAAACGTTAATAACCTGTTTAACGCCAAATATTTTACACGCCGTATCAATATGTACCCAGGTCCCGGAATTTTACCAGCCGACGGCCGTACATTTAATATTGGCTTCGGTATGAAGCTATAGATACAAAAACGGCCTTTCAAACTATATTTGAAGGGCCGTTTTGACAATAAGTATTTTCATGTAAACCAGAAGATTAAAAGCAAAAAGCATCTCCTGTTATTAGTGCCTTTTTTCTTGATTCCAATATTTCTATTTTTTTTTATAAATCTATTGCAATATGTCGTTTTACCACTTCACTAAGTTCGGTCAGGTCAAATGGTTTCTGGATATATCCATCAGCCTCGCCGGCCTGGGCAATTTCTTTTAAATTATTAACCGCCGAAACAAGGATCACCGGTATATGCCTGGTAGTTGGGTTATTTTTCAATGCCTTGCTTAACTGTTGCCCGCTTAAATCACTCGTCCAGTCGGTAAGCCAGTTATCGAGCAATATCAGATCGGGTTCCAGGTCGTTTACTTTTTTCAGTATCCTGGCATTATCAGAGGCTATTACTTCATAGCCCTCCTCTTCCAGTACGTACACAATGGTATCCCTGATGTCTTTATCGTCTTCGATCACTAAGATTTTTTTCGCCATAAAACCCATAACTTAAGAATGAATAGCACATGCTTTAATTATAATTAAATAAATTAATTATAAGCACACTATAATCTACCAAAACATAAACACATGACATGCTACCTTTTGTTTTGAAAAAGAGGGATTTATACAAAAAATATTTTTCCTGTTAGCTATGATAGCAAATACGGCAGCGGGGTTCATAACTTTCCTGTTCACCCAGGAGTATTTTGGCTTCATCGGGCACTAAACGGTACGAATAAAGCGCCGGGTTACCACACCTTACACATACAGCGTGTAATTTGGTAACCGATTCGGCAATGGCCATAATGGCCGGCATCGGGCCGAATGGACGACCCTTAAAATCCATATCCAACCCCGCAACTATTACACGTATACCCTTATTGGCTAATACGTTGCAAACATCGGGCAGCTCATCATCAAAAAACTGGGCTTCATCAATGCCAACCACGTGCACATCGCTACTCAGTAACAATATGGCCGAAGCATTATCAACCGGGGTAGAAGGAATTGAATTGGCATTGTGTGATACCAGGGCATCTTCAACAAAACGAGTGTCGGCTTTGGGACTAAATATCTCTATTTTCAGCTTCGCGATCCGGGCACGATTAAGCCTTCTGATCAGCTCTTCTGTTTTACCAGAAAACATCGATCCGCAGATCAGTTCAATACTTCCGCCTAATTCACTTTTACGTTTAAAAATTTCCTCGTTAAATACCATTCTGACTATTGTGGAGGGCAAATATCAGAATTTAATCCTATTTTTGGTAAGCATTTTTCTAAGATTGAAGCCATGAAGCAATTGGATGTATTTAAAAAGATAGGTGGTATTTTAAAAGAGCTTAATGACCAATATAATTATCTTGAAGCCGAAAGCAGCGAACTGAATGAACTTGAGTTGGAACTGTTTGTTGCCAATGCCCATTTTCTGAAAGACCATGCCGAAATATTACGCCGATTGCATGAGCGCGCCAATCCGCCCGCACCGGCCCCCATCGCCGAAAAGCCGGAGCCGGTAATAGAAATAAGCAAACCCATTCCATTGCCGTTGCCTCCCCCTGCACCTATTGATAAAAAGCCGGAGCCTATACATGAGCAACGTTATTTTGAACCTGTGGTACAACAAAAGCCTGCTGTTGAAAGTAAACTGGAGCTAACTCAAGCCGCTGTTCCGCCTGTTCAGCCACCTTATAACCCTGTTCAAAACGAGCCAGAGCCATTAAAGGAAGAACAGTCTGTTCCACACATTGATCTGGAAACGGAAAGCACGAGCGACACCTATTCATTTGAACGTCATGAACCAGAACCTGTAAAAGAAGAACTGGAGATTGACCAGACCGCTGAATGGGAAGATGAAGAGGACCACTTTGAACAGGAAGAGCTTACTGAACAATTGCCCCCGGCAACCGCAGATGTTCAACCTGTTTCAGAACTGCCTTTTAGAGAAACCAAATCAGAGCCAATTGTTGATCACGCAGATAATAGTAAAGCTGCTACTGACGATAAGATACTTACCATTAATCAAAAAATATCGGCACTAAAAGCCGAAAAAGATAAAGGGGCTCCTGCTGCCTCATCTCCAGCAACTGTTTTGCCTATTACCGATCTAAAATCGGCCATTAACCTAAACGATAAACTGCTTTATATTAAAGATTTGTTTAATGGTTACAGTTTGGCATATAGCGAAGCTGTTGAAATAGTGAACCGCTTTAATTCATTTGAGGAAGCCGAACGTTTCTTGAAAACCAACTATGTTGTAAAAAATAACTGGGAAAGCAAACCTACTACTGCCGAAAAATTTTATGCTTTACTAAAGCGAAGATATCCTGCAGGCTAAAAACTAAAACAAGAAAAGCCCCGATATATCGGGGCTTTTCTTGTTTTAAGGAAAAACGTTAAGCTTTCGGCTTTTAGCTCAAACTATAATTTAATTTTTTATGGCTTCCTTGTTCTATCACCATACCTTTGTCCAATACAATGATATTATCTGCATTATTTAAAGTGCTTGAACGGTGCGTAATAACAATTACTGTCTTTTGCTCTTCTTTTAACATTTCAATCATCTTTTGCACGTACTTTTCAGACACAGAATCAAGCGAAGAAGTGGCTTCGTCCAATATCAGAATTTCGGGATTACGGTATAATGCCCGGGCTATTGCAATACGTTGCCTTTGACCGCCAGAGAGTGATGTTCCATTCTCACCCAGGTAAGTTTGGAATCCTTTGGGTAACGATTCGATAAAGCCGGTTATACCCAACTTAGCTGATATATCGATGATCTTTTTCATATCCGGCTCATTGTCGCCAACAGCGATGTTATCAATAACATTACCGGCAAACAGGTCAATTTGCTGGGGCACTACTGATATCATCTGACGAAGAGACGAATTGTTGATGTATTTGAGATCATACTCGCCTATACGTACATTACCTCCTTGTATAGGATATATGTTTTGCAATATCGACATGAGTGTAGATTTACCCGAACCGCTTTCGCCTACAATAGCGGTAAACTTACCCTTCGGGATAATCAAACTCAGGTTATCAAAAACAGCTACTCTTGTACCATACCTGAAAGAAACATTTTCAAAACGGATATCACCAATTTTATCGGGACTGAGATCAATTTGGTTCTCATCTTTTTCGCGCTCCAGGTCCATAATCTCAAACAACCTGTCGGCCGCAATCACGGCATCCTGTACGGTTCTGTTCATCCCGATCAATGATGATACCGGTCCGGTAAAATAACCTATCAAGGTATAAAATGATAAAAGCTCACCAGGGGTTATGTTATTATCCATCACATAACCGGCACCTACCCAAAGCAGGGCTATGGTTAATAAACGAGATATCAATTCGGAAGAGGTACCTGAAAACACAGAGTTCAGGTTTGATTTCATGCCGATTTTCAGCAATCTAACAAAACGCACTTCTGTTTTTTCATCTGCATGATCTTCCAGGCCAAAACGTTTTATGGTACCAACAGCGTTTAAGCTTTCTACCAGCTGCGATTCCAGCTCTGCAGCATCCTCCATCAGTTTGCGCTGCGCCTTTTTATTGAGTTTATCAGTTATGTAATAAATAGCCAGATATAAAGGAATAACGCTAAGCATGATGAGTGCCAGTTTCCAATAATAGGTAAACATCATGATAAAGGAAAACACAACGATGAATATGTTTACCAGGAAATTGATACTTACATCATTCAAAAACGTACGGATCTTTACTGCATCATTGATACGCGAAATGATCTCGCCCACGCGCATGGTATCAAAAAACTGTTGCGGCAGCCTGAGCAAATGTTTATAATAGCCCAAGATGAGTTTGGCATCAATCATTTGCCCGGTTTTCAGGGTAAATATAGTTTTGGCAGTACCTATAAAAAGCTGCAATGCCAAAATAATTACCATGCCTATACCCATAATATTGAGCAGGTTTCGGTTTCCGTCAACCAATACAAAGTCGACCAGTTTTTGCACAAAAACCGAAGTTGACAAACCTAAAATGGTATAAACAACAGCACCAAACAGCGCCTGTATTAAAATACTTCTGTGGGGTTTAATCAATGTCCAAAAACGCCCCTCTACAGATTTTTTTTCGTTCCCCGCTTCAAATTCTTCCGACGGTAGCAACAAAATCAGTGTTCCGGACCATTCTTTCTTAAATTCATCATGGGTCCTGCGACTCAGTTGCCCGTCAATTGGGTCCATCACCTCGATGAATTTATCGGTAACCTTATAGATTACTACGTAGTGGTGCAAAATTTCTTTTACCACCAGGTGGGCTATAGCAGGTTTAGGTATTTTGAACAAGCTTTCAAAAGGGCCTTTTACCCCTTTGGCTTCAAACCCTAATTTCTGGGCCGCCTCAACCATGCCCAATACATTGGTTCCTTTTTTATCGGTACCTGCCAGCTGCCTGATACGGGCAACCGCAAGATCAAGTTTATAGTGTGATGAGACAGAAGCTAAACAAGCTGCCCCGCAATCCGTTATATCCCGCTGTTTTATTTTAATGCTCATTGCTTTCTGGTTTAGCTGCCAATATTAGGATTTACCCAGTCATCCACCTTATCGTACAATAATTGATATAAACTCCGTTTGGTTACGTTAAAACGGGCTGTAAAATTCATTCCCTTTTTCAGATATCCTTTATAACCGTTTTTTAAGGTGAGGTAATTTTTATCAAGGGTGCATTTTACTTTAAATACAGGTTGGTTTTGGTTTACGATAATAATATCATCAGAAATATCAACTACTTTACCGGTTACCAGGCCCCATTGATTATAATTAAAGGCATCTACCTGGAAACGCACCTCCTGCCCTTTTTTAATCAATCCGATATCCGATGGCTTGATATAGCAAAAGGCGGTTAGGTTGGCGTCTGGAGATATTTCGCCGATCTTTTGGTTCGCAAACACATATGCACCATTTTGCACGCCTGTTATATTTTGAACTGAGCCGCTTATAGGAGCCCTCAGCATGTATTGTCTTTTTTGTTCGTTTATCTCAGCTTCCTGCCCGTTTAGCTGACGTAGTTCATTCCTGAACCCATTGGCTTCTGTTTGCCATTGGGTTTTATATTTGGCCAATATCATTAAATAGGCAGATTTGGCCTGGTCATACTCAAACTTATACTTTTCGTACTCAGACTCGGTGAGTACTTTGTTTTTATACAATTCGTTATAGCGGTTAAATGTACTTGCCGCCTGTTCTTTGGCAATAGCCGAATTTTGCAGCTCCTGTGCAAATTGCTGCCATGAGGCATTATATTGTCCGGTTTGCAAATTAGGGGTACGTGTTCTTTCGTTATTGACACCAGCCAGCAATTCGTTGATATCTCCTAAAAACTGCCCTATTTGTCGTTTTCGATTATCGGCCAAAGCGCCTTGTTGTTTCTGAACAGAGGCATCTATCACTAAAATGGTATCGCCCCGTGTAATTTTTTGATTGTCGGTAAGTTTAAGTCTGGTGAGCCGTCCGTTAACCGGGATGGTTAATTCGGCTTTTTCGATAGATGATTGTAAAAGCCCGTTACCCTTTACACTGATAGGGGTTTTAATAAATGGAAGCACTGCAAAAGTTACTAATATCGCTAATACGGTAACCACGTAGATAAGCTGGGTTCGCCTGCTGATCTGTGAACGGTAAACGATAGAGGTTTCAGCAATTGTTTCTGTAGAATAGGTAGATAATGCCATGCTTTTGTTAACATATTAAAATAGTCGTTACCCTGAAAAATTCATGATAACGACTATCCTATGTTTTTATAAACCTTGAACCAATTTAACAACAGCGTCTAAAATAGAGCCTAAAGCTGTAAAAACGGCGCCAAGCAAATCGCCTAAGCCGTAACCGCCATTAACATTGATCATTTCATTGGCGTCCATTTCCTGAACACCAAGTTCTTTTAATTCTAAATTTTTCATAATTGTGAGTGTTTATTTGATTTTTTACGAAATTGAGCGAAGTTAAGTTGCCAGTATTGCTATTACCGTAACGTAGATAAGCTGTGTCGGCGGCTGATCTATGAAGGGTAAATGACAGTGGCTTCAGCCATTGTTTTCTGTAGAATTATAAACCCTGAATCAATTTAACAACGGCATTTAAGATGTTTCCAACGGCTAAAAGAACAGTTGCAAGTACATTAACTATTGGACCGATAGGATTTAGATCTAATCCTCCACCGTTTACACTGATTGCTGCTTTAGCATCCAGTTCCTGAACACCAAGTTCTTTTAATTCTAAGTTTTTCATAACGCTGCACGTTTACTTGTTTCTATACAAAAACGGGCCAATTAAATTGGCTCTGTTGAAAACAAAATAGCCGCGCTTTCAAGAACTTAAAAGCAACGACTATTTATTATTTTCTATAATTGTCCCTGAAGTAATTGGAACAGCGAACCTAATGTTTTAGTAAGGAGAGTGCCGGTATCAGTTAAAACCCCTGCTAAAAATTTCAAAACAGGCTCAAGGTTAAGGTTAATGTTGATATCACCTAAACCACCACCATTAACTTTTGTCATTTCAGCAGTGTTCATTTCCTGAACACCAAGTTCTTTTAACTTTAAATTTTTCATAACTGAATTTTTAATCATTTCCCTTACTCTATTTAGAGGCTTTTCAGGATACGCCCTAATCGGCAAAAGCCGTTATATCACATTATAAAGCTATCTTATCGCTTTAATTAACTCAAGTCCTCGTTAAGATCTTAAATTCCGCTAAGGAGACCTGACACAGAATGTAAAAGACCCACAATTACAATTGAAAGCCCTGGAAGCAGGGGACCAAGGGTACCACCTAAAATAATAGCGAGGTTATCTACAAGAGCAGCAACACCACCCAAAATAGCGCCACCATTAACTATAGTCATTTCAGCAGTATTCAATTCCTGAACACCCAGTTCTTTTAATTCTATATTTTTCATAATTGTAGTCTTAAATATTTGTCCTTACTCTATTAAGGCTTTTCAGGGTTCGCCATTTATATAAATTTCAGGGATAGTCTTAGCTTACGGGTGTAGCAAACCTTTAAGAGTAGTAAAAAAGGTTTTAAAGTCCTGAATGATTCCATCAAGATTTACATTTTTCTGAAGACCGTCTACAAGTGCCTGAATAGCATTGATGATACCTCCAATTACACTGCCGCCATTTATATTGGCCATTTCGGTAACATTCATTTCCTGAACACCAAGTTCTTTTAACTCTAAATTTTTCATAAGGGTAGTTTTAAAAAATTTCCCTACTCTGTTAATGGCTTTTCGGGGTACGCCATTTATGTGAATTTGAGGAATAGGATTTGTTCGGTGCGATGGAAGTAAATAGCCGTTAACCCAATCAGGGCAACGGCTATTTAACAAGCTTTTATTATAATGCTTTAAGAGCAGCACCAAGGATGCTTACTTGAGCACCAACAAAAGCTACAACTTCAGTCAGTGTTTTGTTAACTTGAGCTAAAAGACCGCTAAGATCAAGGCTGATACCTAATAAACCACCATTAACATTAGTCATTTCAGTAGCATTCATTTCTTGAACACCAAGTTCTTTCAATTCTAAATTTTTCATAATAGTATTTTTTGTTCAATAATCCCTTACTCTGTTAAGGCTTTTCAGGATTCGCCCGGTTGGCCCACCGTTATATACATAATGGCACAGCCCAATTAATTAGAATTGCAATCGTTGAAATAAACTGTATTGATTGTTTTCTTTACAGTAAACACCGATTGCAAAGTTGTTTTTGGGAAATAGTTAAATAAAATAAATTAGCTTTTAATGAAATTTAAAAGAGAATTTACAGTATAACCAGCAAACTGAACTGTGTTATTTACCAAAATGTAAGCAGCTCCTAAAACTACAGCCAAAGTGTTACCAAGCAGATCGCTTAAAGGACCACCACCGTTAACATTAGTCATTTCTGTAGTGTTCATTTCTTGAACACCAAGTTCTTTTAATTCTAAATTTTTCATAATAGTGTTACTTATTGTTTTGTTCCCCTACTCTGTTAAAGGCTTTTCAGGATACGCCTCCGTTTGGCCAAACGCTTAAAACAAATATAATATATAACAATAAATACTTAAGTACGAGCTCGTTTGCCGGCATTGCCTGGGAAAGAAAAAAAGGCCTAAAAACGGGGTAAAACACTATAAAAAACGGCTTTTTAGACTAAAAACATGCTTTTAAGCAATCATATTCAATTCATTCATTTTACTATACAACAGTTCTGACATCAATTTCAGGCGCCTATTTAATAGATAAATGCTAAACTATGGGGTTGAGAAGGAATTTTTAAGAAAAGTAATCTATAATTAAGACAATTGTTACTGAGTCAATTATTTAATTAACAGATTAATTATTTAATTATTAGATACAGAAATATTTAACCATTCTGTAACTAATATCAGCCATATTATTATTTAATAAATTAATATTAATGTAACAATGTTTTAATAAGTTAAAACATACATGATACATAATCAAGGCGTTAACCTAAGATTCCCCTGTAAATTAAACGATCCCCATGCGGTTAGAATCGAGCTTAACAAGGATAAAAAGAAGTATAGTAAAGCTAAGCAAAGAGGAGCCTCCATAGCTTATAAATGGCAATGGTATACCAATTACCGGCACTATCCCAATGGTCATGCCAATGTTGATAACCACGTGAAAAAACAATACCGATGCTACCCCATAACCATATATGCGAGAGAATGGCGATCGCTGTCGCTCGGCCAAGTAAATCACCCGCAATATTAAAAACAGGTAAAGACCTATAACAACAACCGACCCTGCAAAACCCCACTCCTCACCTATAGTACAAAAAATAAAGTCAGTACTTTGTGCTGGCACAAAGGAATATTTGGTTTGTGTACCATGCAAATAACCCTTACCCCATAACTTACCCGAGCCTATGGCTATTTTTGACTGGTTTACATTGTATCCCTTCCCTCTTAAATCGGTAGTGATGCCCAGTAATATATTGATACGCTCCGTTTGGTGTGGTTTTAAAACGTGGGAGTAAATAAATTTTACTGAAAAAATAAAGGTAACCGATATAGCCAATCCAACAAGCATGGTAAAAATAAGCTGGCGGTGTTTCCTGAATAAGAATATGATGAGAGCGGTTATTATAACCAGTGTCAGAATAACATACAGCGGATTGTACAAAAGCGAAACCACAAAGAGCACAATAAGTAAACCGCTGATCACCAAAAAATATGGGGACAAGCCCTCCCGGTAAAGCACAAAAACAAGAGAACAGAAAACCAGGGTTGAGCCAGTATCGGGTTGCAACATGATCAGCAACATGGGGAAACCGATAATAGCGGCAGCTATCAGAAAAGATTTCAGTTCGGTAACCTTTATATTAACCGAACTCAGATAACGGGCCAGCAGTAAACACGTTGAAAACTTGGCAAACTCCGAGGGTTGCAGCCGAAAACCACCACCCATATTTATCCAGGCCTGGTTACCACCCACGTTTCGGCCCACTACCAATACCAATATGAGTAATAGTACCGTTATGCCATAAAACGCTGGTGCCAGCGCAGTTAAAAACCGACTCTCCAGCAACAATATAACAATGGCTACTACAATTGATACGTTGATATAGATAAACTGCTTACCGTAATTGGTTGAAGCATCGATAATGCTCGGGTGTTTTTCATCAAATACAGCAGCATGAATATTAAACCAGCCAATAGTACACAGGGCCAGGTATAAAAATACGGTTAGCCAATCTACATTGAAAAAAAAGCTGCGCTGGTTATTTACACTCATATTATTTACCAGTCCCCCTACCCGTTAAAAAACCAATTAAGGTACCTTTTTTATTATTGCTGGCTGTTTTGAGCTGGCCCGCCTTCTTTATCGAATCAGCTTTCACCTTTCTGATCGAGTCGGCCCGCACGGCACGGATACTATCTCTTCTACGTTCTTTTAACCTGTTCTGCATAGAAGTGTTCAGATCGGGTAAAAGGTTTTTGTTGATATAATAATCTGGCGTAATGCCCGACGGTCGTTGCGATATCGATTTCTTTAAATATTGTTCCACAATAAAACTGGCGATAGGCGCCGCCCAGGTACCACCCTGCCCCGCATCCTCAACCACCACGGCTATGGCTATCTTAGGATTTTCACGTGGCGCAAAAGCAACAAATACAGAGTTATCAATACCTACTGCTTTTTGAGCAGTACCGGTTTTACCACACATTATAATGCCAGGTATTTTTGACGCCCTTGCTGTGCCATACTCCACAACACTTTCCATACCATCTATAACTGGTTTAAAATATTGCGAGTCGACACCTACATAGTTTCTCAAAGTGTACTCATGCTTAATCACTTGTTTGTCGCCAATAGCTTTTATCAAATGGGGCTTATAATAGAAACCACGGTTTGCGATTGTAGCCTCAATGTTGGCTAATTGCAAAGGGGTAGCTAATAACTCGCCCTGCCCTATCCCTAATGAAATAACTGTACTTGAACGCCAGCCACCCTTATGATACACTTTATCGTAATAGGATGCTTTGGGCAGATTGCCTCTACCCTCGCCTGGCATATCCAAACCTAATCTTGAACCTAAACCAAACTTGGCCACATTATTTCTCCAGTAATTAAATGATGTGTCGGTTTTTTTAGCACCATTACGATTGATCAGTTTCTCAAAAACCATATCAAAATAGCCATTACATGACTCAGCTACAGCCTTGGCCAGGTTAACCGCGCCATGTACTTCATGGTGAAAACAAGGTACTCTCCGGTTTCCGGCTACATAGTATCCAGGGCAGTAATATATAGTTTCGGGCGTAATTACTCCCTCCTGTATCGCAATAAGTGCGCTTAAGGGCTTAAATGACGATCCTGGCGGATAATAGGCCTGTATAGGGCGGATAAAAAACGGATTATAGGGATCATCGTATAATTTAGCAGCATTGTTACCACGCTCACGACCCACCATCAGGTTTGGATCATACGTAGGGCTGCTCACATAGCACAGTATTTCACCGCTTGATGGTTCAATGGCTACAATACTACCCAATTTATTTTTCATCAGCTTTTCACCCAGTTTTTGCAGGTTGATATCCAATGACGAAGTAAGCCGTTCGCCGGGATGGGCCAAAGTATCAAAGGCGCCATTGGCAAAAGAACCTTTTGGTACGCCGCGCGAATCAACCATTTGTATTTTTACCCCCCGTTGTCCCCGCAAAGTTAGTTCATAGGACTTCTCGACACCGGTAACACCAATATAATCACCCTGGCGATAATAGCCATTTGAGCGCTTAATATCACGATCCTGCACTTCACCAATGAAACCTAAAAACTGTGCGGCGGTTGAATCTGGATAAGTTCGGACGGTACGTGGCTGCACATAAAAACCCGGAAACTCCGTTAATCTTTCCTGAAAAGATGCATACAGTTCAAAAGGAAGCTGCTTTTCAAATATCGATTCTTTATTAGGTGAATATTTAATAGCCTTGGTCAAACGTTTGTCAAAGCCTTCTTTATCAATACCTACTAATTTACAAAACTCCAGCGTATCAAAAGGTTTCACCTCTTTGGGATTAACCGTGATGTCATAAATGGGTACATTCTGAACCAGTATTTTACCATTACGGTCAAGTATAGGGCCACGTGATGGGTACTGGATCTGTACACGCCTTACGTTACTATTGGCATATACGGTATAACGGTCATCAACTATCTGGATATAATAAAGCCTACCCAAAAGTGTGATCATAATTACCAAAAAAATGCCTGTTACAACGTAGCGACGCTCAAAAAACTTGTTCATTTACGTTCTTTCCTTCTGAAAAATAGTAATCCTGAAATAAGCATTAAAAATACAGTAAATATTGAACTCAATACAACACGACTTAGTGTATATTGTATTTCAGAAAAACTAAAAACCTCTAAATTCAACAGAAAGAAATGATGAAAGAGGGTAAGCACCAGGGCATAGGTAAAAAACCACCGGAATCCCATAATACTTAAGGTAGGTTCGGGTTCATTATCAAACCCGTCTTTTTGTACGGTGATACTGATAAACAGGATACGCACCAGGGCTAGTACTACACAGGCGGCCGCGTGCAAACCGGGTGTATCGTAAAAAGCATCAATGGTTAATCCCAATAAAAACGACAGTACGAACAGTAATATATTTGGCACCTCAAACGGAAGTAGCAAAATAAACAAGATATACAGATACGGGGTAGACAGGTTATAAAAAGTGATATTTTTTAACAAAAAGACCTGCATAAAAACCAGTACCAGGAACCGTATGGTATTGACTAAAATAGTTCTACTCATTTTTCTTTTGCCCGGCCTCCAATCCAGTTTGCTCAGGTGCAAATTTGTTATTTACCACGTACACATACTCCAGTTTGCTAAAGTCAACGGCAAGAGTTACATCCACATTAAGCAGTAATCCGCCGCCTTTGGCATGCAGGTTTGTTATTTTGCCAAATGGAATACCCGTTGGAAAAAGCGAGTAGCCCGAAGTAACCACCTGTTCGCCTAATTTGGGCTGCGCATCGTTCTGTATATCTATCAACAGACCTTTTTTAGGATCAAGATCAGTACCCCATATAAATGAACCAATTTCTTTGTTATTGGCCAACATGGCGCTAAACTTGGTGTTTTTATTTAATACCGACTGTACGATAGCCAAATGCTCAGACACATCAACTACCATCCCTACCACCCCCGAGCTGCTAATTACTCCCATATCTTTGGCTATCCCTTCTTTGCTACCCCTGTTTATGGTAATATAGTTACTGCGCTTATTGGTGGAGTTATTGATTACCCTGGCTACAATGTAAGTGTATTGTTGCTTGTAAACGGTATCAACCACTTTACGTTTATCAACAGAATCAATATAAAAAGCCGATTTAAGCTGCCCACGAAGATTGGCATTTTCACGTGCCAGGCTGTCATTTACATTTTTTAATGACAAATACCCTTTAAGCTCACTAACCTGACTATATAAAGTACCTGTAACCTTATTGGTTGAATTGATGAAGGTAGCTTTTTGAAAGGAGTTATACTTGATATAAATAAGCAAGGAGCTTATCTCAAAAATCAGGAACAGAAAAAACGCGTTATACTTAGTGATAAAAATCAAGAGGTTACGCATCGTTTTATAATTATTGAATTAGTGAATTACTGAATTACTGAGTGTTTATTTGAATGATGAGGCTTTATACTTTTTCATTCACTAACTCACTAATTCACTAACCCACTAATTATAGACTATTGCATTAAAAATTTAAAATTTCCTATGTTTTTAAGGGCGGTTCCGGTTCCGCGAACTACGGCGCGCAGCGGATCTTCGGCAACATGAACCGGAAGCTTTGTTTTCGCGGCAACACGCTTATCTAAACCACGCAATAAGGCTCCCCCACCTGTTAAATAAATACCGGTTTGGTAAATATCCGCTGATAGCTCGGGCGGGGTAATTTCCAACGCTTTTAATATCGCTTCTTCAATTTTGGAGATCGATTTATCCAGACAGTGTGCGATTTCAGTGTAGGATACCATAATCTGCTTTGGAACACCGGTCATCAGATCGCGACCCTGAACAGCAAAATCACTTGGTGGATCGGCCAGTTCTGGTAGTGCCGCACCAACTTCTATTTTGATCTTCTCGGCAGTACGGTCACCGATCATGATATTATGCTGACGGCGGATATATTGTACAATGTCGGAGTCAAAGTTATCACCAGCTACACGGATAGACTGATCACACACGATACCAGATAAGGCGATAACCGCGATTTCGGTAGTACCACCACCTATATCAATGATCATGTTACCCATAGGCTCTTCCACGTCAATACCGATACCTACGGCGGCAGCCATCGGCTCATGAATCAGGTAAACTTCCTTAGCACCGGCAATCTCGGCCGAGTCACGCACGGCACGTTTCTCTACCTCGGTAATACCCGACGGAATACAGATCACCATACGCAATGAAGGGAAAAACCATCCCTTGCCCTGATTGATCATTTTGATCATGCCACGTATCATATGTTCGGCGGCGTTAAAGTCGGCAATTACACCATCCTTCAGCGGGCGTACCGTGCGGATGTTATCATGTGTTTTACCTTCCATTTGCATGGCCTGCCTGCCAATGGCAATCACTTTATTGGTTGTCCTGTCGAACGCCACGATAGAAGGTTCGTCAACAACAACTTTGTCGTTATGTATAATGAGGGTATTTGCAGTACCCAAATCGATAGCTATTTCTTGTGTAAAAAAGTTAAATAAACCCATCTGTTGCTTCTTTCAAATAATCTGTAAAGTTTATAAAAATACGCTTAAAAAAATCACATAGTTGCAATTAAGAGCGTATAAATTTCATATTTATTGTTTGGACAGGTCGGTTATGTTAAATTATGTTAATCGGGCTTTAGGGGTCATCAAATCCCTTCCTATTTCCAATCCCTCACACTTCATCCTACCCAATAAGCCCGCTTAAATAAAATTTTAGTGTTTAAAATGACGAACACCAGTAGTCACCATCGAAATGTTTTTTTCGTTACACATTTCAACAGAAAGCTTGTCATTTATTGATCCGCCTGGTTGTAATATAGCTGTTATACCTGCTTCGGCAGCCAGCTCGGCACAATCCGGGAACGGGAAAAACGCATCGGATGCCATTACCGCGCCTTTCAGATCGAACCCAAAACTTTCGGCTTTGATAACCGCCTGTTTCAATGAATCAACCCTGGAGGTTTGACCAACACCGCTCGCCATTAACTGACCGTTTTTGGCAAAAACGATAGTATTTGATTTGGTATGTTTTACCACCTTGTTTGCGAAGAACAAATCATGCAGTTCATGCTCGGTTGGTTTTCTGTTGGTAACCGGGGTCATCTGAGCCGGACCTTCAATAACCGCGTCCTTATCCTGTTCAATAACGCCGTTCAACAAAGTTTTGAACTGCTTGGTTGGCAGGGCCACTGGCTGACGAACCAAAATGATCCGGTTCTTTTTGCTTTGTAATATTTTTACAGCCTCATCAGTATAAGCTGGTGCTATCAGTACTTCGTAGAAGATGTTGCTGATCTCGGTAGCAGTATCCGCGTCGATCTCATCATTAGCAATGATCACACCACCAAAAGCCGAAACCGGATCACAAGCCAGCGCATCAATCCAGGCTTCTTTTATAGAAGAGCGGGAAGCGATACCACAGGCATTGGTGTGCTTTAAAATAGCTACGGTTGGCTCGGTAAATTCATCAATAAGAGCAACTGCAGCATCCACATCAACCAGGTTGTTGTAGGATAGCTCTTTGCCATGCAATTTGGTAAACATGGCATCCAGATCGCCATAAAACACCCCCCCTTGATGAGGGTTTTCGCCGTAACGTAAAACCTGGCTGCTTTGTATGCTTTGTTTAAATACCGGCAGCGATTCTTCCTGGTTAAAATACTGGAAGATGGCACTATCGTAATGTGACGATATATTGAATGCTTTTTGTGCAAATGAACGGCGTTGATCACGTGTTGTTGCGCCGCCTTGTGTTTTCAGGATTTCTTCCAGTGTACCGTAGTCATTTTTGGAAGCTACGATCACTACATCTTTAAAGTTTTTTGCTGCTGCGCGGATCAGGGAAATACCACCGATATCGATCTTCTCGATCACATCTTCTTCGGCTGCGCCAGATTTTACAGTTTCTTCAAAAGGATAAAGATCAACAATCACCAGGTCGATCTCTGGTATTTCGTATTGGGCCAGTTGCTGTTCGTCGCCGTCAAAACTTCTGCGGGCCAGGATGCCGCCAAACACTTTGGGATGCAGGGTTTTAACACGTCCGCCTAAGATAGATGGATATGATGTAAGGTCCTCTACAGGTACTACATTAACACCCAGGTTACGGATAAAAGTTTCGGTACCACCGGTGGAATAGATCTCGACACCAAGGCGGTTTAACTCCAGGATAATGGGCTCTAAATTATCTTTGTAGTAAACAGAAATTAAAGCGTTTTTTATTTGAACAGACTGGCTCATGCACACGTAATTTTTTGAGCCGCAAAGGTAGTGATATTTAGTTAATTGATTAAGTTTTTCTGTAGGAAAAACAGTTCATAGTTAATGGTTCATAGATCATAGCCAAAGATGTTATTATTCAACTGGTTTAAATTACCTCTATGAACCATCAACTACTAACTATGAACCAAAATAAAAAACCACTAACTTCACCGCCCGAAATCATATATTCAATTTATGAAATTATTAGAAGGAAAAATAGCGCTTATTACCGGCGCGTCAAAAGGTATAGGGCGTAAAATAGCCGAGAAGTTTGCCGAGCATGGCGCCAACGTGGCATTCACCTATTTATCGTCGGTTGAAAAAGGCCAGGCCCTTGAGCAGGAACTGCAAAGCTTTGGCACCAAGGTAAAAGGCTACCGTTCCGACGCTTCTAAATTTGACGAAGCCGAAAAACTGATCAATGATATTGTTGCCGATTTTGGCACCCTGCATATAGTGGTTAACAACGCTGGTATTACCAAAGATGGTTTGCTGATGCGCATGACCGAAGAGAACTGGGACGAGGTACTTGACGTAAACCTTAAATCGATATTTAACGTTACCAAAGCCGCCTCCAAGATCATGATGAAAAACCGTAATGGCGTGTTCATCAACATGAGCTCGGTAGTAGGTGTACAAGGTAATGCTGGTCAGGCTAATTATGCTGCATCCAAAGCGGGCATCATTGGTTTCTCCAAATCAGTAGCTAAAGAGCTGGGCTCACGTAACATCCGTACCAACGTAGTGGCACCAGGCTTTATCAAAACCGAAATGACCGACGTACTCGACCCTAAAGTAGTGGAAGGCTGGGAAGCTGATATCCCATTGAAACGTGCCGGTCAGCCCGAAGATGTGGCCAACGCCTGCGTTTTCCTGGCATCAGACATGGCAACCTACATCACAGGCCAGGTAATCCCGGTTGATGGTGGAATGCTTTAATGGAAAGTCAAAATTCAAAAGTTAAAAAGTCAAAAAAACACCCAGGTCATCCTGAACTTGTTTCAGGATCTCTCAGGACGGTTAAGCATCATGCGAAACTTTGCATGTGGGATGCCGAAACAAGTTCAGCATGACAAACCTATTTTAAACAAGGCCAGTTAACGCTGGCCTTGTTTAGTTTTGCTAATTCATGGTCAATAGTGTGTCTAAAATTTGATAACTTAGACCATAAACCATTACCTAAACTATGAACAAGCTCATCCTCTTAATTTTTTTAATGCCAATTATTGCTTTTGGGCAAAAAAGGTTACCCGGGCCACCTACAAAGGAGGAAGAAGAAATTGCTGAAAGAAATTATCAATGCCTTAATCATCATAAATATAATGCTGCACAGAGGCGGGCCCGTTTTCCGTTTAACACAGCGAAAAGCGTTATGCTGATATCTTTTAATGATCCTAAAGCCGATATCAACTATTTACCGGTTAAAAATCATGTCTTAATTTCAGGTAAAGTAAGAGAGCGCAAAATTCTGTCAAGAACGGGGATCGATTCATTAACAGACATATTATTTAATGTAGGCTATACATCACATAACGGACCTTTAGAAATAGCAGATCCTGGAGCCAAGTGCTATAATCCCAGGAACGCAGTACTGTTTATGGATAACAACGGGCGGGTAGCTCAATATATTGAATATTGTTTTCAGTGTCAACATAATCGGCTCAGCTCAAAAAATATAAAAGCTATTGAATATTGCGAGCAGAAGTATGATATTTTAAAAGGCTATTTTTTAGCTCAGGGAATTAAGATTGGCACCCTACTGGAAACAAAATAGATTAAGCGTTCAGACATATGACATATAAGAAAACTTTCCTTACCACAATAGCTGCAATTTGCTTGTTATGTCTTGTTTTTTCTGATGCTTTCGCCCAAAACAACGAAAATAAATGTGAAGGTAAACAAGATACGCTACTGCATAAATTTGTTTACACAAAGGTTGACGAAGTGCCAGAACCTGAAGGAGGAATAGTTTCCTTGAATGGGGTAATTGGAAAAAATCTTAGATTTCCGCCCGGAGAAAATCATTATGCCGGTAGTACCATCGTTACTTTCGTAGTAGAACCTGACGGCTCAATAGATGGTACAAGAGTTTTAAGAGATTCATCGGGAGATAAGCAATTTTTTGGTAAACAGGTATTAAATATTGTTAGCAAGGTTAAATGGAAGCCAGGCAAGTGCGGTGATCAACCAGTTGCTTGCTTATACTCCATCCCAGTGCATTTTGGGTCAAGTGAATAAAAACTTATTCCCCGCAATTCACAATAATTTCGCATTTTGCAGCTGAACGTAATACATATTACGTTATACCTACAACGTAAAATAAAATGTTTTCAATAACCTGGGGGTCTGTTTCCGGATGGTGGGTGCCTGTTTGTTTAATACTGGGGGTATTATATGCCTGGTTATTATACCGGCAACCCGTTAACCTGGGCAAAAATTTCAGGTTGTGGTTAGCTGTCCTTCGGGCGCTGGTGGTGTTTGTTATCGCTATGCTGCTGGTTTCGCCGCTGGTAAAAACCATTAAATATGATCCGCAGAAACCTTTAGTGCTCATCGCGCAGGATAATTCATCCTCCATCAATACCTTTAAACCCGCCGGTTTCAATTCTGCTCAATTTATAAGCGATCTGGCCAAACTCAAACAGCAACTGGGCGATCAGTATGATGTACAGGAATTTAATTTCAGTAAAGAGCTGACCAATGGTCTTTCCGATAAATTCAACGGCAAGCAAACCGATATTGCAGGGGCTTTGCAGCAACTTAACAACCGCTTTGTAAACCAAAACATCGGCGCACTGATTTTAGCTACCGATGGCCTGTACAACCAGGGTAACGATCCGCAGTACGAAGCCAAAAATATCAAAACCAGTATTTATACCATTGCCCTGGGCGACACTGTTGCCAAACGCGATCTGTTTATAGGCAACGTCAATTACAACAAGACCGCCTTTTTGGGTAACGATTTTGAAATAGAAGTTTTGGCCACCGCCTATCAAAGCAAAGGCGAAAATATGCACATCACCGTTACTGAAGATGGCAAACCTGTATTCGCCCAAACCATCCCGATTATTTCTGCCGATTTTAAAAAGACCATCCCCATCAAACTTACTGCCGATAAAAAGGGGCTGCGAAAATTCAACATTAACATTACACCGGTTAAAAACGAATTGTCGACTCAAAACAATACCGAAACTATCTATGTGGATGTACTGGATGCCCGGCAAAAGGTACTGTTGGTATATGGCAGTCCGCATCCTGATATTACCGTGATCAAACAGGCTATTGAAACCAATAAAAATTTCGAGGTAAAAACAGTACTACTCAGTGATATTGCCAGCATTAAACTGGCCGATTACAGCCTAATCATTCTTTATCAAGCCCAGGCTGCAGCATACGCCCCATTAAAAAGCTTTATAACTAAAAGCAAGACCCCGGTTTGGTACATGCTGGGTTCACAAACAGATCTGCAGGCCTTTAATGCCGAGCAAAATAGTATCAAGATCAGCGCCGGTCGTTCGGAGTCACAAGAGGTACTTGCCCTTCCCGAAGCCGGTTTTTCGGCCTTTACCCTATCCGACTCAGCCCGTAAAAAAATAGCGGTTATGCCGCCCTTGCTGGCCCCTTTTGGCAGCTATGGCTCGGCCGCCAATACTGCCGTGCTCTTGAAACAAAAAATTGGTGCGGTAGTTACCACTTATCCTCTGCTGGCTTTTGCCGATGATGCCGGACGCCGTACCGCCATACTCACCGGCGAAGGTCTTTGGCGCTGGCAGCTGACCGAATACCAAAATTATGGCAACCGTAACGCTACCGACGAGCTGCTGAGCCAAACCGTGCAATACCTAACCGCCAATGCTAATCGCCAGCGTTTTCGGGTATATCCGGCCCATAATGTTTTTGATGAAGGCGAAAATGTAATTCTGAATGCTGAACTATATAATGATGCCCTGGAATTGATCAATACGCCCGATGTCCGGATCGAGCTAAAAAACCAAACCGGGAAAAATTATAGTTTCCTGTTTAGCCGCAGCGGCCAAAGCTACCAGCTGGATGCCGGTACATTGCCTGTGGGTGAATACAGCTACAACGCAGGAACGCAAAACGGAGCTCAGCGTTTCACCGCCAGTGGACAATTAACCGTAAAACCACTTAACCTGGAAACCCGCCAAAGCGCCGCCAATCATCAACTGCTAAACACCATAGCCAAACAAAGCGGCGGCCAGATGCTCTACCCCAACCAACTCAGCCAACTGGCCGATCTCATCCGCAAAAACGACAATATCAAAACCGTTGTTTATGAAGACAAACACTACAGCGACATCATCGACGTAAAATGGATATTTGTGTTGATACTTCTGCTACTATCTGGCGAATGGTTTTTACGCAAACGCGAGGGCGAGGTTTAGGGTGGAGAGGCAAGAAGTGAGAATCAAGAAATAAGAGCTTTTTGATAATTTGTGATCAGTGCTATAATCGTACCGAATACTGATAACAGCCTGTCATTTCGAACGAGGTACGAGGAGAAATCTTCTACAACTTAAAGTAGAAGCTTTGCATTATGTAGAAGATTTTTCGCTTCGCTCAAGAGATAGTTTCTCTTTCACGCAACGCTCATACCCACCCAAGCTCTATCGAAATGACAATTTTTTTATAGAAATAAGATGCGAGTATCTGTTATTACCCTCTTTATTCAATAAATTACAGCCTAAATTCTCCCGTTATATTTCATGTCAGATACTATCACTGCCAGCATATCCGATAAGCATAAATTATTGGGTTTAGATCATTTACGGGCATTGGCCATTACTTATGTTTTGCTGTTTCATTACCAGCTTTTCGGGCATCCGGAATGGGTGTCTAAAATAGGCGGCTTTGGCTGGACGGGTGTCGACCTGTTTTTTGTCCTTAGCGGATTTTTGATTGCGGGGCAGCTTTTTAATACTATCAAAAAAGGCAACGCTATCAATATGCGCGAATTTTTCGCCAAGCGTTTCTTCCGCATCATTCCGCCTTACCTAGTTATACTGCTTTTATATACAGCCTTCCCGTTTCTGCGCGAGCGGGAACATATGGCTCCGCTCTGGAAGTACATCACTTTTACCCTCAATTTTGGCTTGGATCTGAAAACCACCGGGACTTTTACCCATGCCTGGTCGTTATGCGTGGAGGAACAGTTTTATTTAATACTTCCTTTAACCTTTTGGCTGCTCAATCATTTTAAAGCGGGCAAAAAAGCCATTTACATCCTGGCCGCGTTATTTATTGCAGGTTTTATGATCAGATATGCCGGCTGGCACTATTTTGCAGAACCTCATCTATCTGAAGATGATTTTGGAGCGATATGGCACCGGGTGATCTACTACCCTACTTACAATCGCTTAGATGGATTGCTTATAGGTGTGAGCATTGCAGGTGCTTACACTTTTTATCCGCGCATAAAAGAAATAGCAAACAGGTACAATCACCTGCTGATGCTGCTGGGACTGATAATTTTAATAGCCGCTTATTTTGTTTGCTCGCCTAGTGATAGCCTGATCAGCACTGTTTGGGGCTTCTCCTTGGTTTCGTTGGGATATGGACTCATTTTGGCAGCGATCGTTTGCCCCTCCAATTTTCTTTATCGCCGTCGATCAGTCGTAACAGCGCAACTAGCTACCTTATCTTATAGCATCTATCTATCGCATAAACTGGTGATCCACCTTACCCAAAACCTGCTCCAAAAAGCCGGCATCGATAAAAACAGTAACCTGATGATGCTCTGCTGCCTGCTCAGCACCATCGCGTTCGCATTGATACTAAGATATACTATTGAGAAACCTTCCTTAAAAGTAAGGGATAAGTTATTGTGGCGCTGGAAGCACAGTAAAAAACGTTTGGCGGTGGGGGTGGTATAATGGTATAAAAAGATGGCGGTCAATACCAAGGCTATTCCGATAAAAAACCCGTCATTGCGAGGTACGAAGCAATCCCCTATAAGCGGAGCCGCCCTGTAAAGCATAGGGATTGCTTCGTACCTCGCAATGACGCGTGTAAGAAAGGTTCTACCAAGCGCAACTACTCCCCATCCAACCCTGCTTTAATTTTTTCCAAGTCAGCTTCCTTCATGATACCGGAACCGGAATACAATGCAAACACCTCTTTTTCTTTGTCAAAAACAACAAGTTTGCTAATGTAACTCCTCGTCACGCTCTCTGTTAACATCTTTGTGCTGATGTTACTTTTTTTAATAATGTGTTGATACAGCTCATCTTTATACAATAATTCAAAAACAAACTCTTCATCCTCTTCCATTATAGATACGGCTTGTATAAATCTGTATTTGTATTGGCTTGCATAACCTAATAGGACAGGAAAGAACAGAACAAAAGCAACCGCGAAGAATGTGAAAGAACCTTCAGTTCCAATGATTATGGCGCCTATCACGAGAATACAAATAATCAATGACCATATCATTTCACTCCAGATGCGGAAAGAAAATTTTTGTGGTTCTGCTGTGTAGATAGTTTTGGTTGACATCCTATTTTAATTGGAGACTAATGTACTATCCAATTCTTTAACGATAAAATAAGCCACAAAAAAAGCGACGGGTAAAACCCACCGCTTTCTATATCTTATTTTCTGATTCTTATTTCCTGATTCTAAAAACCTTATTTTTCTTTTTTCTCGTGAACAATCACGTAAACATCCTCATTGTCTTTTTTCATGAGGTATTTTTCGCGGGCAAACTTTTCGAGTTTTTGGGGGTTTGAGGTTAATTCGTCCAGTTCTTTAGTTACCTGGTCGGTCTCCTTTTTATAAAAATCGCGTTCCTGTTTTAGTTTGTTTACCTGCTTGCGATACTCATATTGCGAAAACAGGTCGTTCTTATCAAAAAAAATCATCCAAACTAAAAAGGCCATGGTAACCAGAAAAAACTTATTCTTTACCAGGTTAATGAGGCGTTTCATGGATATTGGCTCTATAAATTTCATTTAAAGCTATTTAAAAAAATGTAGAGGTACAAATATGCTTATTAACTTATTAACAAATGCGTTCATTGGTTCATTAGCTCATTGGTTCATTGGTATCAGATGATTAATAAGTAACCTATAACAAAGCCCAATAAACTAATGAGCTAGTGAACCAATGAACGAAATTATCTTCCTGATGATCTGCTGGCCCCGCTCATGCCGCTTCCGCCGCCTGGCTTGTTGCTACCGCCACGACTATTGCCGCCACCTGAGCGATTACCACCACCTGAGCGATTACCGCCTCCACCATTTCCGCCACGACGTTTGTTACCGCCACCGCTCCGGCCACCTGATGAGCCCTTACGTAAATTGGCATTAGCCGTCCCTTTTTTAGCGCCCATGCCAGCGGCTATAGCCACCGGACTAAGCGGGTAAGGATGTGCTTCTTCAACAGGGATCTCTTTGGCTATCAGCTTGTGGATGTCCTTTAAAAATTCTATTTCATCCTCATCGCAAAAAGAAAGCGCGATACCGCTTGCCCCAGCACGGCCGGTACGGCCAATACGGTGTACATAGGTTTCGGGAATGTTAGGGATCTCGTAGTTGATTACGTGGGTCAGCTCGTCGATATCAATACCGCGGGCAGCAATATCGGTAGCAATCAGTACACGTGTTGTGCGGTTTTTGAAATTGGTCAATGCCCGCTGACGTGCATTTTGTGATTTATTACCGTGGATGGCCTCGGCAGTAATACCGGCACGCACCAGGTCTTTCACCACCTTATCGGCACCGTGTTTGGTACGGGTAAATACCAGGGCCGTTTTAATATTTTTATCCTTGAGGATGTGGATCAGCAATGATTTTTTATCGCCTTTATCTACATAAAAAAGCGACTGCTGTATGGTATCGGCTGTGGAAGAAACCGGGGTAACTTCAATTTTTTCAGGATCGGTCAGGATACTATCGGCCAGTTGCTGGATCTCTTTAGGCATAGTAGCCGAAAAGAACAGGGTTTGCCTTTTAGCAGGTACTTTAGTGATGATCTTTTTAACATCATGCACAAAACCCATATCCAGCATACGGTCGGCTTCATCCAGGATCAGCATTTTTACGTGCTCCAGGTGTACATAGCGCTGATTAACCAGGTCGAGCAAACGACCAGGAGTGGCTATCAGGATATCCACACCGCGCCTTAAAGCGTCAACTTGTGGGTTTTGCGAAACACCACCAAAAATAACCAGATTTTTTAAGCCGGTATGTTTACCATAAGCGGTAAAACTTTCGGCAATCTGGATAGCCAGCTCGCGGGTTGGTGTAAGGATAAGCGCCTTAATAGTCTTTTGTTCTTTGTGCTGCTGCCTGTCCTGGTGTAACAATTGTAAAATAGGTAGTGCAAAGGCAGCGGTTTTACCGGTACCGGTTTGCGCACAACCTAAAAGGTCGCGGCGTTGCAATACAATAGGTATTGCTTGCGCCTGTATAGGGGTTGGTGAGGTATATCCCTCGGTTTTTAAAGCCTTTAATAAAGGCTCAATTAAATTTAAATTTTCGAATGACATGTAATGATTATTGTATATGTGCTATCGCCAAAGCATAAGCGGGTCTGAAGAATTCTCGGTGATCAAAACCGTAAGCGATCGTGTAATCTTTTTTTGCAAAGATACGCTTTTTATTGCAGATGCTAACAGATGTGCGAATGTGCAGGTTTCAAGGGTGCGGATGACTCAAATATCTCCTGTTATTTTTGTATATTTGTATATACAACGGCCCGGATTCTCCCAAAAAGGAAATTCGGGCTGTTTTGTTAAAGGGAAAGACAGGCCCAAAATCGACTCATTTTAATTCAGTTATTTGAGTATCAATCAATTAATACTTTTTAAACTTTTCAAAACGCATCAAAAATTTGTTAAAAAGTGTTAAAATGGCGTTAAAATTTAGTTAAAACGAGCAAAAATGAAGCCTTTTTATGCTGTTTTTGACTAAAAAAGTGTTAAAATTTAAGGTTTAAAAAGTTTTAAGAATCCTGAGAGTTAAATTAAGCGGTTACTTTTTCCGGGTTATTTTCAGATTTTTTATTGGAAGATTTCCGGTCGTTCAAAAATGATTGGATCAGTAACAAACCCACTCCTATCATGATAGAGACATCGGCCACGTTGAATACTCCTGTTTTAAACCAGGGATATTTGATAAGCATAAAATCGGTTACACTACCATAAACCCAACGGTCGTAAAGATTGCCTATACCACCTGCCAATACCAGGATAATACCCAGAACAGTTAGCTTATGCAGGTTGGTTTTTATAATGATATAAGTAAGGCCAAATAACAGTACAGCCGCCGGCATCAATGAAAGCAGCATAAACCGCCAAGGGTTACCCAACGAATCGCCGAGGCTTAAAAAGGCACCCGTATTCTCTACTCGGGTAATGAGGTAATGGAGATTATTTTTGAAAGGCAGTATCTCTTCGTAGTAACGAAAATTATGGCGTATATAGTTTTTAGTAATCCTGTCTAAACCGATATCGGCAACCAGGATCAACACTATGGCCAGAGCCCTCAAAACCCATTTTTTATTCATTAATATAGCTTGTATGTAGTTATGGTAATAACGTGGCTGGAGTGGTTAAATTATTCAGGGCTTATTGCTTAGGCAGTGGATATTGGCCCATGAAACCTTTGTCGCGTTTGGTTTGCTCCCAGTTATTGGTATAAGCTGCCAACCAGTAATCATACTTTTCAAAATCAAATTCCAGTGTGGTGTATGGTTTCAAAAAAGTAGCATCAATGGGCTCTAATTGGTAAGTATCAAATATGGGATCATCGGCATCGGCATCAAAATAGTTTTGAAGGATAGACAGTTCAATAGGCGCAAGCTCAGCATCTCCGGCTAAAGATTCATCGGCCTTATTAAAGTACTGTACTTCCCGTTTTAACCATTCGGGCTGTTTGTTCTTTCCCATCTATACCAATTAAAAAGAGCCACCTGTTTTGAGACAGATGGCTCTTTAATAAGTTAAATTATTTTTTGTAGAATTTGAAATTCTTGCCGATGAATTTTGCATTGCTGCCTAATTCTTCTTCGATGCGTAATAACTGGTTGTATTTCGCGATCCTATCTGAACGTGAAGCAGAACCGGTTTTGATCTGACCGCAATTTAAAGCTACAGCAAGATCGGCGATGGTAGCGTCTTCAGTTTCGCCAGAACGATGGCTCATTACAGAAGTGTAGCCATTTGTTTGAGCTAAACTTACCGCGTTGATAGTTTCGGTTAATGAACCTATCTGGTTTACTTTTACCAGGATAGAGTTGGCAATACCTTCGGTGATACCTTTTTGTAAACGGGTGGTGTTGGTTACAAATAAATCGTCGCCTACTAATTGTACTTTGGCACCTAATTTTTCGGTTAATAATTTCCAGCCAGCCCAATCATCTTCGTGCATACCATCTTCAATCGAAATTACAGGGTATTTAGATGCTAATTCAGCTAAATATTCTACCTGCTCGGCGCTGGTGCGGATGGCACCTTTTTCGCCTTCAAACTTGGTATAATCGTATTTGCCATCTTTGTAAAACTCAGAAGCAGCACAGTCAAATGCCAGGAAAATATCTTCGCCAGCTTTGTAACCTGCCTTTTCAATAGCTTTTAAAACGGTTTCAACAGCATCTTCGGTGCTATCAAAGGTTGGCGCGAAACCACCTTCGTCACCTACAGCGGTAGAAAGACCACGGTCATGCAAAATCTTTTTCAAGTTATGAAATACTTCAGTACCCCAGCGTAATGCTTCAGAAAAAGATGGTGCGCCAACCGGCATGATCATAAATTCCTGAAACGCGATAGGCGCATCAGAGTGAGAACCACCGTTGATGATATTCATCATTGGGATAGGTAAAGTATTAGCGTTTACACCACCAATATAGCGGTATAAAGGCTGACGACTTTCCTGAGCTGCAGCTTTAGCAACTGCTAAAGAAACACCTAAAATGGCGTTAGCGCCCAATTTTCCTTTGTTCTCAGTACCATCAATCTCGATCATGATCGCGTCGATAGCATTTTGTTCAAAAACATCAATACCTTTCAATTCAGGTGCAATGATGTCATTTACGTTGGCAACGGCTTTTAAAACGCCTTTACCCATGTATTTTGATTTATCGTTATCGCGAAGTTCAACAGCTTCGTGCGCACCGGTTGATGCACCTGATGGTACAGCAGCACGACCTAAAGCGCCGTTCTCGGTTAAAACTTCTACCTCCACAGTGGGATTACCGCGCGAATCTAAGATCTGGCGGGCGTGTACGTCAATTATTAAGCTCATAGTTTATTGTCAGATATTTGTAATTTGTAAACCGCGGGCTAAGTTAACAGCAAATTCAAGAAATCACAAAAAAGAGTTAAGATATTAGAGTTAAGCTTTCTTTAAGAATAAGGACAATACAAATAAAATTCTTGTTCTTTACTCTTTAAGCCCTTGCTCCCTTTAATCCGTTGTTGTTGGTACATGCTCGCGCTGCCCAGCTCCTTTACGATTAATGCGATACATCACCATCAGCAGGATATTATTTTTGCCGCTGCTTTGGGTAGTGGTATAATTACGCTGATTGATCCAGCCAGCCTGTGCTATCCATGAATTATCAAACTGATACCCCAATGCCGCCGATATCCGGTTACGTTCAAAATTGGGGGCTTTGTTGTTAAAGAACACTTCATCAAAAACAGAAATGAACCAGGTTTTAGCTACAATTTTTGTACTATTTAAGGGTACAAACATATTTAACCTGTACCGGAAGCGATTACGATAGTCGCCGTTAACCCAGCGCTGCTCTATACGGTAACGATGTTCAAATTTAAGGCGGTACAAAAATTGATTAACGGTCATTTGCTCCCATAATCTGAATTCATTGGTATTGGGACCGCTGCCCAGATCGGCATAGTCATAAGTATGATAGGTACCTGTGCCCAGCAAGGCTGTAAAATCCTTATTGATATCGTAGCTTACACCAGCCTTGGCCTCATAGTACTGAAACTGACTTAATGGCCCATTGGTACGCACCTGTAATTCGGAGTAACCACCCCATTTGTGACTGCTATCACCAGGAAGTACAACCGTGGCAATTCCCCAGGTACCTACTTTAGAATCCTGGGCATGGGCACGAAAAGAACGGGCTGTTAACAGTAAAAAAATTACGGAAATAACAATAGGAGGCTTCAACATCTTCTGCAGGTTTGATGCCGCAAAGATATTTCCTAAATGTTATACAAATGTTAATTTTTATTATAATTAATATTTTATTAACATTAAGCAATATCCTTCACTGCCCCAGAGTCCTCATTTGCAGCAGGTTGGTCTTGTTTAGCTTCATCAGATGCTACAGGGTAACCAAATAAGTGTCGTTCTTTGATCATTGTTGCTACTTCAGCTGGTACATATTCTTCCCATCCGGTTGCTCCTTGCTTGATGAGTTGTAATACATTATCAGTCTCCACATTCAGGTTATTCTCATTAAAGTGCCTGATATCCTCAATTTTATTATTGGCTATCAGATATCTGAACAAGTCGATCAGGTGTGAAGGCAGCGAAAATTTCAGGCAATTCCAAATCACACCATCGCGTAAAGTAGGATAGATAAATAGTTTTACTTTGCGGCTGAACAAGGTGGCAAATGATTCGAGAATACCACCCGGCAAATCCTGATAATGTTCTTCCGAGAAAATATATTCCAGGTTCGGATAGCCTAACACCACTCCCATTTTTAACTTGGTGATCTTAGATAAATAAGCTACCAGCTTATAATATTCATGAAAGTTAGAGATCAAAACCGTTTGGCCCAGTGAGCAAAGGATATCTACCCGGTCAAGAAAATCTTTTTCATCGATCTCGGCGTTAAGATCGGCATCTCTTTCCTTTAACGATTGCAGCGTAAGCTCTGTAACAACGATTACATTGTTCTTATCTACATCGGGTTCTTGCAGAAATTGCTTAACACCCTGGGTTAACATATCAATATGTACGTTGATAACCGGACGGAAACGACCGCGTATTACTACTGCATGCTTTTTATATAATGCCTCTGTAGGTTGCAGATTTTTACCATCAGGACCAAATACAGCTGCATCAGAAAATCCAAACTTAACCAGGTGCAGACTCATTAAACGGTTATCTACTTTCCGGAAATCCGGTCCTTCAAAGCTGATCATATCTATCTGGATACGATCTCTTGACAGGTTATCTATCAGCGAAAGCAAAAACACGGGAGCTATTTCGTGATAATAAAAGCAGGCATATATCAGGTTAACACCCAATATGCCAGCCGCCTGCTGCTGCAGAATGTTATCATTATCTAATAGCTTTACGTGGATTACCACATCGTTATATTCGCCATTGGGCTCCAGCTGGAAACGAACCCCCATCCAGCCATGTCCCTCATTTGTTTTATGATAGTTGAGGGCCGAAAAAGTATCTGAAAAAGCAAAAAAGGTTGTGTTATCGCCACGTAGTGCGGCCAAACGTTCAATCAACAGCCCATACTCATGGTCGAGCATAGATATCAACCGCGATTCACTTACATAGCGGCGTGTTTGCTGTACTCCGTAAATAGCATCAGAAAAAATCATGTCATAAGCCGACATGGTTTTGGCTATTGTGCCTGATGATGCACCGGCTTTGAAAAAGTTAGCAGCTACCTCCTGCCCTGCGCCAATTTCGGCAAAGGAACCATAAATTGAAGGGTCGAGGTTAATGGCAAGCGCTTTTTGTTTTGTCCCAATATCCTTATTATGAACGATATTCATAAGCTACATTATTTATAGTTTACTGCTGCCAGTATGATGATCTGAAATACAGTTCAAAAATACGATTTTTTAAAGAATACAGCGGAAAACTTATGAACAAAGCAAGAAATCGACTTTCATTTTTCGGTTTTGGGATTTTACATTAAGGAAGAGTTATCAGTATATTAACGACCTCTTCTTCAATGACAAAAACCCTCATTTTAGATTTTAAACTATTCCCATTTAAAGGTTTTAACGGCAACAGCGTATATAATTACAAACCATATCAGCAATATAAACAACTGATGGGTAACATCGCCTAAACCAGCACCCTCAAAGGCAACTTTGCGCATAGCATTATTAAGGTGAGTTAGCGGCAGCACATTGCTGATTCCCTGTAACCACTTCGGAAAGGCTGTGACAGAAAAGAACGTACCCGACAGCAAAAATTGTGGCAGGGTTATAATGTTCGATAGCGGAGGCACCGTGCTTTCATTTTTGGCGATGCCTGATATAGTAAAGCCAAAACCCATAAAAATAATGAGTCCAATAGCCGAGAGTACCAGCATATTGAGCACCGTTGTTACGCCGTGTACCAGGGTGAAACCAAACATATAGTGACCAACCAGAATAATGAACAAAGAGCCCAGTAACGAGAACGTCATTCTGGCTAATGCCTCACCTAATACTATACTATAGCGCTTAACCGGTGTAGCAAAAAAACGTTTAATCACCAAAGTTAAACGTAAGCTCAGGAATACGAATGCCGTACCAAAAACACCGCTACTTAACAATGAGAAACCCAACTGCCCGGGCAATATAAAATCAATGTATTTATACTCGCGCCCTTGTATCGTGGTTTCCCTGATCTCGGCCACCGGCGGGGTATTGATCTGCGCATTATTATTGATGTTGTAATAAATATTACTGAGTACCGACCGCAGGATATTCCCCTTTTCGGCAGATGCCTTAGTATACTCTACATTAACCGTAAATGGTGGCCTGGTGCTATTTTTTTGTATATTAATAATAGCATCAATACTTCCTTTTGACAGGTTCATATTCATTTCCTCTGTCGACTGATCCTTTACCAGGTGAACCACTTTCACATTTTTCAATGCCTGATAAACCGGACTAAGCGTATCGCAGGTTTTGGCCACTCCTACGTCAACTGTAACACCGCCGCCGCCAATGTTTGCAAAAACGATAATAAATATCAAAGGGAAAGCCAAAGTAAATACCACTGCCGAAGGGCTGCGCAGTATCGACCGGAAACTGGCCTTAGCTATCGCCAGTGTTGCTTTTGTATTGCTGTATGGTTTTGGGTTCATTTCAATTTAGTCATTAGGTCGTTCGCCGACGGCATTATTAGGTCATTTGGAATTGTCATTAAATCATTTGCTTATGGCGTCATTGAGTCATCTTTTTAACTGCAAACTCGAAACTGCCAACTGGGTATCTACCCCTCCCGCCATTCTTTGCCGGTGAGGTTTATAAACACATCCTCCAGATTAGCGAGTTTCACTTGTTTTTTGCGTTCAAAACCCGACGCTACTAATTGATCAATAAAATGATCGGGGGTATCGATGCCTATGATATAACCACCATCAACAAATGCCACCCTATCGCACAATACCTCAGCCTCATCCATATAATGAGTAGTGATCACAACGGTAGTACCCTGATCACGGATCTCACGGATCAGATCCCACAAATTGCGACGGGCCTGTGGGTCGAGACCAGTTGTTGGTTCATCCAAAAAAATGATCCTTGGATTATTAATAAGCGTTGTGGCAATAGAGAAGCGTTGCTTTTGCCCACCCGATAGGTCTTTATATTTAGCTTTCGCCTTATCGGTAAGTGCTACTTTCTCCAGCATTTCCATAGGGCTTTTATCAATACCATATAAGCCGGAGAACAGGGTAATCAGTTCCGATAGATTCAGATTGGGATAATAACCCGCGGCCTGTAATTGTACACCGATGCGTTTTTTGATACTATCGGTATCGCTTTCAATATCAAAGCCATCAACAATAATACGGCCTGATGTTTTTTGGCGCAGGGTTTCAATAATCTCGAGAGTGGTGGTTTTACCGGCACCGTTTGGGCCCAGCAAACCAAAAATTTCGCCCTCATACACTTCAAAACTAATGCCTTTTACGGCTGCAAAATCGCCATAGTTTTTTACCAGGTCATTTACAGTGATGATGGGTTGTTTTGTCATAGGGTAAAAATGCATTACTATAATGAAATAACCATGAGTTTTATTTTTATCCCGAAAATTTTACAGCTCGGGGAATATGTTACTTAATCAAATGACCAATAGAGTGCCACAATGCTTCGGCATGATGGGCGGCTTTCATGACCAGGTGAATAATTTGTATGGCGAGTAGCGTTTTCATGATGTGGTGATTTTATGGTTCAAATGTGCTAACAGAATATGTTTTTGAGTAGTGCTTTTAGGTAAAGGCAGCTAAACTTCCGGTAAACGGCGGAAAATTACCGATGAATGAGTTTGCTTTAGCTAATTATATAACTAAGCATTCTTAAACGCTGTTTAGGTAAATAAATTAGCTATCAGTTGCGTAAACCAAGGCGAATGTTCCTGCAGATAAACTATTACCGATATAATGGGAGTAGATAAAATTTTCATAGCAATGTTGTTTTTTCTTCAAAATTGCTGTGTGAACATCACAGTAGCCAAAGCTTTTTGATCAGCTGCATGAAAATTTCGGTGAACGGCAGAAAATAGCAGGTCAATATTTTTACCGGTACTATAAACATATTGATATCCTGAACCTAAAGCCGTATCATTGGCTAATGAAGCGCCTTTTATCAAACCTCACGTTCCAAGTTCTTATTGCTATTGCTTTGGGTATCATCGTCGGACTGAATTTTAAACAGTTCGGGCCAACGGCCGAAATGATCAGCAAAATGTTCATCAGTTTGATCACGATGCTGATAGCCCCCATCATATTTTTCACCATAGTGCTTGGCATAGCCGGCATGAGCGATATGAAAAAAGTTGGCCGTGTAGGCGGTAAAGCTTTGCTTTATTTTGAGATCGTAACCTCTTTTGCACTCATTATAGGAGTTACGGTAGCTAATATTATTAAACCTGGTGCAGGCTTTGTAAACCATACTTCTATTGATACCAGTAAACTAGCCACCTATCAAAAAGCCGCAGAGGAAATGCACTGGGGCGATTTTCTAACGCACATCATCCCATCCAATGCTTTTGAAGCTTTTGCCAAGGGCGATATCCTACAGATCCTGTTTTTTGCCGTGCTGTTTGGCTTTGGCCTGAGCCGCATGGGCGATACCGGGCAATCGGTTATCCAGTTGTTTGATAAACTTTCCAAAGTATTTTTTAACATCATGCGTATCGTAATGAAGGTGGCCCCCATCGGTGCTTTTGGCGGTATGGCTTTCACTATCAGCAAATACGGATTGAAAACTTTGCAGCCGCTTGCTATGCTCATGGGCTCGGTTTACCTCACTATGTTCTTGTTTATTTTTGCGATACTCAATATCATTTGCTATCTGTTTAAGTTTAGCCTGTGGAAATATCTGGTGCATATTAAGGAGGAGATCCTGATTGTTCTGGGAACTTCCTCATCCGAATCGGCACTGCCCGGTATGATGGATAAGCTCGAAAAATTCGGCTGCTCTAAATCGGTTGTGGGTTTAGTGATCCCTACGGGCTACTCCTTTAACCTGGACGGCACTACTATTTACTTGTCCATGTCGGTTATATTTTTGGCGCAGGTTTTTCATATCCCATTATCCCTTTTTCAGGAGTTTACCATTATCGGGATCCTCATGATCACCTCCAAAGGTGCGGCAGGGGTTACCGGTAGCGGATTTATAGTGCTGACCAGCACCCTGGCAGCCATCAAAGTGATTCCGGTTGAGGGAGTGGCCATTTTGCTCGGGGTAGACCGGTTTATGTCCGAAGCACGAGCTATCACCAATGTAATCGGGAACGGGGTAGCAACCATTGTAATTGCCAAAAGCGAAAAGGAATTTCATCCGCCTGTTTCGGAAGGGCAAACGTTAAAATAAACTTTTTAAACCTTAAATTTTAACACTTTTCTGACCAAAATTGGATGAAAATCGATCGAAAACAGATCAAAAAACCTTCATTTTAACATTTTTTAACAAATTAAAAGGCCATTTTGAGTAGTTTTAGAAACTTTAAAAAGTATTAATTTATTGACTATCAAATAACTACATGTAAAACAGTTGATTTTTGGCCTGTTTTATCCTTAACTAAAACGGCCCGTTTCTCCGGATGAAGGAGAACGGGCCGTGGTGTTTTATAAAGATACAAAAATTTTGCGGTAAACTCAAATTCACCCGATAGCTTATACTTATAGCAGGCTATTATTTTGGCTGAGCTACATAAAGTTCAATACCCAATTTTGATTGTGTAAATATGCTATAATCAAGCCACATACAACCTGGGTTTTGTGAATCTCCGCCAGATGTGCCCCATGAGTTCTGGATAAGAACAGCATTTTTAGCATCACTATACCCAATAATACAAATGGCATGCCCTCCTAAAAGTGAGCCACTGGTTTTTTTGTAAACTGTACCGTTGTCAAAGGCTGTTTCAAAACTATCATATACATTAAAGCCCATTTCTACCGGCAGGTTCATACTCAATGCGTTCTTGATATCGGCAACGGTTGAAATAGCAGCATAACTACTCACATTCTTGTCTGTAGCAGCACTGGCATCAACGGAGGAAGACGGAGCCTGGCAAGGCGACCCAAGACTGGCATCCAGGTTAGCAGCCGGCACCCCGTAATTTTGCAAAATATCCAACCCGCTTGTTACATACATTCCATCGTCGGTATCACAATCGTTATTAGCCGAGTGATCTTTTTGATACACGTACCATCCGCTTCTGGGATTTGATACATTGGCGATTGGAAATTCGTTATTTAAGGTACCCATTAAGGCATATCCCGACGACCAGGATACACAAGTACCCGTTTGCCCCTGATCGCCTATGGCAGGGTGATTTAGAATTACACTGGCCGGCAAAGATTTAGTACTATTTACACTAAGCTTATTTAAATACCCCATCTGAATGAGCCTCGTACGGATCTGATCTAAATCCGCCGCCTGCGTGGCGAGATAAGCTTTTTGATTCAATACGGCTCCTAAACCATGTTTTGGACTGCTGTTATTATTTGCAGCAGGTGCGTTTTCCGTGTTATTTTTTTTACACGACCCAAACATAATAAGCATTAATAATAAAGCAGAAAATCCTGATAAAAAGTTCTTTTTCATAATAAATGTAATTTAATGTTAAAAAAAATGAGGTTAATATAATTTGGTTAACTGCAAGGTAATAAACTATTTACCACATAAACAATAGATTTTAATAAATAAAAAATATATTATTATTTATTAAAATCTATCAATTTCGGCATATTTCAAGCCCATTATTAATAAAATTGCATCCATTTTTCTTCAAAAAACTCTACAAACTGCAACATTAATACTCAAAACGTTACAATAAATTATACATATATCATTAAAAATCAATCATTTTACGCCATTTCATATCTTTTTAATAAAATACAACACAAAAAACATTTAATAATACGTTTTACCAATACCCAAAATAATCTACCCGCCAAACTTTCCGATTTTGTTAAAAAATCAAAAAACGCGTAAAAACACTAAGGTCAATTTGAAAGTTGTTGATTTTGCCTGATAATCTGAGCCAGATAAACGACATTCAATAAGTCACTATTTTACACTAAGTATCAAAACACAAGCATAAACCAGAGTAGTAGCCATAATGGGTTACAAGCAATAGCCTCGAACAAAAATCCATTAACACCTGTCATTTTTCCGCCATACAAAATCCGGAGGACATCAGGCGATAAATACTGCTGTTTTTTAGCGGGGGGGGGGTAGTCGGTTTACAACTTTTAAGGCAGTGAAAAATACCAGATACCTAAAAAAGGTAAAAGAAGAGAAAGATCATGAATCCCCCCTTTTACCTTTTTTAGTTATCATTAATTACAGATCACCTTCAATTTCTTTGTTTTATCGGGATTTAGCGGCTCGTTGGTTTGAGCCAGGCGTTGGGCACCAACATTAGCCGGGCAGGCGATACCATTTGGTCCGTCGTATATCAATCCAGGCTTGGTATCTATCAACTCTTTGGGTACAAAGATCTGTACTGTAGTTTGTGAATAGCCATGCGGAATAAAACGAATGTAATAACCATCGGGATGTAAAGACCAAATACCCGATGGAACTTCCGGATCGGGCTGAGGAGCCAAACCGGCAATCATGGCATATTTCTCCATTTCCTCGTACGATGCATTACCAGAAGCAGCCAGCTGACGGATATTATTTTCGGCCTCAAAAACGCTTTGCGCGGCAGGCGGCAGCTGGTCTTTAGCTTTGGCCATTATACTGGCAGGTAGTACCCCCAACGCGCCACCTTCCAGCATCAGCAATTCGTTGGGCGATAACAGCCTGGTGGCAGTCAATTTAATATCGGTACCAAAATCGGCAAATTTGGTGCGGGCAATTATCGCCCATAATAATATCTGGATACTATGCTGGTTAACCTCCGGATGCGTTTCGGCATGTTTTAATATCAGTATTACCACATCGCGTTTAGGGCCCAGCACAGGGGCAAGCATATAACCATCGCCGGTGCTGGGACCGCGTGTACCGGCGTGCAGACAATAGCTTTTGCTGGTCATTTCATAAAAACCGGCACAAAGTTTATAGGCGCCTTCGGGGGTCTTAGGCAAAAGATACAAAGGCTCAGGTGTTTGACCTTCCATAAATGATGGCGGTTTTGATCCGGTTTTGTTTACATCTTTAAAACTGGTGGTAATAGCCTGCGGCTGTTTCAGAATTTTGCTGAGGCCGCCCCCCGAGGCCATTTCGGTGCCTTTATCCAATAATTTTTTTCCTAAACCGCCAAATTGTGCCTGAGCAGCAGAAGCAAAAAGAAAGCATACGGCAAGTAGGGTAATAAGGTTTTTGTTTATTTGTTTCATAGTGCAAGGTGCATAGTTTGGGGGCTAAATTAGTTAAAATGATAGCAAAACAGGTATCTATACATGCCGTTTCCCATAACCCAAAAGTCAACTTTATGTTAACAAATAAAATTATTACAGCACGAGCGCTCCGGGTGGCTAAATTTAATTTGACTTTATTGTCAATAACTTTAGCTTTGCCGTACTAAACGAAAAAAGCCAATGAGTGTTCTCGTAAATAAAAATTCTAAAGTTATTGTACAGGGTTTCACAGGTAAAGAAGGTACTTACCATGCGGAGCAAATGATTGCTTATGGTACCCAATTGGTTGGGGGTGTTACACCGGGTAAAGGCGGTCAGCAACATTTAGACAGGCCAGTTTTTAATACCGTTAAAGACGCGGTTACTGCTACAGGTGCCGATGTATCCATCATTTTTGTACCTCCGGCTTTTGGCGCGGATGCCATTATGGAAGCTGCCGAAGCTGGTATTAAAGTTATTGTTTGTATCACCGAAGGTATCCCGACCAAGGATATGATTGAGGTAAAAGAATATTTAAGCGATAAGGACTCACGCCTTATAGGCCCTAACTGCCCGGGTATCATTACTGCCGACGAAAGCAAAATTGGTATTATGCCTGGCTTTATCTTCAAAAAAGGTAATGTGGGTGTAGTTTCTAAATCAGGTACCTTAACTTACGAGGCCGTTGACCAGGTGGTTAAAGCCGGTTTAGGTATCACTACCGCTATTGGTATTGGTGGCGACCCGATCATTGGTACACCTACCAAAGAGGCTGTTGAATTGTTAATGAACGATCCGGACACACACGGTATCATCATGATAGGCGAAATTGGTGGTGGCATGGAAGCCGAAGCCGCACGCTGGATCAAAGCTAACGGTACAAAACCTGTAGTTGGTTTCATCGCGGGCCAAACAGCGCCTCCGGGACGCCGTATGGGTCATGCCGGTGCTATTGTTGGTGGTGCCGATGATACTGCTGCCGCTAAAATGAAAATCATGGCCGAATGCGGTATCCGCGTAGTGGCATCTCCTGCCGAAATTGGCGCTGCCATGGCAGAAGAGCTGGCTAAATTATAAGCCCCCTAACCCCCTGAAGGGGGAACTGGAAAATCATATTTAAAATCCCGGTCATGCTTTGGCCGGGATTTTTTAATTATCGGGTTTATAAAATATGTCATTGCGAACGGAGTGAAGCAATCTCATCGCGTTCTCACAGACCAGAATAGCTACGAGGTTACTTCGTGGTTCCTCCTCGCAGTTGACATATATGGGAAAGCCTATTCCCCCTCTTGCGCTCGTTTGCAACGAGTGCTTAATGTGGTTAAGCGATTGCATCGCTCTTGCGTTTTAAACGCAAAGCCATGTTAAGCACTCGTTGCAAACGAGCGCAAGTAGATTGACATAAGCTTTCGCCTTATGTTTACTATTTGTTTTTCTTATTTTTACCATATGGATGATAAAGACATGTCAGCACTTTGTGATGTCCACGCGATGGATTTAAAGCTTAAGGGCTTTAAGGTGTATGAAATAGAAACCGCCGTGAGCCGTACGCCGGTTTACAAGCGGAAGGATTTTTATAAAGTATGTATCCTGAATGCCAAAAGCACCATCCATTATGCCGACAGGAGCATTGACCTCGATGGCACATCTTTATTCTTTGCCAACCCGCACATCCCCTACGCTGCCGAATTACACTCCGATAAGCAAACCGGGTATGCCTGTTTATTTACAGAGGACTTTTTGAAAACACATGAACGCCTGGAAAGCCTGCAGGAATCGCCTTTGTTTAAAATTGGCGGCAACCCTGTTTTTGCATTAAGTGAAGAGCAGGCGGCATTTGTGAACACCATCTTTAAAAAAATGCTGGAGGAACAAAGCACCGATTATCTGTACAAGAACGACCTGATACGCAATTATATCAATTTGCTCATCCACGAGGCATTAAAAATGCAGCCTGCGGATAATTTCATCAAACATAAAAACGCGTCATCACGAACAACCTCTTTGTTTTTGGAGCTTTTAGAAAGACAATTCCCTATTGAGAGCGCCGACCGCCCACTGAAACTAAAAACAGCACAGGACTTTGCTCAAAACCTATCGGTACACGTTAATCATCTTAACCGTTCGGTAAGGGAAATTACGGGCAAACCTACCACCACACACATTGCCGATCGTATCATCAGCGAAGCCAAAGCACTCCTGCAACATACCGATTGGAGCACAGCCGAAATTGCCTACGCCCTGGGATTTGAATATCCAACCTACTTTAATAACTACTTTAAAAGAATTACCGGTACTATACCAAAATCGTTAAGGACTAAAGCTGTTTGATTTTCTTACTTTTCTGTTTGATATTCATTAGCCGCAAGCTTGTTGCCTGCGGTATCTTTGTACTATCTGAAACACTAATGCATAAATTAGTGTAGTAAACATATCAAAGACATCATTTTATGGAAATTAAACGCAGCGGTTCGCAACCATCGGGCAAAGGTCCCGCAGAATATTTTACCGGAACGGTACGTATTGATCCGCTTTTCAATCCACCAGATCCGGCACGCGTAGCCATGGCGCAGGTTACGTTTGAACCCGGTGCCCGCACGGCATGGCACACACACCCGCTTGGCCAAACGCTTATTATTACCGCAGGCGCAGGCTGGGTACAACGCGAAGGCGGACCGATAGAGAACGTTCACCCCGGAGATGTAGTTTGGTTTGCACCCAACGAAAAACATTGGCACGGCGCTACCGCCACTACCGCACTGAGCCACATCGCCATACAGGAAAAACACAATGGTTCGCCAGTTGACTGGATGGAGCAGGTAACTGACGAACAATATAATCATCAATAAAACCAAGAAGATGAAGCGTGTTATTTCAAAATCCCGCGTAGGGCTAATACCTATGGCTATGTTTTTTATGCTGATGCTGTTTTCATTCAGTAACGCCGTAGCGCAAAATAAGGATCAAGTAGTACGGATAGCCAAACTACAGATAGATCCGGCTCAGCTGGAAAACTACAAAGCAGCATTGAAGGAACATGCCGAAACTGCCGTGCGCGTAGAACCCGGGGTGATAACCTTATATGCTGTGGCCGAAAAAAATAACCCCACCCACATCACGGTTTTTGAAATATATGCTAATGCCGAAGCATACCAGGCGCATTTGCAAACAGCTCATTTTAAAAAATACAAGAGCACCACAAAGGATATGGTCAAATCGCTCGAATTGGTTGATGTTGATCCGATTGCTTTGGAAAGCAAAATGAAGCAGTAAGCATTAAAAAAATCAAACAAAATGGAAAAACGAAAATTAGGAAATAGCGGCCTGGAAGTTTCTGCACTGGGACTGGGCTGCATGGGCTTAAGCTTTGGCTATGGCCCGGCTACAAACATACCGGATGCCATTAAACTCATCCGTACCGCCTTTGAAAGCGGCGTTACCTTTTTTGACAGCGCCGAAGCTTATGGCCCTTTTAAAAATGAAGAACTGCTGGGCGAAGCCTTAGCTCCATTTCGGAACGAAGTGGTGATCGCCACCAAATTTGGCTTTAAGAACGGAAACGTTCAGGAAGGTGTGGATAGCCGCCCGGAAAACATCCGCCAGGTTACAGAAGCCTCGCTTAAACGGTTAAAAACCGATCGGATCGATCTGCTGTACCAGCACCGGGTAGACCCTAATGTACCTATGGAAGATGTGGCCGGTACCGTAAAAGAACTTATTGCCGAAGGCAAAGTAAAGCACTTTGGTATGTCGGAAGCCGGTGTGCAAAACATTCGTAAAGCACATGCGGTGCTGCCGGTTGCGGCCTTACAGAGTGAATACTCCTTATGGTGGCGCGAGCCGGAGCAGGAGATCATTCCAACATTAGAAGAACTAGGTATTGGCTTTGTACCGTTTAGTCCGCTGGGCAAAGGTTTTTTAACCGGAGCCATCAATGAGAACACCACGTTTGACAGTACCGACTTTCGCAACATTGTGCCGCGCTTTACGCCCGAAGCTCGCAAAGCGAACCAGGCATTGGTTGACCTGCTGGGAAAAATAGCCGCGCAAAAGGAAGCCACACCCGCCCAGATAGCACTGGCCTGGCTGCTGGCCCAAAAGCCATGGATAGCGCCGATACCAGGCACCACCAAACTACATCGCCTGGAAGAAAATCTCGGAGCAGCTCAAATAACACTTACAGCCGATGACCTGCGCGAAATTGAAGCCGCAGCTGACAGTGTTACCATTGAAGGCGCCCGCTATCCACAGCACCTGCAGCAACGGGTTGACCGCTGATAAGCGGATACTTTACTATCACTCTTGTCATTTCGAACGAGGTACGAGGAGAAACTATCTCTTGAGCAATAAGTCCCGGCGCAAAAGATCTCTCCTCGTACCTCGTTCGAGATGACATTTTTGTTTTCTCTCCCACCACCCTACACTAGAATTTTTGTCATGCTGAACGGAGTGAAGTATCTATTCTGCTATTTGCATGGTCAATAACAGATCCTTCGCTTCGCTCAGGATGACAATTTATATTCTATACAAATACCCCAACTTCCATGTCAAACCAGTGTAAACACTCCCTCCAAAAGCAATCCATCCCAACAAAACTTCGTATCTTTAAGTAAAGAAAAAGGGGTTATTTCAATCACTAATTCAGTAATTCACTAAATCAATAATTAATGATGTATAATCAGTTAACGCCCGAAGAAGAATGGGTGATATTGCATAAAGGAACCGAAAGACCATTTACCGGCGCTTTGCTGGACAATAAGGCCCAGGGCCTATATGTTTGCAAACGTTGCGACACGCCGTTGTACACCTCCGAATCAAAATTTGAGTCGCACTGCGGCTGGCCAAGCTTTGATGACGAAATACCCGGCGCAGTGAAAAGGGTACCCGATGCCGATGGCCGCAGGGTAGAAATTGTATGCGCCAATTGCGGTGCCCATTTGGGGCATGTGTTTGAGGGGGAATACCTCACACCCAAAAATGTGCGCCATTGTGTTAATTCGGTGTCGATGAAATTTGTATCGGCCGATGATATAAAAAATAATTAAAAAAACTGGAGAGGTATCCCGGCGAACAAGCGGTTTTTCGGGATATTTTTTTCAACAATGGGATATCAGGACCAGGCTTTCAAACAAATTTCAAAATTGGAATTGAAGCTTAGCAAAGGCGTTATGTAATTGGCAATAATTGTCGGTGTTAAGTCAACTAATTCTTAATGTTAAATTATCGTTTTCTGCAAATTTTTGGGTGGCAAAAATCATCCACATTTTTTAACCGACTGTAATCAAGTTCATTAATTTTTTCTTTTGTCAGGGAATGCTTATAAAGTGTTAATAACTCGCCCCTTTGTTAAAAACTATCATTAAAATCTTAAGATATCATACCTTAACTTTGTTGAACAAGGTTCGCAAAAAGTATTCAAAAGACAGCCGGATGTATTCCCCATCCAAAACACAAGAACTTAGCTGTCAGTAAGTTACACAATAAAACCTGTGATTGGTCAGACCAAACGCAAACAACCAAATTACCTGATTGAAAAATTGGGGTGGCTTTCGTGTCTGATTGCTTGAAGTAATAAAAAGGAACAATAAAAAAGGTATCATATGAAACAGGAAGATGAAATATTACTCAAAGAAAACAAGGACAGGTTCGTAATTCTGCCGATTAAATATCCTGCCATTTGGGAAATGTACAAAAAGGCCGAGGCCAGTTTCTGGACGGCCGAGGAGATCGACCTTTCGGACGATATGAAACATTGGGAAAACCTGAATGATGGCGAGCGTCATTTTATTTCACACATCCTGGCATTCTTTGCGGCGAGCGATGGCATCGTGAACGAAAACCTGGCTGTAAATTTCATGAGCGAGGTGCAATTGCCCGAAGCCCGTTGCTTTTATGGCTTCCAGATCATGATGGAGAACATCCACTCCGAAACTTATGCCCTGCTTATTGATACTTATATAAAAGATCCGGCAGAAAAAGACCGCCTTTTCCACGCCATTGATACCGTGCCATGCGTGGGTAAAAAGGCCGAATGGGCATTGCGCTGGATAAACAACGGCAACTTTGCCGAACGCCTGGTAGCATTTGCCGCTGTAGAAGGCATTTTCTTTTCAGGTAGTTTCTGCTCTATATTCTGGCTTAAAAAACGCGGCCTGATGCCAGGCTTAACCTTCAGTAACGAGCTGATATCACGCGATGAAGGTTCACACTGCGAGTTTGCCTGCCTGCTATACAAGATGCTGAATACACGCTTAAGCGCCGAAGCTGTAACCAAGATCATTACCGATGCGGTAGAAATAGAAAAAGAATTTGTGACCGATGCATTGCCGGTAAACCTGATTGGTATGAACGCCAAAATGATGAGCCAGTATATTGAGTTTGTGGCCGACAGATGGCTGGGCGAGCTGGGTTACGAAAAACATTACAACGCTACCAATCCGTTCGACTTTATGGAGATGATTTCGCTGCAGGGCAAAACCAACTTCTTTGAAAAACGCGTAGGCGACTATCAAAAAAGCGGTGTCATGAACAATGCAGAAAGCAAAGCATTTTCGTTAGACGAGGACTTTTAGGTATAGTATCAAGTAGCTAGTATCAAGTATCACGATAAAAACAATTTTGATACCCACTATTAGCAATTGATACGAAACCCTAACAACAGTTAGTAAAAAAGTCTTGATACTTGATACTAGCTACTTGATACTAAATATAAAAATTCACCAGTCGGTAAAAAGAGTCCTGCAAAGCTTTAATACCGGCGACTAAATAGATAAAAACATGCTTGTAGTAAAAAGAGACGGTAGAAAAGAGTCGGTAAAATTCGACAAGATCACAGCACGTATAGAAAAACTGTGCTATGGGTTTAACCTGGTTGACCCCATTGATGTGGCTAAAAAAGTAATTGAAGGTTTGTTTGACGGGGTTACTACGTCTGAGCTGGATAACCTGGCTGCAGAAACGGCGGCATCATTAACCACCAAACACCCCGATTATGCATTGCTGGCATCTCGTATAGCGGTATCCAACCTGCATAAAAACACCATCAAATCGTTCTCTGAAACCATGCGTTTACTGCATGAATATATTGATCCAAAAACCGGCAAAGATGCATCATTAATAGCTGATGATGTTTGGGAGGTTATCCAAGCCAATGCCGAGTTACTGGACAGTACCATTATTTACGACCGCGACTTTGGTTTTGATTACTTCGGTTTTAAAACTTTGGAGAAATCATACCTGTTAAAGATCAACGGTAAAATTGCCGAGCGTCCGCAACACTTGTTCATGCGTGTATCGGTTGGTATCCACAAAAACGATATTGAAAGCGCCATTAAAACCTACCATTTAATGAGCGAGCGCTGGTTTACCCACGCTACCCCTACGCTGTTTAACGCAGGTACACCAAAACCACAAATGTCGTCATGCTTCCTGTTAACCATGAAAGATGACAGCATTGATGGTATTTATGATACTTTAAAGCAAACGGCTAAAATTTCGCAAAGCGCCGGTGGTATCGGTTTAAGCATCCACAATGTAAGGGCTACTGGCTCGTACATCAGCGGCACCAACGGTACCAGCAACGGTATTATCCCGATGCTGCGCGTGTTTAACGATACTGCCCGTTATGTTGACCAGGGTGGTGGCAAACGTAAAGGTGCCTTCGCTATTTACCTGGAACCATGGCATGCCGATATATTTGAATTCCTTGACCTGCGTAAAAACCACGGTAAGGAAGAAATGCGTGCCCGCGATTTGTTCTATGCCCTTTGGGTATCTGACTTGTTTATGCAGCGTGTAGAGGCCAATGAAGACTGGAGTTTGTTCTGCCCGCATGAAGCACCGGGCCTGGCCGATTGCTTTGGCGATGAGTTTGTTGCCCTGTACACCCAATACGAAAAAGAAGGCCGTGCCCGTAAAGTGATCAAAGCACAGGAATTGTGGTTTGCCGTACTGGATGCCCAGGTGGAAACCGGTACACCATACCTGTTATATAAAGATGCGGCCAACGCAAAATCAAACCAGCAAAATTTAGGTACTATCAAAAGTTCAAACTTGTGTACCGAAATTATGGAGTATACCGATGCCAATGAGATAGCCGTTTGTAACCTGGCTTCATTAGCATTGCCACGCTATATTATCAATGGCGAGTTTGATCACCAAAAATTATACGAAGTAACTTACCAGGCTACTTTGAACCTGAACCGCATCATCGACGGTAACTACTATCCTGTTGCCGAAGCAGAATACTCTAACCTGCGTCACCGCCCTATTGGTTTGGGTGTACAAGGTTTAGCCGATACTTTTATACAACTGCGCATGCCGTTTGAAAGCGACGAAGCAAAACAGTTGAATAAAGAGATCTTCGAAACCATCTACTTCGCAGCTATGACAGCTTCAAAAGATCTGGCTATTGCCGAAGGTCCGTATGAAACTTTCAAAGGCTCACCACTGTCAAAAGGTAAATTCCAATTTGATCTGTGGAACGTAGAGCCTGCCAGCACCCGTTGGGATTGGAAAACCCTGCGTAAGGATGTGATGAAAAATGGTGTACGTAACTCTTTATTAGTTGCACCAATGCCAACTGCATCAACCTCACAAATATTAGGTAACAACGAGTGTTTTGAACCATATACTTCTAACATTTACACCCGCAGGGTACTGAGCGGTGAGTTCATTGTGGTAAACAAATATTTGCTGCGCGATTTAGTAAACCTTGGTTTATGGAGCCCGGCTATGAAAGATAAGATCATCAGCGCCAATGGATCTATCCAGGATATTGCCGAAATACCTGCCGATATCAAAGACCTGTACAAAACCGTTTGGGAAATCAAGATGCGTAACATCATTGATATGGCTGCCGATAGAGGCGCTTATGTTTGCCAGTCGCAATCATTAAACCTGTTCATCAACTCACCAAACGCGTCGAAACTGACTTCAATGCATTTCTATGCATGGAAAAAAGGTTTAAAAACCGGTATGTATTACCTCCGTACTCAAGCAGCGTCACAAGCGGTTAAGTTTACGGTTGAAAATCAGGGTGGTTCAAACATGGAACCTGTAATACCAGAAGTGGTTGCACAAATTGCCGATAACGTACCAGAAGGCCCAAGCTGCTCTATGGAAGAAGGCTGCGTAACCTGCTCTGCATAAGTTTTAATTAGTCGATAGACGATAGTCCATGGACCATAGCCTTAACAGCTATAGTTCATGGACTTTTTTATTTAATGACACTGCTATTTTATTAGTGAACCTAACATTCGCTACTTTTGCAAATCAGATCTATGGTCTATCGACTATGGATCATGGACTAAATAAATGACCAAACACGAGATCATCCGTTGCGAACGCTGTCAGGCACCTTTTGAATGTAAAGCCAATTCATTCAGTAAGTGCCAGTGCAGTACTGTGCAGCTCAGCCTCAACGAAGTGCAGTACGTAAGCGAACTCTATGACGGATGTTTGTGTGCCAGCTGCCTGCTCATCATTCAGCAGGAATACCGGGAGAGCATTGGCCTGGCGTAAAATCCAGTTTCGCATATCTCTCTAATTTTTATATCCTTTCCCTGTCTCCCCGTTTCATTACCATATATAATTATATGATATTTGGCCATGTTCAAAAAGCAAACCCAAATTGAAAGTATCGTTCTGTTAAGAGGGATAGCGGCTTTGGGAGTATGTTTTGTGCATTTTTATCTAACCAATGGGGTGCAGTATGGCCAATTGCTGACACAGCTGTTCTTTAGCGGACAATTGGGGGTATCTATGTTTTTTGTTATTTCGGGCTTTGTGTTGCCTTACTCCTTAAGTCAAAAAAATTACACGATAAAAGCGTTTCCCAATTTCCTTTTAAAAAGAAGTATCCGGATAGATCCACCTTATTGGGCAACCATCGGGTTATTATTTTTATTAGGGTGGGTACCCTGGCATCTGGATATCAACCGTTTGGTTTTACATGTTTTTTACCTGATACCTTTATTTAAAAACTACCAGTGGTACAACAACATCTTCTGGACGCTGTGCATCGAGTTTCAATATTACATTTTGCTAGGGCTATTCTTTCCCCTTCTTATGCGATTTAAAGCGCTGGTATCTATTCTGATATTCCTGCTGATAAGTTTAATATGCATGCTACTAAAAGTAAATATACGCGAACTGATATTTACCTATTTGTATGATTTTGCGGCCGGTTACATTGTGTTTCAATACTTCATCAAAAAAATAAGCCTAAAAACAGCACTGATTTGCTTAATAGCATTTTGTGCCATCGTAGCTTTTAAGGTGTCTATATTAACCGGCTTCATTCCTGCAGTTACAGGTTTAACTATTCTTTTGCTCGATAAAAAGATACCAGCTTTACTTTTACTCTTAGGCAACATTTCCTATTCCCTGTATTTAACCCATACCATTATGATGCCTTTGTATTTGAGGTTTGCTAAAAGCTACGTGTCCAACCAGGCGTTTTTATGCGTAACCGCCATACTGCTCAGTATTATTTTCGCATATTTCTTTTATATCATCATTGAAAAACCAGCCTTGAAGTTATCTAAAAAGGTTGAGCTGAGTTAACGTACTTCATCTAAGCAGTATACATTATCGCCTCCCTATTAATCCTTTTCATTTTAATAGAGTCATATAGGTGTATGTCTTTAATTAGATAGGCAAACTTTAAATACGATCATCATGAAAAAGAGATTTTTTGCATATATGCTTTTACTAGCAGCAATTGTATCAGTAACCTCGGGTTGCGTGGTACGCGAAGGTGGATACGGATATCACCACAGATATTATAACCATTACCGTGGTTATTAATGATTGAAGTTGTTTAAGTGAGTGAGTTTTGATAAATGATGAAAGAGCGGTACGTGAGTGTTACCGCTCTTTTTTTGTTGAAAAAAATAACAACCTGTTATTTAAACCGGAGGGAGAAACTATCTCTTGAGCGATAGCGAAAAATCTTTTGCACAAACCCTCAACTTTCCGGCCGTAGAAGATTTCTCCTCGTACCTCGTTCGAAATGACATTCTTTTTGATATGTCATACCAATACCATTCCTCTGCTACCCTATACCCTCCTATTAATCCTTTTCATTTTGCTGCTGTCAAACTTGTATAATGCCTGTTAGTTAGACAGCCACATTAATAATTATCACCATGAAAAAGAAATTGTTTGCATATATGTTAGCATTAACAGCAATAGTATCAGTAACCTCGGGTTGCATGGTACGTGAAGGATACGGCAACCGCAGATACCATCATGACCGGTATTATAATAACGGTTACGACAATGGTTATAACCGCGGCGATCATCATGATCGTGGTTATTAAAAAAAGTGCTAAAGGTGAGTTTGTTTTGATTAATGATGGAAAGGGCGGTGAGTAATCACCGCTCTTTTTTTCTTTGATTATTGTTGCAAAACGGTAATACCATCCATGGTTTGCATACGTGCCACCATGCCCCAGCCATAAAAATAGTTGGATACCCCAATGATCAGTTCATTATCCCCGGCCTTCAACGGGATATCAAAGGATGAATTGGCAATATCCAGCCTGCCATCGGGGTATTTTCTGATGGGTTGCGGGTATTGGTTCTTATCTACATAAAGTAATCCGCGGTTAATAAATACATATACCTCGTTGCTAAAACCCAGCTGAATTCTGGCGGTTTGCTCTTTGGCGGAGTGTATGGTAGTTTTAAGCCATACGTATCTATTCTTGCTCTGAACGCCGCTACCCCTGTTTTCCATCCCTCCGTATACGCGACTTAGGTTGATCAAGCCCCGGCGCTCGGCCAAAATAGGTTTCCATTTAGTGGTATCCGTTGGCAGATCTTTAATGATGAGCTCCCGCCCGCTTTCCAGGAATTGAGAAGCCGATACATCCCAGCGACGGATATAGTTGATATCATGATTGGTCAGGTCTGCCCCTTCTTCGGGTGATAGGCTTTCGGTTTCATTCGGTTTTACAGTAAGGTTAGCAAAGTAACCAGGCCCGTCAAAAGCAATTGTTCCGGCATGGCTCTCCCCTTCCAAACGCGGAATGAACAGCACCGGCCGTTCCATGTTATTCAGATAAACCTTCATTTGCAGCCCTGATATCACCAGTTTAAAGTGGTTCCAGTCGTCGTTACGGATAGGTGCTGGCCCCTGGAACTGATCATATATGTTCCACATGTTTATACCATGCAGTATAGGCGCGTACTGTATAGCACTATTGCGCTGTTCGCTTTCATCGGGCTGGGTACGTAAATAAACAATTTCGCTTTCGCTGGGGCTTTGCTGCCTGAAATATACACTCATGAATGAAGGACGACTGCCATCAACAGGTTGCGTATCAAATTCAATAGTACCATTAGTAAAATTAAAATCCTTTAATATCACCTGGTGGCTACCGCCCTTGCCCCGTACTATTTTCATGGCTTTTACATTTTTGTAGGTCAAAAATTCGGCATGCTGCTTAGTGGTATCCCAACGGCTTGCTTCAAAGGGAATTGGTAGAGCTTTACCCTTGCCGGTTTTTACCTGGGCTATACCTGCAGTATTTAACAGAAACAGACATAGCATACTTGTAATTAATGGTTTAATTTTGTGTTGGTTAAGTTTATTTTTCATCTTTATGAGTATTTTAGCTAAAGGTGAAATTGTATTGGCGTAATGCCATATTCAAATACATTCAATCGCGTTCACGGGTCATAAACCATGCAGGAAGAGGCTTCATATATTAATATTTGGTGCAAAACGGTAGAAAAATCGCTGGATTGGGGCGAAGGCTCGTCCTGGAGCGATCATGATTTTGAAAAACTGGGTGAGCTTATATTTCAGAAAACCGGCACCCTGCTAAGCATCACTACCCTCAAACGTATTTGGGGGCGGGTTAAATACAATAGTTCGCCCACCATAGCCACGTTAAATACTATGGCACGCTTTGCGGGATCTGAGGACTGGCGAACCTATAAAAAAGCCACACCAATCAATCCAATATGTCATAAGCAACCCGTTACCCCAGTTGGCGCCAAACAAAAAAAGTATGTTATAGCCACACTCGCAGCAGCTTTAGTTATTGTAGCGTTAGGTGTTTTAGCAGCCTGGAACACCAATCCTAAAAAAACAGTCAAAGCCAATTTAAACGGCGTGGTTAAGTTTTCGAGCAGAAAGGTGACCGATGGCCTGCCCAATTCTGTTGTATTTGATTATGACGCGTCGGCATTAAATATAGATAGCGTAACCCTGCAGCAAAGCTGGGATCCGTCGCGGGTAGAAAGATTGGCTAGCAGCGGTAGGCAGCATACTTCTATTTATTATTATCCGGGTTATTTTACAGCAAAGCTGATAGCTAACGGGCAGGTAAAAAAAGAAAGCCCGGTATTCATTAAAACCCATGGATGGACCGGCATTATCAGAAGAAACAACTCCCCTATTTACCTGGCCGATAAGGATATCCATCAACCCGGGGGCTTGGGTCTGGATAGTAAAACCCTGGCCTTAAAGTTATCATCCCCCGTATTTAATGGTCAATGGCTCAGTTTTTATAATGTACGGGAATTTGACGGACTGGAGGGCGGTAATTTTACTTTCGAAACCACGCTACGTAATACCTCAAGGGCCGATGAATCATCCTGCCGTAAATTGATCCTGTATATTTTAGGTAAACAAAACGCCATCATTATTCCCCTGGCCGATAAAGGCTGCATTTCTGATTTGAATATATATACCTCATCCGACTGGGTATCCGGTAAAGATAATGACCTGAGTGCCTTTGGCTGCGATTTCAGCCAATTCCAAAAACTCAAATGCGAGGTTAAGGACATGACATTAAGCGTTTACCTGAACAACAAGCTCATCTTTACAAAACCCATCAGCCAAACCATTACCCAAATTGCGGGCATCTGTATTGCCTTTGAAGGATCTGGGGAGATAAAAGACGTGAAACTGGGAAATAAGACCAGGACGGTGTTAGATGACCATTTTGGAGAGTAATATCTGGTGATATCCAACACTATTAAGCCAGTGGTCGGTGTTATCACCGCACCACGTTGTGATCAAACTACATCATTACAAGATCTTCTTTAAGCTAATAATACAATGGTGCGGTGATAACACCGACCATAGGCTTGAATACCTTAATACTGAAATTATTAGCAAAAAATTCCACCTAAAAATCTCACTCTCGCACCCCGCACCCGCACCCACTCAACCTATTACAAAAACTTTTTTATACAACCCCTTGAAAATCAAAAAATAGTAGCTACCTTTGCAGTCCTTAAAATAAGGATAAAACTGTAAATACAAAAAAGGAAAAATGCCTACTATTCAGCAATTAGTTAGAAAAGGTAGAGTAGCTCTGGTTGACAAGAGTAAGTCACCAGCGTTGGACAGCTGTCCACAGCGAAGAGGCGTATGCACCCGTGTGTATACCACTACCCCTAAGAAACCAAACTCAGCAATGCGTAAAGTTGCCCGTGTGCGCTTAACCAATGGTAAAGAAGTAAATGCTTACATCCCAGGTGAAGGTCACAACTTGCAGGAGCACTCTATCGTGTTGATCCGCGGTGGTCGTGTTAAGGATTTACCAGGTGTACGTTACCACATCATCCGTGGTGCATTAGATACATCAGGTGTAGCCGGTCGTAACCAACGTCGTTCTAAATATGGTACTAAACGCCCTAAACCAGGTCAAGCTGCTGCAGCGCCTGCAAAAGGTAAAAAGAAATAATTAAGGAGGATAGATAGCAATGAGAAAGTCAAAACCAAAAAAGAGAATTATCCTTCCTGATCCAAGGTTCAATGATACCCTGGTAACAAGGTTTGTAAATAACATGATGTATGATGGTAAAAAATCTACCGCGTACTCTATATTCTACAACGCAGTTGACATCGTTGAGAAAAAAACCAGCGAAAATGGTTTAGAGACCTGGAAAAAGGCTTTAAACAATGTAATGCCTGCTGTTGAAGTAAAAAGCCGCCGTGTAGGTGGTGCTAACTTCCAGGTGCCAACCGAAGTTCGTCCGGAGCGTAAAATCGCTTTAGGTATGAAATGGTTGATCAGCTATGCCCGTCGTCGTGGTGAAAAAACCATGATGGAGAAATTAGCCGGTGAGATCATTTCAGCAGCTAAAGGTGAAGGTGCAGCAGTGAAGAAAAAAGAAGATACGCACAAAATGGCTGAAGCTAACAAAGCGTTCTCACACTTCAGATTCTAATTAGTGAATTATTGAATTAGTGAATTATTGATTTGGTAACATCATGCTAATCAATAATTCATTACTTCGCAGATTCAATGAACATTTAAATATTCATTAATTCAATAATTCGATAACTCAATAATTAAAATGTCAAGAGATTTAAGATATACAAGAAACATAGGTATTGCCGCCCACATTGATGCCGGTAAAACCACCACAACCGAACGTATCCTTTATTACGCTGGTGTTAGCCACAAAATTGGTGAAGTGCACGAAGGTGCTGCAACCATGGACTGGATGGCACAAGAGCAAGAGCGTGGTATCACTATCACTTCTGCTGCTACTACCGTAAACTGGAAATACAGGGGCCATAACTATCACATGAACATCATTGATACTCCAGGACACGTGGATTTTACCGTAGAGGTAAACCGCTCCCTGCGTGTATTAGATGGTTTGGTTTTCCTTTTTAGCGCGGTTGATGGTGTTGAGCCACAATCTGAAACTAACTGGAGGCTTGCTAACAACTATAACGTTGCCCGTATCGGTTTCGTTAATAAGATGGACCGTTCTGGTGCCGACTTCTTAAACGTTGTTAAACAAGTTAAAAGCATGTTAGGCAGCAACGCTGTTCCATTGCAATTACCTATTGGTGCTGAAGAGCATTTTAAAGGTGTGGTTGACTTAATTAACTGGAGAGGTATTGTTTGGAATGAGCATGATAAAGGTATGACCTTTACTGAAGTGCCTATCCCAGAGGATATGGTTGAAGAAGCGACCGAGTGGAGAGAGAAATTATTGGAATCAGTAGCTGAGTATGACGAAAGCCTGATGGAAAAATTCTTTGACGCTCCTGAAACCATCACTGAACGCGAAGTGCTTGACGCTTTACGTAAAGCGGTTTTAGATGCTAAGATTGTTCCTATGGTTTGCGGTTCATCTTTCAAAAACAAAGGTGTACAAACCATGCTTGACTATGTGATGGAATTATTGCCTTCACCAATGGACGTAGAAGGTATCATCGGTACTAACCCTGATACTGGCGAAGAAATATTACGTAAACCGGATGTTAAAGAGCCATTTGCCGCTTTAGCATTTAAAATTGCAACCGATCCATTCGTTGGTCGTTTGTGCTTTATCCGCGTTTACTCTGGTAACCTGGAAGCAGGTTCATACGTACATAACATGCGTTCTGACAACAAAGAGCGTATCAGCCGTATATTCCAAATGCATGCTAACAAGCAAAACCCTATCCCTAACGTAGGTGCAGGTGATATTGCTGCGGTAGTAGGCTTTAAGGATATCAAAACTGGTGATACTCTTTGCGACGAGAAACACCCGATCATTCTGGAGTCAATGAACTTCCCAGAGCCGGTTATCGGTTTAGCCATTGAGCCTAAAACTCAGGCCGACGTAGATAAATTAGGTATGGCTCTTGGTAAATTAGCCGAAGAGGATCCAACCTTCCGTGTAAACTCTGACGAAGAAACCGGCCAAACTGTAATTTCAGGTATGGGCGAGCTTCACTTAGATATCATCATGGACCGCTTAAAACGTGAGTTTAAAGTAGAGGTTAATCAAGGTGCTCCGCAAGTTGCTTACAAAGAATCTATCACAGGTACTATCCAACACCGCGAAACATACAAGAAACAAACCGGTGGTCGTGGTAAATTTGCCGATATACAGGTTATCCTTTCTCCAAATGACGAAGGTAAAGAAGGTTTACAGTTTGTGAACGAAATTAGCGGTGGTTCAATCCCTCGTGAGTTTATCCCATCTGTTCAAAAAGGCTTCGAAGCTTCAATGGTAAACGGTGTATTAGCCGGCTATCCATTAACCAGCTTAAAAGTTCGTTTAATTGATGGTTCGTTCCACGCTGTCGATTCAGATGCTTTATCATTTGAGTTAGCTGCTAAAATGGCTTACCGTGAGGCATTGCCAAAATGTAAACCAGTATTGCTGGAGCCGATCATGAAAATCGAGATCCTTACCCCTGAAGAAAACATGGGTGATGTTATCGGTGACATGAACCGTCGTCGTGGCCAACTTTTAGGTATGGATTCACGTGCAGGCGCGCAGGTTATTAAAGCTACTGTACCACTTTCTGAAATGTTTGGTTATGTAACCCAGTTACGTACCATTACTTCGGGTCGTGCTACTTCAACCATGGAGTTTGATCACTATGCTGAAGCACCACGTAACGTACAGGACGAAGTAGTAGCCAAAGCAAAAGGCAAAAAAGCTGCTCAAAACGCATAAATAAATCTTTGATTACACCGATCTTTTTGTGATTTCACAGATGGTCGGTGTAATCTTATAATAAATCACAGTTACTCTAATAAATAGCTCTTAGGGTAACTAATTAAAATCGGTGAAATCATCAGTAAATCGGTGAAATCACAAAAACAAAAAACAAAATGAGCCAAAGAATCAGGATCAAATTAAAATCTTACGATTACAACCTGGTAGATAAATCTGCTGAGAAAATCGTAAAAACAGTAAAGCCAACTGGCGCTGTAGTTAGCGGACCACTTCCGTTACCAACCGAAAAGAAAATTTTCACCGTTTTACGTTCACCACACGTAAACAAAAAAGCACGTGAGCAATTTCAATTATGCTCATACAAGCGCTTATTAGACATTTACAGCTCTAACTCAAAAACTGTAGATGCCCTGATGAAGCTTGAATTGCCTAGCGGTGTTGAAGTTGAGATCAAAGTTTGATAGACGACCGGCCCGCTGAAAGGTGCGGGACAACATAAAAAAACACCATCCATAACCGGATGGTGTTTTTTTATGTTGTTTTTTACCATTGTCATCCAGAGGACCGAAGGATCTCCTCGCCAATGTTGGTGTTGTCACCAACATTCTACTGCCTGAGCTGTGATAATAAGTTGTTGGTGACAACACCAACAACGGCGCGAAAAAGCAATAATATAACGCGCTTCTAGACTTACGAAGTTTTTAAAACTTCGTAAGTCTAATCCCCCCTTGTCATCCTGAGGAACGAACGATCTATTTGTACGCCTTGCATATAGGCAATCAGATGCTTCACTCCGTTCAGCATGACAAGAATGTAAATTACTGCTGCTGCGGCATAGCGCTCATATCCATATAGGCAAATTCCCACAGGTGACCGTCAAGATCCTGAAAACCGTGCCCGTACATCCAGCCATAATCCTGCTTTTCGTTAGGTACAGTAGCACCGCCTGCCACGGCCTTGCGCACCATCTCATCAACCGCTTCCCGGCTATCTACCGAAATGCAATGGATGGCCTCGGCTACTTTAGTAGCATCAGCAATTTCTTTTTTAATAAATGATTTAAAGAAGGGCTCAGTCAGCAGCATAAAATATATATTGTCGCTGATAACCAACGATGCACCTTGCTCGTTGGTGAACTGAGGGTTAAAGCTATAACCCAGGCTGGTAAAAAATTCAATTGATCTGTTCAGGTCTTTAACCGGAAGGTTTATAAAAATTTGAGTCGCCATGATGTTTTAATATTTATTATTTTGTTTTGATTGTGTGATACAAACATACAGGCATTAAACAGATGTGATGAGGTGTAAAAACGACAAATTTGAGGTGAATCATGACAATCGAGGAAATATTCTGAGCTGGGTATCTACGAATTTATTTTTGTCTTAACCTCGGCCGTTACCTTATTTAAAGTATCACCAATCCGCTGCTCGATGTTATTTATTTCGCCATGAGCTATCAGATTACGAATCTTGTTCATTTCGCTTAACTCGCGTAACGAATCCCTGCTAATAACCCTTCTTTCATATAACGACCTGATGATCTGTCCCAGGGGCTGAAAGTCTCGAAAACGGCCAAAAGACTCCAACCTGTATTTTTTGGCCAGATCTCTTAGTAAGTTTTCCAGTTCGGCAAAACCTTCCAGAAATTTAGTGCTGGTTAAAGAATTGCCCTGCGCAGGTTCAAAAACACTTTCCTCCTCTTTAATCAATTTTTCGACGGTCTTTTTAACCTTATCGGGGTCAATAATAAAAATAACAAAAGTAATGGCCCATATAACAGTAACTATATTTACCACACCCACAATAATGGCTATTACTAAATTATAGATACCAAAATCATAACCATTTATAAAAACTACACCTAAGCTTAATAATATGGAGAAGCCGGTAAGTATAAATAATGCTTTTAATCTTTTAAAGTATTGGTTTTTGATATCAACATAAATTACTTCAAGAGTCTCATCTTTTTCTACTTGCTTATCCATCAAATCATAAGAAAAGAAGAAACCTGCTGCCAGAAACCCTATAAAGGCAGCAATTGCCTGAGCTGAAGAACTAAATAACCAATATACATTATCGGCTCCCTTATAAGCACTCATTATGTTTCACAATTCAGATTGTTCGTAATAACTTAAAAATAGTAATTAAATTGTAAGAGTTAGACTAAAACCATATTCATCACGTTCTAACATCTGTAATTTTGTATATTTGTAATAATGAGGATCAGGAATTTCAAAACGCTGATAGTAGTAATGTTTATGGGTGTCTTTATGATAAAGATGGCCATATCCCTTGCTCCTGTGTTTTTGCATCTTGATACTAAAACTGTAAGGGCAGTTATCCTTCAGCTTGAACAGGAATCCAAAACCGGAAAAGAAAATCCGGATAAGGATGCTTTTAAGGAGAAAAAAGCCTTTGATGAATATTATCTGTACAGTGTAGCGCATATTACATTTGTTACAGAAAGCAATATACTTCATAACCAGGAAGACCATCTGTACAAGCAGGCATACCATCCTGTTGTCCCCACGCCCCCTCCCAACGTTTAAATGATTAACCGGATACTTCCCTATCCGGATGTTAACGCTTTACAATTCATTTAAATTTTTATCAAAATAATTTATTAACGGTGATGAATTTATCATCCTGATCATATATCAGGACGATGGTTTCATTCAAATTATCGATCTTATGCAAGATAAGCAAGGTGGCTTTGCTGTGGGCAATCTCAACCTGAAAAAATATTTCTTACCCAAAAACTTAAAGAAAGACCTTCCGTCGAGTATTGTTGTATTCCTGGTAGCGTTACCTTTATGTTTAGGCATAGCCCTGGCATCCGGCGCTCCGCTGTTTGCCGGCGTATTAACAGGCATTATTGGCGGTATAGTTGTAGGTACATTCAGTGGCTCGCAACTTAGTGTGGCAGGTCCGGCAGCCGGTTTAACGGTTATTGTATTAAATGCCATCACTAAACTGGGCTCGTACGAAACCTTTTTGCTTGCTATTGTGCTGGCCGGTGTATTCCAGATGCTGTTGGGTATATTAAAAGCAGGTACTATAGCCAACTACTTCCCTTCGGCAGTAATTGAAGGGATGCTTGCAGCTATAGGTATCATCCTTATCATGAAGCAGTTTCCGCACGCTGTTGGATACGACGCCGACTTTGAAGGAGATGAACGCTTTAGCCAGGTAGACGAGCACAATACTTTTTCAGGTATACTGCGAGCTGTAGCCCGGATTAATTATGGTGCAGTAATCATTGCAGTTGTTTCCATCCTATTGCTTATTTATTGGCCCAGGTTTAAAAAACTGGCTATCATTCCGGCTCCCTTACTGGTTGTTTTAACAGGTATTGGACTTAGTGCCGCATTTGCCGGAACCGGATTTGCCTTGTTGAACAAGCAATTTGTACACATACCTATTGTAAACAGCAGCACCGAGTTTTTTGGTTTATTTAAATCGCCCAACTTTAGCGCCATTGGTAATAAAGAGGTTTGGATAACAGCCTTCACCATAGCCGTAGTAGCCAGTTTAGAAACCTTGCTTAGCCTGGAAGCCGTTGATAAGATCGACCCGATAAAACGTATATCACCCACTAACCGCGAGCTGGTTGCCCAGGGAATTGGCAACATCACCAGCGGTTTATTAGGCGGTATGCCCATGACAGCCGTAATCGTTCGCTCATCGGCCAACGTAAATGCCGGTGCACGTACCAAAATGAGCAGTATAACCCATGGTTTACTCCTGCTGGTATCGTTGCTTTGCATTCCGTTCCTGATCAATTTGATACCGTTATCGTGCCTGGCAGCTATACTGCTCATGACCGGTTATAAATTAACCCGCATCGGCCTGTTTAAGCATATGTGGCAGTTAGGGTTGAACCAATTTATCCCGTTTGTAGTCACTATAGTAGCAGTAGTATTAACCGATTTGCTCATAGGTGTAGGCATTGGTATGCTGGTGGGTGTATTTTATATCCTGCGTACCAATTTACGCAACCCATATTTTTACCAGATTGATCGCAATGGCGATAAAAAAGTGATCAGGATAAAACTTGCAGAGGAAGTATCCTTTTTAAATAAAGCTGCCATACAGGTAACCTTAACCAGTTTACCAAAAGGCACAGATGTGATCATCGACGGATCAAACTCCAGGTATATCGACCCGGATGTGATCGAAATCATCCACAATTACAAGCACAACGCCTATACCAAGGGCATCGTTGTGCAATTACATGACATAAAGGACAAGTACGATGTACCGCCTTTGAAAGAATTAATGTATAACCCCACTAACTAAGAAAAATCATGACCTCAATAGATAATAATTTCAAATTGGTTAACGACAACAGTTATAACGCTTTAATACGTGGCAACAGCCAATGGGTTGACCTGAAACTACAGGAAGATTCGGACTATTTTAAAAAACTGGCTAAAGGCCAAAGCCCGGAAGTATTATGGATAGGCTGTGCCGATAGCCGTGTACCAGCCAATGAAGTAACCGGCACCAAACCAGGCGAAGTATTTGTACACCGCAACATTGCCAACGTGGTAGTACATACCGATATGAATATGTTAAGCGTATTGGATTATGCCGTAAACGTGTTGAAAGTAAAACACGTTATTGTAGCCGGCCATTACGGCTGCGGCGGTGTAGCTGCTGCCATGAGCAACAAACAGTTTGGTGTTATTGATAACTGGTTACGCCATATAAAAGATGTTTACCGCTTACATGCCAAAGAACTGGATGCCATTGAAGATGTACAGGAACGCACCAACCGCCTGGTTGAACTTAACGTGAGCGAACAGGTATATAATGTGTGCAAAACATCCATCATTCAAAATGCCTGGATGGAACGTCACGATCTGGAAGTTCATGGTTGGGTAATTGACCTGGGTTCGGGCCTGATCAAGGACCTTAAAGTTTCCAGCAGCAGTCCGCATAACTTAGGTTATGTGTATGAGTTTGACAACGCTAATGCCGTTGCTCAACACTAAATAAGGCTGCTGCCCTTAAGCCTTCAAAGATTCTCCCCACGACCTGCAAAGGGAGAGGTTTATGTTTGGTTTGCCCCGGTTCATGGAAATGGCCGGGGTTCTTTTTTTACCATCACCGGTCATGCTGAACTTGTTTCAGCATCCCACAGGACAATTAAACCTGCATGATGTAAATTCATACATGTGGGATCCCGAAATAAATTCGGGATGACTCAGATTTTCATACCCAATCCTTCAATTTTTATCCTATTTTTATACTGAAGCAACAAGCAAGGATATTTTATGCTGAGGCAATCAAAAGAAACACGCACCTTAAAAGAAAATTTATTGCTGGCATCATCAACCGCTTTTGTATCGGGGGTAACCAATGTGGCGGGGATGATCGCTTTTTTAGCATTCACCTCCAACATTACCGGACATGTGGCCAACCTGGCCAAGCATGTAGTTGAACAAAACTGGAGCGAGATTGTGGTGTTTGTGATATGGCTGATGATGTTTTTTGCAGGTGCCTTTATATCTAACTTCATTGTACACTCACTGGAACATAAAAGCCGCTACCGGGCTCACTCTATCCCCATAGTTATCGAAATTATACTGCTGTTGTTTGTGGCTATTTATGGTCATAACTTTTACCGCGAAACAGAAACCGAGCGCGAAATAGTCATTGGGGTGATCATTTTTTGTATGGGTTTACAAAACAGCCTGGTGTCTACCATATCCGGTGGGCTAATCAAATCGACCCATTTAACCGGCCTGTTTACAGATCTTGGTGGCGATGTATCAGAATGGTTTCATCCCAATACTGCCAAAACTGAAACTACCCGGAATAAGATCTATATACGGCTTACCGTACTGGGCTTCTATTTTTTCGGGGGCATCATGGGCGGCTTCTTTTTTAATTTGTATGATTTTGCGATATTCTATTTCATTCCACTAATTTTGCTTACCATTTTATATTACGATCTTTCGCCGGTAGCTTTACATAAAATAAGCCGGGTATTCCGGATAGATAAAAGCAAATCGGTTTAGATCATTCACTTTTTAACATTTACATCTATGTGCGCCCAAACAAGTATTCACGACACCAGCCACATCACTTATGAAGGTTTGCTGGAAGGTAACAAGCAATTTATCGCCAACGCGTTAGATTCAGATCCAGACTTTTTCACCAAACTGGCCAACGGTCAAAATCCACCGGTACTCTGGATTGGCTGCGCTGATAGTCGGGTACCCGCTAATCAGATCACCAATACGGCCCCCGGCGAAATATTTGTACACCGTAATATCGCCAACATGGTTATCCACTCCGATATGAATATGCTGAGTGTGCTGGATTATGCGGTGAACGTATTGAAAGTAAAACATGTAATTGTAACCGGTCACTATGGTTGCGGCGGTGTGCTTGCCGCTATGAGCAATAAAGCCTTCGGATTGATTGATAACTGGCTGCGCCATATTAAGGATGTTTATCGCCTGCATGCCGACGAGCTTGATGCTATTACCGATGATACCGAACGCGGCAATCGCCTGGTAGAGCTTAACGTGAAAGAGAATGTATATAATCTTTGCAAAACCACCATCGTACAAAATGCATGGAAAAGCGGCCAGGAACTGAGCGTACACGGCTGGGTTTACAGCCTGAGCACCGGCCAGATAGCCGACATGAAGGTGAGCACCCACAACAACGATAATATGGAGAACGTGTTTAAGTTTAAGTAACAGATGTGCGGATGTGCAAATTTTAGATGATATCTATATAAAACACATCGTAAACCAAAACAAAGAAGCCGGGCAATAAGTCCGGCTTCTTTGTTTTTTATCATCTGCACATTTGCACATCCGCATATCTGCACATCTAACTACACTTCTTTTTCCAAAAACGGATATCTGTAATCCTTTGGCGGGTCAAAAGTTTCCTTAATGGTGCGTGGAGATACCCAGCGCAGCAGGTTGATCATGGAACCAGCTTTATCGTTAGTACCAGAACCTCTGGCACCACCGAACGGTTGCTGACCAACAACGGCACCTGTAGGTTTATCATTGATGTAAAAGTTACCCGCAGCATTGCGTAAATGATAGGTAGCCTTTTCAATGGCATACCTGTCCTGCGATATAATAGAGCCCGTAAGCGCGTAGATAGATGTTTTATCTACAATGTTAAGCACTTCATCAAATTTAGCGTCCTCGTACACGTAAATGGTCAATACGGGACCAAATAGCTCCTCGCACATGGTTACATAGTACGGATCATCTACTTTTAATACAGTAGGCTCTATAAACCAACCTGCGGTTTTGTCATAATTACCGCCGGCAACTACTTCAACACCTTTATCAGCTTTAGCCGCATCAATATATTTAGCCAGTTTATCAAACGATACTTCGGTGATTACGGCGTTGATGAAGTTTTCAAAATCCTCAACCGGACCCATTTTAAACGAAGTGATATCGCGCTGCATATTAGCTTTTACCGCCGGCCATAGCGAAGCTGGGATATAAGCACGTGAAGCGGCAGAACATTTTTGTCCCTGGTATTCAAACGCACCACGAACCAGGGCAGTACTTACTACATCGGCATTGGCGCTTGGATGGGCTAGTACAAAATCTTTACCACCGGTTTCACCTACAATGCGTGGGTAGGTTTTATATTTATGAATATTGGTACCGATAGTCTGCCAGATGTTCTGGAACACTTTGGTTGATCCTGTAAAGTGGATACCGGCAAAATCAGGATGGTTAAATATAACTTCACCTGCAACCGGGCCATCAACATAAATCAGGTTAATAACGCCGGCAGGTACGCCTGCTTCTTTAAACACCTTCATGATCACGTTGGCAGCATATATCTGAGTGTAGGCCGGTTTCCATACTACTACGTTCCCCATCATGGCCGCAGATGCAGGCAGGTTACCTGCGATAGCCGTAAAGTTAAATGGCGTTAAGGCAAACACAAAACCTTCCAGCGGACGTTGCTCCACACGGTTCCAAACACCTTTACCTGATACCGGTGGCTGTTGCTCGTAGATCTCGGTCATATATTCTACGTTAAAGCGCAGAAAGTCGATCAGCTCACAGGCCGAATCAATTTCAGCCTGGTAGGCATTTTTAGACTGACCCAACATCGTTGCCGCATTAATTTCGGCACGGTACGGACCGGCTATTAATTCAGCAGCTTTTAAAAATATAGCGGCACGTTGCTCCCAGGCTAAATTTTCCCAGTTGGCTTTGGCAGCCAGGGCTGCATCAATAGCAGCGGTAACGTGTTTGGCATCACCTTCAGAAAAAGTAGCCAGTAAATGTTTATGATCATGCGGCGGACGGATCTCGAGCTTAGTGCCCGTACGTACTTCTTTGTCGCCGATGTACATAGGTATATCCAGTTGTTGAGCGCGGGCTTCCTCTAAGGCGGCTTTAAGCGCTACACGTTCCAAACTGCGCGGGCCATAGTTTAAAACAGGCTCGTTTTGCGGCGGCGGAACATTAAAAAATCCTTTAAGCATAGATGGGTTATTTATGTTGCCGCAAAGATACGGATTTTGAGGTGAAGGGGGAATGTCAAAAATATCAGGAAACGGATGAATGCCTACAGCATTATAGTTGGCTTAACATTTAAAAAAAGAATATATTTAAAGCGGAGTTATATGATTTATCCCAGACCATCACAATGAATAAAATACAATCTGCCAAAGCCTGGGGTTATGCCGCCTCAAACCTGTTAGGCATGATCTTGATTGGATTAAATAAGCTGTTATTAGTTGGCAGCGGGTTGCTTGTTTTTTCGGAATTTGTGATCATACCTATTCTTATGGGTATTATCAATGCCTATTTTTTACGTAATCTTTATACATTAAAGACCCGCAAACTTATCGGGATCTCTTGTATAAATGGGATGATCGCTATTGTTTTAAGCTATATCTTTTTGAAAGAAGGAACCATCTGTCTTATTATAGTATCACCACTGCTGTTTTGCTTTATTTTCCTGGGGATATTAATGGGCCGGGGCATGTTTCATAGGGATAACGATACGCTTAACGTGAGCATTATTTCCTTACTCCTGCTCATATTTGTAGCCGATTCGGTTTCCATGCATCATTATGAAAATATGGTGAGTGATAAGATAGTAATCAATGCCCCTGTAACCGAAGTGTGGAAACATGTGGTGGCCTATAAACGGATAAAAGCCCCTGAAAAATTTTGGCTTTTTAAAATTGGGATGCCAAGCCCCGTTGAATCTACCGCCGACGGTTACTACTTAGGCGCCAAACGCAAATGTATCTTTAGCAATGGTTATGTGTTTGACGAAAAGATAGTAACCTATGATAAGGATAAAAATCTCACTTTCGATATTACCCATCAACCCCGTGATCCGGAAATAATGGGTCATATCGATATTTTGCGAGGACAGTTTTTATTGAAAGATAATGGCAACAACACCACTACCCTGGTGGGTAACAGTTGGTACAAGCTATATGTGTTTCCGGCCTGGTATTATGATATCTGGGCGCAAAGCATTACCCGGAATGTACATATGCGTGTTATGGAGCACATCAAACAACTCAGCGAGGAAAAGTAATATGTTTACCTTTATTATAAAATACTTTGGTTTCTTAAAGTTCATTCCAGGGCTGGCTATTGTATTTGATTGCCTGCTTAAAGTATTAACTTTTATAACAAAACCAACATTGCTTGATTGGATGGATGAAATTGAGACCGAAGTTTTAAACTGGGATGGTACATTTGTCAGTATGCATAAATACGGAGGGTTACAACTTAACTACTCCGGGAAAGAAATAGGTCACATACATGGGAACGGATTGTTAGATATGCTACTGAGCCGCGATCAAAAAAAGAGTCTTTTACAACATAACCGCATTATGGATCATCATTCTTTTAAAAATACCGGTTGGATCAGTTTCTACATTTGCACAAAAGACGATGCCCAATATGCACTGGAGCTATTAAAACTATCTTACAAAAAAATGAGTAGTGGCAATCATCTGCTAATTACACCATGACACAAACATCCATGATCCATATAGAACAAATACGCCCCGAACTCACCTGGCGCCTGCGCCGGCAGGTGCTTTATCCCGAACAAAAACTGCACGAAATGGAAATGGAAGAGGATAATCATGGCCTGCATTTTGCCGCTTTTCAAGATAATAACGTGGTGGGTGTTATATCTCTGTTTACTAAAGGCGATGATTACCAGTTCCGTAAATTCGCGGTCGACGGGGCTGTACAGGGTAAAGGTATCGGTACCCAAATGCTGGCATATATTACAGATTTTGCCCGCACCAACGGTGCTAAAAGATTATGGTGCAATGCACGGGTAACCGCCATCAGCTTTTACATCAACGCCGGGTTTCAGCACACCGGACAGTTGTTTGCCCGGCAAGGCTTTGAATACGAAATACTGGAAAAATATCTTACTCCTTAATCAGCGCTGCAATCAATGTGGTAGCATAATCATTTTGCTGTTTCTGGTTAGATAGCTTGGCCAGGTCAAGCGCCTCGTCAATATCACCTTGTGCCTCGTAAACTACAGCCAGGTTATAAGCGGCCCTGCTGGCTTGTTTAAGGTCGGATCCGTCAATAATGGGGTTAAGTATCTTAAAGGCCAAATCAAACCGTCCTGCCAGGATATAGCGTACAGACAGGGCCATCTGATCGCCCTGGTTATAAAGCGGCCGGTAGTTGGTAATGGTATAAGGCAAATAATCTTTTAATGCATCAAGCGCTGCATTTCGGGCCGCACCGTCAATAGAATAGCCAAACCTGCCGTCCTGTGGCTCCGTGGCTATACCCTTGAGCTTTTTAAAGAAAATACCATTACTTTCATGTAAAGTAAAAGTCACTGTAGCCTTGGTGCTGTAATAAGCTATCTGGGCATTGCCGTCATACTGTACATTATCCAGTATCAGGCCTGCATTAAAAGCATCAAGCGTTAAAACATAGTTGGCCTTGTATTTGGCCGCCAGGTGTTTTACAGAATCTTTATTAGCGCTAAATGATACAGAGTCTACAATACTGGAAATTTTAATACCTGGTAACAATTTCAGTTCTTTCTCGGCCCCGGTTACAGCGCTGTAGGCCGCGGCTTTGAGGGCCATGATCTTTCGCTTGTTGATGCGGGTTGAATCAAAAACAACATGGTTAACCACCAGGATGCGGGCAGTATCGGTTCTAAATACCAGCTTGGGGGCATAATCAACAGGCACAGTGGCATATTGCACCACATTACAAGAGGTTAGCCCTACTATAAATAATATACAAATTAGCTTAATCAGTTTCACGGCGTGGGGTAAATTATAGATGGATGTAAAATTAAGAAACTACAATGAATTTGAAATGAATATTAATGTGGCATTAATGTAAAACCTACAGTTAATCACAACTAATTAATCAAGTGGCTTAAATTTTACATATTTCAAAAAAAAACGCTAATGCTCTAACATTAGTATTAAATTAATAATAAAAACGTGTTTTTATTTCCATTGTGGCAGGCTATTTTAGGGCTTTAACATCTACTTTGCTATATTTGCTTATTACTAAAAAATAGTTTGCTAAAAAATATGGCTAAAAAAAAATCTGATGCCTCAACGCATACTCCCATCGTAAACGAAACCTCTCTTTCATTTTTTGAAAAATATATAAACAACCCTTCTCCTACCGGTTTTGAATGGAAAGGCCAGGAATTATGGCTCGATTATCTCAAACCGTATATCGATACCCATTATGTAGATAATTACGGTACCGCGGTAGGTGTTATCAATCCAAAGGCCGATTATAAAGTAGTTATAGAAGCCCATGCTGATGAAATATCCTGGTTTGTAAATTATATTACCAATGACGGATTAATCTATGTGATCCGCAACGGTGGTTCAGACCATCAGATAGCTCCTTCCAAAAGGGTGAACATACATACCGATAAAGGTGTAGTAAAAGCTGTTTTCGGCTGGCCGGCAATTCATACCCGTTTGGGCGGCGATAAAGAAGAAGCGCCAACCTTAAAAAACATTTTTCTTGATTGTGGATGCACATCGAAAGAAGAAGTAGAAAACCTGGGCATCCATGTAGGTTGCGTAATTACCTACGAGGATGAGTTTATGATCCTGAATGATCGTTATTATGTTGGTCGGGCCTTGGATAACCGAGCAGGCGGCTTTATGATAGCAGAGGTTGCCCGTTTATTAAAAGAAAATAAAGTAAAACTACCTTTCGGTTTATATATCGTAAATGCGGTACAGGAAGAAATAGGTTTACGCGGTGCTGAAATGATAGCCAGTAAAATAGAACCTGATGTAGCCATTGTAACCGATGTTACACATGATACACAAACGCCCATGATCAACAAAATAACCCAGGGTGATTTGGCTTGCGGTAAAGGTCCGGTGGTATCATATGCGCCTGCGATTCAAAACAATTTTAACAAGCTGCTCATTGAAACAGCCCAAAAAGCTAATATCCCTTTTCAGCGCCAGGCCTCATCACGTTCAACCGGCACCGATACCGATGCATTCGCTTATTCAAATGAAGGTGTACCTTCGGTATTAATATCTTTACCGCTAAGATACATGCATACCACTGTTGAAATGATCCATAAAGAAGACGTAGATAATGTGATACGCCTCATTTATGAATTATTATTGAATATCAAAGCCGGTCAGGATTTCAGATATATCAAATAATTAATGCTTTTTTTAAAACAATTTCATTAATAGATTGATTTCACTATAAAAATTTATGCAAGGGCATATAGTTATTTCAAAATACCCCAAAGTATATTTATGAAACCAACACTCCTTATTTTGGCCGCGGGAATGGCCAGCCGTTATGGCAGTATGAAACAAGTTGACGGCTTTGGCCCCAACGGAGAAACAATTATCGACTATTCCATCTATGATGCTATAAAAGCGGGTTTTGGGAAAGTTAGTTTCATTATCCGTGAAGAATTCGCCGATAATTTTAAGGCTATTTTTGAGCCCAAACTTAAAGGACGTATCGAAACTGATTATGTTTACCAAAGTTTTGATTTAACCCCTTTTGGTATCGATAAAACCATCGAACGCGCCAAACCATGGGGTACAGCCCACGCCGTACTTGCCGCACGTGATCAGATTCATGAGCCTTTTTGCGTGATCAATGCTGATGATTTTTATGGTTATGATTCATTTGAAAAAATGGCCAAATTTTTAACCACCGAAGTTTCTGATGATACCTATTCATTGATCGGTTACCAGATTGACCGGACCTTGTCTGACTATGGCTCGGTATCTCGCGGTGTTTGTAAGGTTGATGACGAAGGCAACATGGTGGAGATTAACGAGCGCACCGAGGTTTATTTTAAAGAAGACGGCAGCGTAGCTTACAAAGACACTACCGGAGAACACGCCTTATCAAACGACACCCGTGTATCTATGAACTTCTGGGGCTTTACACCAGCCATATTTAAGCAAAGCCTGCACATGTTTCAGGAGTTTGTGGAGGCTAATGAAAATAATCCCAAATCAGAATTCTTTATACCACTGGCAGCTGATGGATTGATCAAAAGCGGTGAGGCTTCATTCAAAGTTATCCCTACCGGTTCAAAATGGTTCGGTGTAACTTATAAAGAGGACAAACCTATTGTACAAAAAAGCATATCAGAACTGGTGAATAACGGTACCTATCCATCAACTCTTTGGGATTAATTACCCCTTTACCATATTTAAAAATCCCGCCCCGTGCGGGATTTTTTGTTTTTATATATGCCAATTTTTGTCATCCTGAACGCAGTGAAGGATCTGTTATGCAATAAGCAGGGCTGATTAGTAGATTCTTCGTTCCTCAGAATGACAAATAATAAATAGCAGAAAAGCCCGGTTCAGGAAAATCCTGACCGGGCTTTTTATTATTCAACAACACTTATTTTATTTAGTATCGTCTTTTACTTCTTCAAAGTCAACATCGGTTACGGTATCGCCTTGATCCTGTGGGCCTGCGCCTGGAGCACCTTCGGCACCTGGCTGGCCTGCTTCGGCAGAGGCTTTGTACATCTCTTCAGATGCAGTAGCCCATGCAGCATTCAGTTCGGTTTGAGCAGCTTCGATAGCGTCAAAGTTTTTAGAAGCATAAGCCTCTTTTAACTTGGTTAAACCAGCTTCGATAGGACCTTTTTTGTCGGCTGAAATTTTGTCACCGTATTCTTTCAGTTGTTTTTCTGTCGAGAAGATCAGGGCATCAGCAGCGTTCAGTTTTTCAACTTCTTCTTTTGCTTTTTTGTCAGCATCAGCGTTAGCTTCAGCTTCGTCCTTCATCTTTTTGATCTCGGCATCAGTTAAACCAGAAGAAGCTTCGATACGGATCTTTTGTTCTTTACCGGTTGCTTTATCTTTAGCAGATACGTGTAATATACCATTGGCGTCGATATCAAAAGTTACTTCGATCTGAGGCACACCGCGAGGTGCTGGTGGTATACCATCCAGGTGGAAACGACCTATAGTACGGTTACCCGCAGCCATTGGGCGCTCACCTTGTAATATGTGGATCTCAACAGATGGCTGGCTATCAGACGCAGTTGAGAATGTTTCAGATTTTTTAGTTGGGATAGTTGTGTTTGACTCAATCAATTTGGTCATTACACCACCCATAGTTTCAATACCTAATGAAAGCGGGGTAACATCTAACAGCAACACATCTTTAACCTCACCGGTTAATACACCACCTTGAATAGCAGCACCAATAGCTACAACCTCATCAGGGTTAACACCTTTTGAAGGTGCTTTGCCAAAGAATTTTTCAACAGCTTCCTGTATAGCAGGGATACGGGTTGAACCACCTACCAGGATAACTTCGTCGATATCTGAAGTACTTAAGCCAGCATTTTTCAAAGCTGATTTACATGGGTCGATAGTACGTTTGATCAGGCTATCTGCCAGTTGTTCAAATTTAGCACGGGTTAAAGTTTTAACTAAGTGCTTTGGCATACCATCAACAGCAGTGATGTATGGTAAGTTAATTTCTGTTTGTGCAGAGCTTGATAACTCAATTTTAGCTTTCTCGGCAGATTCTTTTAAACGTTGTAAAGCCATTGGATCTTTACGCAGATCAATACCTTCGTCGCTTTTAAATTCATCAGCCAACCAGTCGATAATTACCTGGTCAAAGTCATCACCACCTAAGTGAGTATCACCATCGGTTGATTTTACTTCGAATACACCGTCACCTAATTCCAGGATAGATACGTCATGTGTACCACCACCGCAGTCAAATACCGCGATTTTCATATCCTTGTGTGCTTTATCAAAGCCATAAGCTAAGGCAGCAGCAGTAGGTTCGTTAATGATACGACGTACTTTTAAACCTGCAATTTCGCCGGCTTCTTTAGTAGCCTGACGCTGAGCATCGTTAAAGTAAGCTGGTACGGTAATAACCGCTTCAGTTACTTCGGTACCCAAAAAGTCTTCAGCAGTTTTCTTCATTTTTTGAAGGATCATCGCTGAGATCTCTTGCGGAGTGTATTTACGGTCGCCAATTTCAACACGCGGAGTGTTGTTATCGCCTTTTACTACCTTGTAAGGTACGCGGGCTGCTTCACTTGTAACTTCGTTAAACTGGTTACCCATAAAGCGTTTGATTGACGATATGGTTTTTGTAGGGTTGGTGATGGCCTGACGTTTTGCAGGGTCGCCAACTTTACGCTCGCCGTTGTCAATAAAAGCTACTACGGACGGCGTAGTACGTTTTCCCTCGCTGTTAGCAATAACTACAGGCTCATTACCTTCCATTACAGCTACGCAGGAGTTTGTTGTTCCTAAGTCGATTCCAATTATTTTAGACATATGATTGTTTTACTTGATTTAATATTTTACTAACTACTGCTATTTATCAACGTTTGTGCCAATAGCTATTTGGCAGTATATATAGTCAGGATGACAAATATTGCGTCAGAAATGCTATACACATTGGTGACAGGTTGGCAGAAATTATAGCTAAAGGCAGAAGGTCCGAAGCCTAAAGCTGTTTTGAAATTAAATCCTATCTTTGTATCATTAAATAAACGCCTCTGTTACTTAACACATTCAACACGCACATTACGCTGCCTGGAATTGCATAACAAAAGCCTGGTATACCAGGTTTAGCCTTCACTTTAAAAAAGAGAACAGTTTTTCTATTGTTATTTAATTCCATCATTACATGTTTTTTATCGAATCTGAACGGTTACGATTGATACCGTTAACACACCATCAATTGCAATTAATGCATACTGACAGGCCGGCTATGGAACTATCCTTGGGCTTAAATCCATCTGCCATGTTGATAGATCCGCTTTATCAGCACGAAATAGATGACGCTATGATCAATTTCTGGCTCCCTAAAACGCTGGAATACCCGGAACAATATAAATGGTACACCAATTGGGAGATAGTGCTGAAGAATACGAATACTTCCATCGGTGGAATGGGATTTGGCGGCGAGCCCAACGAAAAAGGAGAAGTAGAAACTGGCTATATGATAGATGGCAACCATCACAACAAAGGTTACGCTACCGAGGCGTTGAGAACGATGATACAATGGGCTTTCGGTCATGACGCAGTGCAAGCAATAGTTATACGCACCTTTGCTGATAACCTGCCATCAAGAAAAATGATGGACAAATGTGGGTTTAAACAGGTCGATGATATAGATGGGTTGTTGACCTATAGGTTGAGGAGATAAGTAGGGTGTGATGCTATGCGTTATAAAGTCCAAGCTCTCTAAGGATAAAACAGCCTGCTATACTTTATACTGAATATTCGCTCAATCATCCATAAAGGATATGTCATTGCGAGCGTAGCGTGGCAATCTCCTCACTTGCATTGAATGCGAGGAGATTGCTTCGTCGTTCCTCCTCGCAATGACATGACGCGATAGATACTCTCCGAGCCTCATTCTTTCGTGCCTCGCAATGACGCGTTTCTATTATATTAGACCAAGGTTAAGACAAAATACTTTAAAACAAAAAAAGGCCTTGCTCAAATGAGCAAGGCCTTTTAGTATTAAGGGATTTAAAATTATTCTCCTTTTTCAGCGTTCTCCTCGTTTTCTGGAGTTGCAGTAGCTTCAGCAGCCGGAGTTTCAGTAGCTTCAGCAACTGGTGCTTCTGCTTTAACTTCTTCTTCAACAACTTTTGCTTCTTCAACAGGAGCAGTTTCTTTAGCAGGCGCTGCTTTTGCTTTAGCACCAGAACCACCACGACGACGGGTTGATTTTTTAGCTGCAGCTGCAGTATCAACACCATAAACAGTGTTGTAGTCTACTAATTCGATGATAGCCATTTCAGCGTTATCGCCTAAACGGTTCTCTAACTTCACGATACGGGTGTAACCACCTGGGCGGGTAGCAATTTTCTCAGCAATTTCGCGGAATAAAATAGTAACCGCGTCTTTGTCTTGTAAATAGCTAAACACCGTACGACGAGAGTGAGTAGTATCGTTTTTTGATTTTGTTAAAAGTGGCTCAACATAACCGCGTAAAACTTTTGCTTTTGCTAATGTTGTAGTGATACGCTTGTGTAAAATAAGCGAAGTTGCCATGTTAGCCAGCATCGCTTTGCGGTGGCTGGTAGTACGGCCTAAGTGATTGTTTTTGTTTCCGTGTCTCATTGTTATTAAATTATTTCACGTGCATACCGTCCGGCGATAAAATCAAGCCTTCGGAATTATGCCTTCGCTAATTGTTTATTATTATATAAATAAAAAAGTGAGGTTTGAACAGATGCTCAGCCTCACTTTTTAAATTCTTATTCTTCGTCTAACTTAAATTTAGACAAGTTCATACCAAAAGATAAACCTTTTGATTTAACCAGGTCCTGAATTTCAGTTAATGACTTTTTACCAAAGTTTCTGAATTTTAACATATCAGCAACATCGTATGATACTAAGTCGGCCAGGCTGCGGATGTCAGCAGCTTTCAAGCAGTTCAATGCGCGTACAGAAAGGTCAAGATCAACCAGTTCAGTTTTCAGGATCTTGCGCATGTGCAGGATCTCTTCGTCAACTTCTTTAGTTTCTTCTTTAGCTTGTGCTTCCAGCATCATGTTCTCATCGCTGAACAGCATAAAGTGCTGGATCAGGATTTTGGCTGCTTCTTTTAACGCGTCTTCCGGGTGAATTGATCCATCGGTAGCAATATCCAGAACTAATTTTTCATAGTCGGTTTTTTGCTCAACACGATAGTTTTCGATAGTATATTTTACGTTTTTAATAGGCGTAAAGATGGAATCGATAGCTATAACACCAACGTTGGCATCCGGATTTTTATTTTCTTCGCTTGCTACGTAACCACGGCCTTTACCTACAGTAAGCTCAATTTCAAGCGTTACTGATGAGTCCATGTTACAGATAACCAGATCAGGATTTAAAACAGTAAAGTTATTAGAGAATTTAGTAACATCTCCGGCTTTAAAAGCGTCCTGGCCATTTATGATAACAAATATCTTTTCAGAATCACCAGACTCACCTGTTTTTTTGAAACGAACTTGTTTCAGGTTCAGAATGATCTCGGTTACGTCTTCAACAACACCTTTGATGGTTGAAAACTCATGCGTAACTCCCGAAAAACGAACAGAAGTGATGGCATAACCTTCGAGTGATGAAAGTAAGATACGACGCAGAGCATTACCAATGGTCACACCGAAGCCTGGTTCTAACGGACGAAACTCAAACGTACCATCGAAATCATTTGCTTTCTGCATGATAACCTTGTCTGGTTTTTGAAATGCTAAAATTGCCATTTATATCCTTTATTTATTGTTTACTAATTGAATTGATTTAAACCACGAAAATGATTGACATAAAATGCCAACCATCCCATGGATAATTATCGTTATTATTTTGAGTACAACTCGACGATTAGGTTTTCTTTGATATTTTCAGGTATCTCGTCGCGGTTAGGATAGTTTAGGAATTTACCTGTTAAGGCGTTAGCATCCCATTCTAACCAGCTGTATTTATTGATTCTTCTTCCGGCTACTGATGTAGTGATGGCTTCTAATGATTTAGATTTTTCACGTACAGAGATCACATCACCTGCTTTTAAAGCGTATGAAGCGATGTTTACCACAGCACCATTAACATTAATGTGTTTGTGATTAACCAACTGACGGGCTGCAGAACGTGTAGGAGCAATACCTAAACGGTAAACAGCATTATCTAAACGTGCTTCTAAGAATTTCAACAGGTTTTCACCAGTGATACCCTCTTTAGCAGATGCGCGGTGAAACAAGTTTTCGAACTGACGCTCTAATACACCGTAAGTGTATTTTACTTTTTGTTTCTCCTGTAACTGAGTTGAATACTCAGATTGTTTTCCTCTTCTTTTTGAGGCACCGTGCATTCCCGGTGGATAGTTTTTACGTTCTAACGCTTTATCCGGACCGAAGATCGGCTCACGGAAACGACGTGCAATTTTGGATTTTGGTCCTGTATATCTAGCCATTTTTGTGTGTTCTTAAAGTATCAAGCAACCTGCAGCTGCCGAATCTTAGCTTTAAAAAAATTGTTAATTAAACTCTTCTTCTTTTTGAAGGACGGCAACCGTTGTGCGGTAGCGGTGTGATATCTTTGATGGTTGTAACCTCAATACCTGCAGTTTGCAAAGTACGGATAGCCGACTCACGACCTGCACCCGGACCTTTTACAAACACTTCAACTTTACGTAAGCCCAGGTCATAAGCTACTTTACCGCAATCGGCAGCTGCTTGTGAAGCGGCATAAGGGGTGTTCTTTTTTGAACCTTTAAAACCCATTTTACCAGCTGATGACCATGATACAGCCTGACCGGTTTTGTTGGTAAGGGTGATGATGATATTGTTAAAAGTAGCATTGATGTGTGCTTCGCCCACAGGCTCAACAATTACAACGCGCTTTTTGGTTACTTTTTTGCTCTTAGCCATTTTTTTAATTTTTGAATTAATGAATTACTGAATTATCGAATAACCCGGACCCATTAATTATATTTTCAAATGAGGTAATCCTAATGAATTGTAAAGCGGTAATTACTTAGCGCTTCACAATCACTATTCAATATTATTTAGTAGCTTTTTTCTTGTTAGCAACTGTTTTACGTTTTCCTTTACGGGTACGTGAGTTATTTTTAGTACGCTGACCACGTAATGGTAAACCTTTACGGTGACGTGTACCACGGTAACAACCTATATCCATCAAACGTTTAATGTTAAGCTGCACTTCTGAACGTAATGCACCTTCCACTTTGATCTGATCGTTGATAATTCCACGAATTGAGGCTAATTGCTCATCGGTCCAGTCTTGTACTTTTGTATTAAAATCAATACCAGCCTCAGTCAAAATTCTTTGAGCTGTTGAGCGGCCTATACCGAAAATGTAAGTAAGTCCGATTTCTCCTCTTTTGTTTTTCGGTAAATCTATACCTGAAATCCTTGCCATATTTATTGTTTGTTTTTTAAATGATAACCGAACGGCGGGCCACCGTTGTACGAATTATCACAGTTTTTTTTAATTATCCCTGACGCTGTTTGTATTTAGGATTCTTTTTGTTAATAACATAAAGTTTCCCGTTACGGCGAATGATCTTGCAATCAGCGCTGCGTTTTTTTATGGATGCTCTAACTTTCATCTCTTTGTTTATTTATATCTATAAGTTATTCTACCCTTTGTTAAATCATACGGACTCATTTCCAATTTCACCCTGTCGCCAGGTAGAATCTTGATGTAGTGCATACGCATTTTGCCGGAAATGTGTGCAATAATCTCATGACCATTTTCCAGTTCAACCCTAAACATTGCATTTGACAATGCTTCCCTAATTGTACCGTCTTGCTCAATCGAAGATTGTTTAGCCATATTTTGTTGATTATTACTTAATTATCCGCCCTAAAACCGGGATGCAAAATTAATAAAAAATTATTTAATTATTATGCTTTTCTTTCAAAACATTTTCAACATACTCAAACGTTGATAAAATGTCTGGTTTACCTTTACCAATAGCTACTGTATGCTCATAATGGGCCGATGGCTTTTTATCGACAGTTGAAACTGTCCATCCATCATCCCAAAACTTAACACCGGCACGGCCCGCGTTGATCATGGGCTCGATAGCAATCACCATTCCTTCTTCCAGTTTGATGCCTGCACCGCGCTTGCCATAGTTAGGAACCTCGGGTTTTTCGTGCAGCTTAACGCCCACACCATGCCCTACCAGTTCTTTTACTACGCCAAAGCCATTCTTCTCGGCATGTTCTTGTATGGCATAGCCGATATCGCCTATGCGCATACCAACTACGGCTTTTGCAACTCCTAAGTCAAGACACTCTTTGGTTACCCGCATGAGTTTCTTAACCGTATCGCTTACCTCGCCGATAGCAAAGGTATAAGCCGAATCGCCTACAAAGCCGTTTAAGGTAGCTCCGCAGTCAACAGATACCAGATCTCCTTCCTGCAGGGTATAGCTTCCGGGGAAACCGTGTACTACCTGGTCATTCAGCGATATGCAAAGTGAATATGGAAAGCCGCCGTAGTTTAAAAAAGTAGGAATTCCGCCGTTGTCGCGTATAAAGGTTTCAGCAAGTCTGTCGAGTTCAATAGTCGTAACACCAGGTCCAATCACTTTGGCCACCTCCGCGTGTGTGCGGGATACCAGTAAGGCGCTTTCTCTGATGAGTTCTATTTCTTCGGCAGACTTGTAAAGAATTTTTGACATGCTTAAAATTAGATAGCTGTCGGAGTTGTTCCGGCAGCAGCAGGCATTGCTGTACGACCTTTAATTCTTCCGGTTTTCATCAAACCATCATAATGACGCATCAACAGGTGACTTTCTATTTGTTGCAGGGTATCTAAAACTACACCTACCAGGATGATCAGTGAAGTACCACCAAAGAATCTTGCGAAGATCGGAGATACGCCAACCAAGCTGGCAATGGCCGGGATAATGGCTATAATAGCCAGGAAAATTGATCCCGGTAAAGTTATTTTTGATATTACACCGTCAATAAAATCAGCAGTTGATTTGCCTGGTTTAATGCCTGGTATAAAGCCACCGTTCTTTTTCATATCATCAGCCATCTGGTTAGGATTAACGGTAATGGCTGTATAGAAATAAGTGAACAGGATAATCAGGATACCAAACAACAGGTTATGCTGCCATGAGTTATAGTTTGACAATGCGATCAGGATACCGTTTGATGCAGCATTCGGGAAAAACTGTTGTACAGTTTGCGGAATGAACATCAGGGCCTGGGCAAATATGATAGGCATTACACCGGCAGCATTAACCTTTAAAGGTATATACTGACGCACGCCACCATATTGTTTGTTACCTACTATACGCTTAGCATATTGTACCGCAATTTTGCGTGTACCTTGTACTATCAGTATAGTAAACATTACCACACCTATCAGTGCAACAATTTCAACAATGAAAGTTACCAAGCCGCCTGTACCACTGGTACGGGAGCTAAACTCTGTTATAAACGCGCCTGGCAATTGGGCAATGATACCCACCATGATAATTAACGAGATACCGTTACCTATACCTTTATCGGTAATTTTTTCACCCAGCCACATTACAAATAATGTACCTGCGGTTAAAACCACTGTAGTTAATAAGGTAAACAACGGATCGCCGATTAAACGTGCATCAGGACCAATTTGTGAACGTACATAACCGATAGCCTGCAAAGCAGTAATACCGATGGTTAGGTAGCGTGTCCACTGGTTAAGCTTGTTACGCCCGCTTTCACCTTCTTTTTGCAATTTGGTAAAATAAGGCACAGCAATACCCAGCAGTTGCACCACAATTGAAGCCGAAATGTAAGGCATTACACCCAAGGCGAAAATAGAGGCACGTGAAAACGAACCTCCTGCAAACATATTCAACAATCCTACTAATCCTTCTGCTTTTTGGTTTGCGAATGACGCACCGTTTACGCCAGGCAACACTACGAATGAGCCTACGCGATATATTAAAAGAAATAAGAGTGTGTTTATAATACGCACTCTCAAATCTTCGATTTTCCAGATATTGGATAATGTGGTGAAAAATTTCTTCATTGAAACTTACAACTTAACTATGGTACCACCAACTGCTTCAATAGCTTTTTGAGCTGTAGCAGTAAATGCATGTGCTTTAACTTCCAATTTGGCTTTCAGTTCGCCACGGCCCAGGATTTTAACCAGGTCGTTACGTGAAACCAAACCATGTTCTTTCAGGGTATCGAAATCAACTGATGCCAGAGAGAATTTCTCTACTAAGCCTTGCAGTACATCCAAATTAACACCTGTGTATTCCACACGGTTAGGGTTTTTGAAACCAACCTTTGGTACACGACGTTGTAAAGGCATTTGACCGCCTTCAAAACCTACCTTAGTGCTGGTACCTGAACGTGAACCGGCGCCTTTGTGGCCACGGGTTGACGTGCCGCCACGGCCAGAACCTGTACCACGGCCAATTCTTTTTCTATTTTTAGTAGAACCTTCTGCAGGTTTTAGATTACTTAAATTCATGATATTAAATGTTTTCTACCGCTACCAGGTGATTAACTTTTCTAACCATACCAATGATAGCAGGTGTAGCCTCAACTTCCACACTGTGGTTAATTTTACGTAAGCCTAAAGCTTCGATTGTCTTTTTTTGGCGTTCACTTCTGTCGATCACGCTCTTAATCTGAGTTATTTTGATTTTGGCCATGACTGATTATCCGTTAAATACTTTACCTAAACTAACGCCACGTTGCTGAGCTACAGTATGTGCATCGCGCAATTGTGCTAATGCCGATACAGTTGCTTTTACCACGTTGTGCGGATTTGATGAACCTTTTGATTTTGCCAATACGTTGTGGATACCTGCCGACTCTAATACGGCACGCATTGCACCACCCGCAATAACACCGGTACCATTTGCTGCTGGTTTAATGAAAACAAAACCGCCAGAAAATTTACCAATTTGCTCATGAGGTATAGTTCCGTTTAAGATAGGAACTTTTACCAGGTTCTTTTTAGCATCATCAATGCCTTTTGCAATGGCTTCGGTAACCTCTTTGGCTTTACCTAAGCCGTAACCTACAACACCGTTCTCGTCACCTACTACCACAATGGCAGAGAAACTGAATGTACGGCCACCTTTGGTTACTTTGGCAACGCGTTGTATGCTTACCAAGCGGTCTTTTAATTCGATCTCGCTTGTTTTTACTCTTTTTATGTTGATTGTTGACATTTCTCTTTTCGATTAAAAGTTTAAACCACCTTCACGTGCACCTTCGGCCAGTGATTTAACACGACCATGGTACAAATAACCGTTCCTGTCGAAAACCACATCTTTGATACCTGCTGCAATAGCTTTTTGAGCTACCAGTTTGCCTACGGCTACTGATTGATCAGATTTAGTACCATTTGCTGCAAAATCTTTTGATAAAGATGAAGCCGATACGATAGTTTTACCGGTTAAATCGTCAATGATCTGCGCGTAAATTCCTTTATTACTTCTGTAAACTGACAGGCGAGGACGCTCTGTTGATCCTGAAAGGCGTTTTCTGATGCCTTTTTTAATCCTGTCTCTTCTTGATAATTTAGCTCCCATGACGATTATTTTTTAGATGCTGATTTACCTGCTTTTCTTCTCAATACTTCGCCAACAAACTTGATACCTTTACCTTTGTATGGCTCTGGTGCACGTAACGAACGTATTTTCGCAGCTACCTGACCGATCAGTTGTTTGTCGATAGATTCCAGGATGATGGTAGGGTTTTTACCCTTATCAGCAGTGGTTGTAACTTTAATTTCTTTTGGTAATTCAAATACATAGTGGTGAGAGTAACCCAGCACTAAATCTAAAGTATTACCTGTATTGGTAGCACGGTAACCTACACCTACTAATTCCTGCTCCACTTTGTAACCAGTGGTTACACCTACTACCATGTTATTTAAAAGCGCACGGTATAAACCATGTAATGCTTTATGACGTTTTTGATCAGACGGGCGTTGAACTAACAACTGGCCATCTTCCTGTGCAATGGTGATATCGCTATCAACCGCTTGCTGCAACTCACCTTTAGGGCCTTTTACGGTAACAACATTATCTGCTGATACGGTAACGGCAACTCCCTGTGGTAGTGCTATCGGTGCTTTTCCTACTCTTGACATTGCTTAATTTCTCCTATTAATAAACGTAGCATAATACTTCGCCACCTACATTTTGCTGACGGGCTTCTTTATCGGTCATTACACCTTTTGAAGTTGACAGGATGGCGATACCTAAACCATTTAATACTCTTGGCATGTTTGATGTGCCTGCGTATTTCCTCAAACCTGGTTTACTGATGCGCTGAATGCTACGGATAGCAGAAATTTTAGTTATCGGGTGGTATTTTAAAGCAACTTTAATGCTGCCTTGCGGACCAACTTCTTCAAACTTGTAATTGGCAATGTAACCTTTGTCGAAAAGCACTTTCGTGATTTCCTTTTTCAGATTTGATGCAGGAATTTCAACAACCCTATGGTTGGCTTTAATAGCATTCCTTACTCTTGTAAGATAATCTGCGATTGGATCTGTATTCATTTTATTGTGTTATGACGGTGGTTTCCTTCCGGTAACATCCCGGGCGACCTTCCATCGGTTAAATTCTCTTTTTAATTCAAAAGTAAAAATTCAAAATTCAAAAACGCCTATAAGGCACTTTTGAATTTTGACTTTTGAATTTTAACTTTTTACCAGCTTGCTTTCTTTACTCCCGGTATTTTGCCAGCTAATGCCATATCACGGAATGTTACACGTGAAATGCCAAACTGACGCATATAACCACGAGGGCGGCCGGTTAATTTACAACGGTTGTGTAATTTTACCGGTGACGAAGCTTTAGGCAATTTATCTAAGGCTGCATAATCGCCGGCCTCTTTAAGGGCTGCTCTTTTCTCTGCGTATTTAGCAACCAATTTAGCGCGTTTTAATTCACGTGCTTTTACACCTTCTTTAGCCATTGTTATTTTGATTTTTAAATGGTAATCCAAATTGTTTCAACAACTCCAATGCTTCAACATCGTTTGTTGCGGAGGTTACAAAGGTAATATCCATACCTTGAATTTTATTGATTTTGTCAATATTTATCTCAGGGAAGATAATTTGCTCTGTAATACCTAATGTATAGTTACCTCTTCCGTCAAAACCTTTGTCGTTGATACCTTTAAAGTCACGGATACGTGGCAGGGCAACAGCGATTAAACGATCCAAAAACTCATACATTGTGTTGTCACGCAGGGTAACACGTACGCCAACCGGCATATTTTTACGCAATTTAAAGTTTGAGATATCTTTTTTAGATTTTGAAGCAACTGCCTGCTGACCGGTGATGGTAGTTAACTCAGTGATGGTGTTTTCGATCAATTTCTTGTCGGTTGTGGCAGCGCCAACACCCTGGTTAATGGCAATTTTTTCCAGTTTAGGAACCTGCATTACGCTTTTATACTGAAATTTATCTTTCAGAGCGGTACGGATCTCCTCTTTGTATTTTGTTTTGAGTCTTGGTATGTAAGTCATTACTTAATTTCCTCCCCTGATTTTTTTGCTACCCTTACTAATTTGCCGGCATCGTTTTTCTTACGGCCAACACGGGTTGGGTTACCTGTTTTAGGATCAACCAGCATTAGGTTTGAAATATGTATAGCAGCTTCCTGTTTAACAATACCACCGTTAGGGTTGGCAGCGTTAGGTTTGGTATGTTTTGATACCATATTGGCACCTTCAACAATAGCGCGGCCTTTGTCTAACAAAACCTCAACAATTTTGCCTTGTGTTCCTTTGGAATCACCGGCTATAACTTTAACCAGGTCACCTTTACGGATCTTTAATTTAGCTGGTTGCTCGTGTTTTTTCTTTTCCATGTTACAATACCTCCGGTGCTAATGATACAATTTTCATAAATTGTTTCTCACGCAGTTCCCTTGCAACAGGGCCAAAGATACGGGTACCTCTCGGCTCGTCCTGGTTATTTAACAATACAGCTGCGTTATCGTCGAAACGGATGTATGAACCATCTTTTCTGCGGATCTCTTTTTTGGTGCGTACTACTACGGCTTTTGATACAGTACCTTTTTTCACGTTACCTGAAGGCAAAGCGCTTTTTACAGTTACTACTATCTTATCGCCGATTGATGCGTACCTTTTACCAGTACCGCCCAATACACGGATCACTAAAACTTCTTTAGCTCCGCTGTTATCGGCTACGTTTAATCTTGATTCCTGTTGTACCATCTTATTTAGCCCTTTCTATAATTTGAACTAATCTCCAGTTTTTGCTTTTGCTCAACGGACGTGTTTCCATAATCAATACGGTATCACCAATACCACAGGTATTTGTCTCATCATGAGCCATGAATTTGGTAGTTTTCTTTACGAATTTACCGTAGATAGGGTGTTTCACTTTACGTTCCACAGCTACTACGATTGATTTTTGCATTTTATTGCTAACTACCAAACCGGTACGTGTTTTTCTTAAATTTCTTTCCATTTTTCTGAACGCTTAAAAAATTAATTGTTTTCAGAAGTTGACGCAGCTTGACGCTTTGTTAATTCAGTATTTAACCGAGCAATGTCCTTGCGTACTTTTGTTATACGTGTTGGATTCTCAATAGCTGATACTGCATGGGCAAATTTAAGTTTGGTAAGGTTTGTTCTCTCCTCGCCTATTCTTGCAACCAATTCTTCAGTTGATAGCTCCAAAATTTCTGAGTTCTTCATTTTCTTTTGTTATTTGTTGTTGTTCGCAGTTTCAACGCTGTATTGTTTTTTTGATGGGTGAATGTTCGGCATCTAACATCACAACATGAAAACTTTACAACTTTTCAACTAACTTTCCGTTTATGCTTCTACGTAATCCCTACGTACTATAAATCTGGTTTGTACCGGAAGTTTTTGTGCTGCAAGGCGTAAGGCCTCTTTAGCAACGTCCAATGGTACACCTTCGGCTTCAAAAATGATCCTTCCGGGGCGTACTACCGCAACCCAGTATTCTGGAGCACCTTTACCTTTACCCATACGTACCTCTGCTGGTTTTTTAGTTACCGGTTTGTCAGGGAAAATCCTGATCCACACCTGGCCTTCACGTTTCATAAAACGTGTTACAGCGATACGCGCAGCCTCGATCTGGCGGCTGGTAATCCAGGCCGCTTCGAGTGATTTTATACCGAAAGATCCGAATGAAAGTTCTGCACCACGGGTGGCTAAACCTTTCATCCTGCCTTTTTGCATCTTTCTGAACTTCGTTCTTTTTGGCTGTAGCATTTTCTTAAGCTTTTATATCGTTACGATATCTTTCTCTACTTTAATTATTATCTCTTTCCTGGGCCACCCGGACGGTTGCCGCCTTGGCCACCTGGACGGTTACCACCTTGACCACCACCACGGTTGTTGTTTCCACCACCACGGCGGTCACCACCTGGTTTTCTGTCGCCTCTGCGCTCGCCGCCACGTTCGCCACCGCGTTGGTTGTCACGTCCGCCGAATGCCGGAGCACCGTCTGGACGACCACCTTTACCGCTGCTGCTGCTTGTGCCGCCGATGTTTGGAGACAAGTCACGTTTTCCGTAAACTTCGCCTTTGCAGATCCATACTTTAACACCTATTTTACCATAAGTAGTTAAGGCTTCTGCCAGTGCGTAGTCAATATCAGCACGGAAAGTGTGCAAAGGAATTCTTCCTTCTTTGTATTGTTCGCTACGTGCCATCTCGGCACCGCCTAACCGGCCTGATGTCATGATCTTGATACCTTCAGCACCCATTCTCATGGTTGAAGCGATGGTAGTTTTCATGGCACGGCGGAAAGAGATACGTGCTTCCAGTTGTTTTGCGATACCTTCTGCCACTAATTGTGCATCAAGCTCAGGGCGTTTGATCTCGAAAATGTTGATCTGAACTTCCTTTTTGGTAAGTTTTTTCAACTCTTCTTTGATCTTGTCAACTTCCTGACCACCTTTACCAATCACGATACCCGGACGGGCAGTGTGAATAGTTACAGTGATGCGTTTTAATGTACGTTCGATAACCACTTTGGATACCCCACCTTTAGCAATACGAGCTGAAAGGTATTTGCGGATTTTTTCGTCTTCAACTAATTTGTCGGAGTAGTTGTTGCCACCGAACCAATTAGAATCCCATCCTCTGATGATTCCTAATCTGTTACCTATTGGATGTGCTTTCTGTCCCATTTCAAATTAATTATTATCGTTTTTACTATCCACTATAAGGGTTACATGGTTTGAGCGTTTGCGGATACGGTATCCTCTTCCTTGCGGAGCAGGGCGTAACCTTTTCAGTTGACGGCCACCGCCTACTGAAACTTCTTTTACATAAAGAGCGCTATCTTCAACACGTTTGCCTTCGTTTTTTGCTTCCCAGTTTTTGATGGCTGATAACAAAAGTTTCTCTACACGAATAGCAGCTTCTTTGTTTGTATATTTTAATATGTACAACGCTTTTTCAACGTTCTCGCCACGGATAAGATCAACTACCAAGCGCATTTTGCGTGGTGAAGTTGGACAGTCCTGTAGTTTAGCAACCGAAGCACCGCCAACTATAGCTTTTGCTGCTTCTTTTTGTTGCCTGATCAATACAGACTTTTTAATTTTTGTTGTTGCTTCCATTGCCTGTTATTTTTTCTTTTCTGCGTGACCGCGGAATGTACGGGTTGGAGCAAATTCTCCCAACTTGTGACCAACCATGTTTTCTGTTACGTACACCGGTATAAATTTATTACCGTTGTGTACTGCGAATGTATGACCAACGAAATCAGGAGAGATCATGGAACGACGTGACCATGTTTTTACAACTGATTTTTTGCTTGATTCATTCAAGGTAAGAACTTTTCTTTCCAGGTTATGATCAATATAAGGTCCTTTTTTAATTGAACGTGCCATTATTTTTTCCTTCTTTCAATGATATAACGATCCGACCCTTTTTTCTTATCACGGGTTTTGTAGCCTTTAGCTAATAAACCTTTACGTGAGCGTGGATGACCACCTGAGGCTCTACCCTCACCACCACCCATAGGGTGATCTACCGGGTTCATGGCTACACCACGAACTCTTGGTCTGCGGCCCAACCAACGGTTACGGCCAGCTTTACCCAACACTGCATTTGCTTTCTCGCCGTTTGAAACGGTACCGATAGTTGCCAAACAAGTTGACAGTATCATACGTGTTTCGCCTGAAGGCAATTTGATGATAGCATATTTACCATCGCGAGCTGAAAGCTGAGCATAAGTACCGGCGCTGCGGGCAATAACACCACCCTGGCCTGGGTTTAACTCAATGTTGTGAATGATAGAACCTAACGGGATGTTTTTCAAAGGCATGGTATTACCAACCTCTGGAGCAGCGCCCTCGCCAGATACAACTACCGTACCAACTGTTAAGCCTTCCGGAGCGATCATATATCGTTTCTCGCCATCTGCAAAGTGTAGCAGAGCTATACGTGCAGAACGGTTTGGATCATATTCAATAGTGGCAACTTTTGCCGGGATATCAAACTTATTACGTTTGAAATCAATTAACCTGTATGCTTGTTTATGGCCACCACCCAGGTAGCGCATAGTCATTTTACCGCTTTTATTACGGCCACCCGATCTTTTGTTAGCTCCTACAACCAACGATTTTTCAGGAACGTTTGTTGTAATATCTGAGTTAGATACGTCAACTCGGAAGCGGGTACCCGGAGTAACCGGTTTAAATCTCTTTACTGCCATGTCTTAATTATATATTGCTGTAAAAATCAATTGTTTCACCGTCCTTCAACGTAATGATCGCTTTCTTATAAGTAGCTGAGCGGCCTTGTACGGCGCCTGCCTTAGTGTTGCGAGTTTTAAGTTTGCCGACGTATTTCATGGTGTTTACCGCCGTAACGTTTACACCATACATTGCCTCAATGGCGCCTTTAATCTGAATTTTGTTTGCTCTGTGATCAACTTTGAAAGCATAACGGTTAAGTTTCTCGGTTAATTGAGTTACTTTTTCAGTAAGTAGGGGTTTCTTTAAAATTTCCATAATTACTTAGCTAATGCTTCCTCCAAAGTTTTAACAGCACCTGTAGTTAATAACAGTTTGCCAGCATTTAACACATCATAAGTGTTTAACTGCTCAACCGAAATAACTTTTGATTTTTTCAGGTTTCTGCTTGATAAATACACATTGTTATTATCAGCGGCTGCAATTACCAATAATGTTTTATCGTTGGTAACATTCAGATCAGCCTCCAGTTTAAGGTAGTTTTTAGTTTTGATGCTATCAAAGCTAAAATCTTCTAAAACCAGGATATTGTTATCTTTTGCTTTGTATGATAAAGCCGATTTACGTGCCAGTGATTTCAGTTTCTTGTTTAATTTGAAGCTGTAATCGCGTGGTTGCGGACCGAATACGCGGCCACCACCGTTAAACAACGGAGATTTTACGCTACCTGCACGGGCACCACCTGTACCTTTTTGTTTATATAATTTGCGGGTTGAACCTGCAATTTCGTTACGCTGTTTTGCTTTGTGTGTACCCTGACGCTGGTTAGCTAAAAACTGCTTAACATCAAGATAGATCGCGTGATCGTTGGGTTCAATGCCGAATACCGACTCAGGAAGCTGCACCTTGGCACCTGTTTCTTTACCTGATACGTTTAATACGTTAACTTCCATCTTATTTATCAACTATTACGAATGAACCCTTAGCTCCTGGGATGGAACCTTTAACAACTAACAGATTCTGCTCCGCATAAACTTTCACAACTTGTAAGTTCTGAACTTTAACACGGCCGTTTCCGGTTTGACCCGCCATACGCATACCTTTAAATACGCGAGATGGCCATGATGACGCACCCAAAGAACCCGGCGCACGTAAACGATTGTGCTGACCGTGAGTTTGCATACCCACACCACCAAAACCGTGACGTTTTACCACACCCTGAAAACCTTTACCTTTGGAGGTACCAACCACATCCACAAAATCTCCCGCAGCGAAAATCTCTACAGTAACAGTGTCACCTAAGTTTTTTTCGTCTTCGAAAGTTTTGAATTCAACAAGTTTACGCTTTGGAGCAGTACCTGCTTTTTGGAAGTGACCTTTTAAAGGCGCAGAAGTGTTTTTTTCCTTTTTGTCGCCATATGCCAGCTGTACAGCAGCATACCCGTCTGTATCTACAGACCTAACTTGTGTTACCACGCAAGGGCCAGCTTCGATTACTGTGCAGGGAATATTCTTCCCTGTTTCGTCGAAAATGCTGGTCATTCCTACTTTTTTACCAATAATTCCTGACATTTCTTTAATTTGTTTGTGCCCATCGAAGCAGTAGGGCTTCGTTCAAGGCATATTATTTTCCCCTTAAGGGACGGCAAAGATAGGAATTTTGTATTAACTCTCAAATAGTTAGTGAATTATTTTTTAATATTTTTCCACAAACCTTTTTAACAAGAGCTTTGCAGGTATTTGACTGGCGTCTAAGGTATTTAATAAACGGTGCGAAAATATGATTTCTAACGCTTACACAGAAATGATAAAAAACATATCTCAAAAGATTCCTAAAATCGAAATTCTCCCATTTCAATTTTTTAAAATCAGGCTTTATAATAATCAATTGTAAAGCTAAGATTAACTATAAATACCTCATTCAGCTCAACCAGCAGGCATTTTGCGCTATATATTATATATTGATACCGGGAAACTGCTTTTAAATAGGTGTAGATTATTTGGCTAAAGCCATCTTTGCTTTCATCCTTGTCCGTCTCATAAATATTTACGTTAGCCCACACTTAATCCTTCAACAGGAGGCACCTATGGAGCCAAAAAACGTACGCTTTTAGAACTATAAACACGTGGCCCGCTGGGGCCGGCAATGCTTTATTCCATAATCAGTATACCTGAAATGTCATTCGGCCTCAGAGAGGCCTCCTGTTTATAGATAAAATTAAAGAAATTTGGACTCCAGCGGAGTCTCCTAACCATGAACTTGCTTTCTGAATGCTGTTTAGCTTACATTTTGTGCGTTAATTTAAACCTGAATGATACGGGAATGAATGTTAACCATTGATACTATTTGCCATAAAAATTGTTTCATTGCCGTTTGGCTTCAGCCAACGGTTAAATTCAAATACTAAAAAGGCTTTAGCCAAAATCTTTTCAGGAAAAACACCTTAAAACATTTTCCCGCCTAATAACACGCTAACTTCCTGCAATTCAACATTCTTTTGTTAAATTGAGCTTTCCTTAAAAACTATACTGATCATGAAAGCTTTTACCACCATTATTGCTATCGCGCTCTTCAGCTCCCTCCTTTTTAGCTGTAAACCGGAATCCAAACCACATAATCGTATAGACAAAGCGAGCCGCGCCGATAAAAACGGTTGGATATACCTGCACCTGGAAGGCTCGCCGGCCAATATGGGTTATCAGCACGGATACCTATTATATAAGGAGATAGATACCATGCTTAAAGTAATGGCCTACTACCTGCCCTACAGCAGTAAAAAAGACTGGGCCTTTTACCGTAGTGCGTCGGCCAGGTTTTTATGGAAAAAGATAGATAAGGAATACCAGGACGAAATACGCGGTATAGCCGAAGGCCTGCAAGCCCACGGCCTTAAATATGATACGTTAGACATTACCGCCCTGAACGCCAACATTGAATTGGCTCAATATTATGTACCCGGCCTCATGAACAAGATAAAACCCGGCAGCGGCGATAACAAAGCCCCCGGCAATTGCAGCGCCTTCATCGCTACCGGCCGGTATACTAAAGATGGTAAGATTGTGATTGGTCATAATAACTGGACCGACTATATTATAGGAGAACGCTGGAACGTGATAGCCGATGTGGTACCCGAAAAAGGCAACCATATATTAATGGACTGTGCGCCGGGCTATATTCACAGCGGCGATGACTTTGTGATCACCAGCAACGGCATACTCATTACCGAAACCACCATTACCGGCTTTAAGGGATTTGATACCACACGCACACCCGAGTTTGTACGCGCCCGCAAAGCCGCGCAATACAGCAAAAATATTGATGACGTGATCAGGATTATGAGTACGGATAATAATGGCGGCTATGCCAACGACTGGCTCATCGGCGATACCAAAACCAACGAGGTAGCTAAACTCGAACTCGGCTTAAAAACGGTAAAAGTATGGCGATCGAAAGATACAGCGATGATCGGCTCCAATTTTCCGAGTGATCCGGCGCTCATCAAAACAGAAACCACTTTTGATGTGAACGACAAAACCACTTCGCCAAATGCCCGCAAGCTGCGGATGGAAAAACTGGTATGCCTGGATTATAAAGGCAAGCTCGATGCCGAAACAGGCAAGACTATTGAGGGCGATACCTTTGACGCCCTGCAAAGTAAAAATGCCTATAATCGCTGTATTATAGACGGTCACATAGATCAGGACCCTAAAGGCTGTCCCGAGTGGAGCGAAGGCCCCTACTTCCCGATGGGCGCGGTACAGGGTAAAGTAACTACTGCTGCCCTGGCCGGCAAAATGCAGTTATGGGCACACATGGGTCACCCTGGAGGAACGGACTTCCTGGCTGCTCCTTTCTTTAAACAACATCCCGAATATAATTACCAGGCCAAATATCTGCGGGATATGAAAGCTTACCCATGGACATTGTTTGCGGCAAAGTAAGCGACTGTCACGCTGAGACATACTCCCGCAGTCGCTCGGCTCCAGCCGAGTGACAACTATTTGCAGGCCTCTGGCCTGCGAGTTTAAGGCTTCCGTTTTCAACATCGGCCGGAGGCCGGGTGATATCCGTCACTCGGCTGGAGCCGAGCGACGGCGGAGAAATCTTCTGCGACATACAATGAGGCTCTGTCAACAGAAGAAGATTTCTCCTCGTACCTCGTTCGAAATGACATGTCTCTGCTGATACTATAAAAAAAGTGACCATTTAACGAAAGAAAATATCCGATAACCATCTGAAATACAATTTCAAACGTTTGTGTTGTGATTTACTTCCGGAAACGAGATTTTATAAAACTTTATGGACAAAATCACGAAGACTGACATTACTCAGCCATCACCTAAGTATTTGAAAATTATTCGATTATCGATCATTCCTGCTCCGGATACCTACATGGCTTTATTGAAATACGTTTTAGCACCGTTTTAAGCGATGTACCTGCTTGTAAAATATTATTCTGCCGATACCGTATATCATCATATAAAATTACCTACCGGTTAAATTTTTAACAAACGTTTGCGTAACCTTTAAATAGTTGATTAACTACCCATTTCATAATTTAAGTTAAAATTAACCGACAAAATTTTAACAAACCTTTACATTATGAAAAAAAACCAATTACACTACCTGGTGTGCCTGATGCTGCTTGTATTATTTTCCTGTAAAAAGGATGCACAAAAGAATTTAGCCGCCAACGGAGCCACCGGCGCTAAAACACAATCGCTTGGCGGCACATCGCTCCGGGTTTCTATGGGCGGTAATGCTTTCGTTACTACCCTGGCCTCGGGCGGTGTGGAAACCGTAACCTCTACCACATTAGCTAACTGGACTAACCCTAACAGTATTTTCTCGGCCTATTTCCGTTTAGGCAACACTGGCTCCTTAACCGTACAGGTAAAAGCCAAAGTTGCATCGGGCAGCAGCGTCATTAAACTTACTGTTAACGGGGTACCCTTTAACGTATCTATGACAGGCTCGGCCTTTACCACCTATAATGTAGGTACGGTAAATATTACAAGTCCGGGTTATGTAAAAGTAGATTTTCAGGGGGTGAGCAAAACCGGCGGCTATTATGCCGATGTATCCGACCTCATCATCAGCGGACCTGTGGTTGCCTCCAATGTGCAGTATGCCAATGATTCTACCAACTTCTACTGGTCGCGCAGAGGACCTTCGGTTCACTTAGGCTATACCGCCCCGGCCAATTCACAATGGTTTTATAATGAAGTTACTGTACCTGTTGGTCAGGATCCGGTTGGTTCTTATTTTATGGCCAATGGCTTTAGCCAGGGATATTTTGGCATGCAGGTAAATTCCTCATCAGAGCGCCGCATCTTATTTTCGGTATGGAACCCCACCGGCGGTACCACAACCAGCACCAGGGCGGGTACCGGTGTTGTAGTACAAACCTTTAGTGGTGAAGGCGAAGGCGGCCAGGCTTACCTTGATTATAACTGGGTTGCCGGTACTACCTATAAATTTTTAACCGAAGCCGTGCCCGATGCATCGGGCAATACTACCTTTTCATCCTGGTTTTATGCGCCCGAGGTTGGCTCGTGGAAATTCATTACATCGTGGTTAAGGCCATCTACCAATACTTACCTAACCGGTCTGTACTCTTTTGTAGAGAACTTTACAGATACCAACGGTTACCTGGGCCGTAAAGGAAATTTTGGGAACCAATGGGTAATGAGCTCAACCGGAACCTGGACCGAATTAACCAGCGCTTATTTTGATGGCGACGCTACTGCCAACAACCAGCAAAGAATGGATTATGGCGGTGGTCTTTCCGGCAGCAGCTTCTATTTACAAAATGGGGGGTTCTTTGCTAATTACGTAACACTTAATCAAACATTTACCCGCACAGCAACGGGCACGCCACCAAGCATCAATTTTACCACATTACCATAGTTTGTAACCTCAGGGACCTCCGCAAGAAGCTCTGAAGGGACATTCATTTAATAAGATAAAGGCCGCGCTGTTTTGCAGCGTGGCCTTTATCTTACATAAAAGTCAGCCTTAAGCTTTGAGCCTTCTGTTTTCAGCTTTCAACTAAACCTCTTTCCAGTCCTCTTCGTTACTGGTACTCCAGGATTTCAAATCGTTAACGGGTTGGGGTAAGCGGCCAAAAAGCCAATCTTTCAGATCATCGGGCGTAAAATCGGCATCTTCACTTTCAATGATCCAGGAAAGAAATTCATCCGGTCCGCCGTTGATATAAGGGGGCGGCGAAACAGGGTAAAACACGGTAGGCAGCCGCTCCTCCAGGGATACATAGTTAACCACATGGCCAATTTCCTGTACCACCTGCCAGGCATAGCTGTGTTTAATGTCGATGTTAAACTTAATCCACCACAAGCCGTTTTCAAATATACCGCTGCCAAAAACATTAACAGCAGGAACCTCCTGCAGGTAATTAACCAAAGCCGAAAATTTCTCGCCCTTCATCAGCTTTATTTTTTGATGACGATGACGTTACCAGTAGCGTAAGCAACAGGCGCATTCTTGTTTATCTGTACCTTATCTAAATAGGAAGTGGTACTACATGGCGTTGTAGTAGTAGCAAATATGCTGATCAGGGTATCTGTTTTCAGACTTTTTATTTTAATATAACAGGTATCCGGCCTCATGGGATTAGAAACAACATAAACAAAATGCGATCCGGTGGGCAGGTCTTCTTTCAGCGGTGGAGAAATAGAATCTAATTGACCCGTACTGTTTCTGAATACAATTTTAATATCCGTTAAAGCATACGGGGGATTCTGTGAGAAAAAGAGATCTTTCCCGCTGGTTTTATCAACCAATTGAAATTTAATAGCCTGCACTGGCAATATAAGTGGCACAGGAGGGCAAATGACTTTTGCCTTATTCTTTGAACAGGACACGACGGTCAATAAAACAAATAAACCGACGACGTAACGGCACAGGTTTTTCATAAAAAAATTGGTTATGATAGAGGTATTATATATTAGGATTATATAACATTACGTAGTCTATCTATCCATACGCTACAGGCGGATAATTTATTTTATAGAAATATATGCCGGGGAATAGATTTTGTAAAAAGGTATTGCGCCGGATATTGCGTATATTTGTATAAAACAGCCCGGTTTTTCTGATGCATCAGAAAAACCGGGCTGTTTAGTTAAGAGCAAACAAGGCCAAAAACCGACCGATTTCTTAGTAGTTATTTGACAATCAGAAAATTAATACTTTTTAAACCTTTCAAAACACATCTAAAATTTGTTAAAAAATGTTAAAACAGATGGTTTTGAATGAATTTTGAGCAATTTCTGAGCGGTTTTCACCCTGTTTTTGCGTCGAAAAGTGTTAAAATAAAACTTTAAAAAGTTTTTATGTTTACTCCATCATCAATCTTCTGATGAGTTCGGCACTTTGCTTTTTGCCTTCTTCCAGCCGGCCGACAAAAAAGGATTGCACATCGTTAAAATGCTTTTTATAGCCTTCCATATCACCATAACCTATGATGGACGACCACTCCCGTACCGCCGAGTGAAATTCCAGATCGTCGCCGCGGATAGTTTTATCGTATAAGGCCGTTTCGATAGATTCTTCCAGTAATTCTTCGTTCTTGAACAGGTATTCGGCAATACCCAAACGCAGGCGGAAAGGTGGGGTTTGGCAAATAAGATTGTCATAAGGGTTTACACCCAGGTGGTACCAGGCATCAACCATACTCAATATACTTAAATGTGAGTTTGGTTTCTGCTGCTCGGGCTTTTGGGATAGGGAAAATTCCTTCATCACGGTATCATTCAGCATGATAGGCTTGCGGCTTTCATGAAAAACAAAGTCGCGGGCGCGGTACAATCGATCTCTGAAAGCTTGAGCTTCTTCCTTGATCATCAACTTAAACAGCTCCGATTCAGACTCGGCATAACGTTTAACCTGCTGCTTGGCGTAAGGGTTTAAAATGGCTAATCCGGCGTATACGTGGGCTTTATAACTAAATATGCGCAGAGTAGTGAGTATTTTTACATTGTCGATCCCGCCTATATAGGAGGCGTTTTCCCAGGGAAAGAACCCAGCTGATTTCCATGCGGTACCCATGCTTTCAAAGCCTACATGTGTTACAGCCTGCGTATCGGCTACAATTTTATCATGCTCGTGGTAGTCTGTAATTTCCACAATCTGACTGCCGATGGCATTAAAAAGATCATACATCCGTTGGTAAGCCTCCGGTGTGGTACGGTGTGGTATCAGGATCAATGTTTGACCTGCCGGTTCAAATCCGGGGCCATGCATACCATGAAAGGTAATTATCTGCACATCGGCAGGCAGGTATTTTTCAAAAAGAGCTATCTCCGGATGCTTCACAGATGTTTGGCCGGCCACAATAGCCCCATACTTGGTTAGCGGACCGCACTCTGCCACAACCTGCTCCATCTTATCGGCCTCAACCGAGTAAATGATCAGGTCGTTGGTACGTGCCACATCTTTACCGCTATCCATTATGTTTATTTTATATGGCGCCAGTTCAGCTTCCAATCTGTCGCGATTTTCGGGTAAATCGCATCCACAAACTGTGTAGCCCGCTTTTGCAAAAGCTTTGGCATATAAGCGTCCCATGTCGCCTAAACCAATAATACCTATATTCATGCCGCTAATATAACCATGAGTAGCAAAATTACGTATGAAACCTTACATTAGCCCCTACAAACCTTCAGGATATCACAATAAAAAAAATAAATATCCTAATTTGTTAACATAGGATTTCTAATTTTACATCTAATGAGCAAGCATTTTTTATTTAGTATCTGTGTTTTAATCGTCGTTTTTTTAAGCCATATTAACCCGGGATTCGCCCAGGATTCCCTTAAAAAAACAAGCGTACCAAAGCCTGTTGTACCGAAGCCGGCCTTTGCAAAACCGGCCGGTGTAAAACCTGCAGTGCCTGCTAATCCTTCGGCCTACAGATATGCTCAGCCAAAAGCAACTGCAGCCGATTCGGCATTGGAAAAAGACAAATCACTTAACGGTCAGTATAAATATCTGATCAGTAAACTATATCATTATCAGGAGCCACTGGCATCGGCTCTTTGGAAAAACATGCGCGATACCCTGAATATCGAAAGACGTAAACTGGCCGAGGCTCAATCAAAACTTGCCGCACAAACTAAAGACATCAACAGTCTTAAAACTGATGTAACCACCAAAGACCAGACACTTTCTGAATCAAACGCCAAGCGCGATGAAATAAGCCTGCTGGGCATCTCGCTCACTAAATCTTCTTATAATTTATTAATGTGGGGTTTGGTTATTGCCTTTGGTGTTATTGCTACTATTGTTATTGCCCGCTCGGGTGCGCATAGCCGCGAGGCCAAATACCGTATAAAACTATATGAAGAGCTTGATGAGGAGTACAAAACCTACAAATCAAAAGCTAACGAAAAAGAAAAGAAACTGGCCCGTGAACTACAAACAGAACGCAATAAGCTGGATGAATTGTTAGGCCGGGGATAGTCTTATTTCGGAATCCGGATGTTCGATTTTTCACCATTACTTGTTTTTAATGGTGTTCAAGAGGTCTTCGACGTTTCGGATTTAATAATTCATCTTAACCTTTTATTTTGTCATCCTGAGAAACGAAGGATCTATTTATCGTTAGGCGAGATAGATGCAGAATAGATACTTCGCTGCGCTCAGTATGACAATTAGTATCAAATTGCTCTAATGAATAACAACACCCTTTTATCCCTCATTACCCAGTTAAGATCTGTTGCCGATACAGGCTTGCTTTACGCCAAAAACGAGTATGATATAGAGCGGTACACCGAATTACGGCACATTAGTACGCAGATGCTCGATCAGGTTTCGGGTTATGGAGAAGAAACCATCAATATACATTTTCCGCAAGCTACTGATTATCCTACAGCTAAAGTTGATGTGAGAGGTATCCTGCTCTCTCCTGATAATAAAATACTGCTGGCCCGCGAAAGCACCGACGGTAAATGGTCGTTACCCGGTGGTTGGGGCGATATAGGCTACAGCCCGAAAGAAGTGATCATTAAAGAATTCCAGGAAGAAACCGGACTCGATATTATACCTGAAAGATTGCTGGCCGTATTTGACAAAAAAATGCATCCTCATCCGCCCCAGCCATTCTATGTATATAAGATGGTTTTCTATTGCAAAGCCCTGTCATCTACTCTCAATAAAGGATTTGATGTACTCGATGTACAATATTTTGACATTGACCAACTGCCTGAACTATCGGAAGATCGTATACTTAAAAGCCAGATAGAGCTATTATACCAAAACATCGTATCGGGCAATATGACTGTTTACGTAGATTGATATTTTTATCAACTGAAAGCTGCCTGGCATGGAATAAGACTTACGAAGTTTTAAAAACTTCGTAAGTCTGCATACTGCTTACTGCAGCGTTTTACCGGTATTGGGTAAACTTGGCAATGAGCGTTTATCTGCAGGCAAGGCCATAAATTTCTTATAAGAGTCGTTTATATATACTGTAAGCGATTCGCCATTGTTGTTTTTCAGAAAGGCGTAAGTTGGGCGATACAGGGTCATAAAATTTTCCAGATCCTGGCCGCGTAATGGCACCAGGCTTTCTACATAAGTAACATTGAATACTTCGTCAACATGACGTTCTTCCTCTTCATGCTTAAAGTATTTTTTCAGGCGGCGTGCATCACGGGCATCCTTACTAAACCAGGATGATGGCGACAGCGGATACACCTTACTGCGGGTATAAACCTCCGGATATTCTTTATGCGCATCAAACGATTGCCGGGTTGAGGTAACATTAACCTGGTGCAGGCTGATTGTTTTGGTCACCATCTCTACTCTTTTTGGAGCATGATTGGTTACATACAAAGTATCGGATATATAACCTGGCGAATCAAATATCAGGGTATGACCCGTTTCGGTATTTATTTCGAAATTACCTTTATCATCGGTAATGGTTATTTGTCTTTTGTTATTATCGTCCCTTATGAAAACATTTGGCATCCGGTTGTTTTTACCGGCTTCATAAACAGTGCCTTTCAAAACACTTTGAGCGTTCACGGTACCCGCAATAAAAAGGGCTGAAAATATTATAAAGTATTTAGGTTTCATATGTAGATCAATTAAGCTGTAAATTAAACCTATTTTTTCCAATAATGGTTTTGGATTTAACACTTTTAGGCATGTTTTAACAATTAATGACAAAATAGTGAGTTCAGGTTGACCGAAATTCGCTTTAAGCCATCGCTCGTTTATCCGATACAAAAAAAGCATGGGATATGTGTGATTCCCTCCCTGGCGAGGGTAATAGCCCATGATTAGACATAGTACGTCAATAATATCACAAAAAGGGGGCTGTCACCCTGAGCACCGTCGAAGGGTAGAGCGCAGAGGCCTGCCCACCATGCTTCGACGGTGCTCAGCATGACAGCCTTTTTTGGCAAATGTCTATTGATCGGCTATTACTATCCCAGGGGAGGGAGTTTTAAGCTACAAATAGATATCTGTCATCTCAGGGCCCTTTTACTCTCAAAAAGTGGGTTTACATGTAAACCCACTTTTTGACACCAAATTAATTTAATAACCTTATTATCAATAATATAAATCAATGTTAACCCTAAAAAGTGTAAACCATGTAAACCCACTTTTAAGGGTATATAAAAAAGCCGCTTCATGATGGTCATGAAGCGGCTCGTAAAATTTATTGTAGATATACTGTCCCGGTATCGGTTGGGTAATTAATACCTCCTTACTTTGAAATCAGATACACCACCAGTCATGTGGATGTATATTTTGCTTTTAGCGGCATCAAAACCAGGGGTTTCGTACCGGTTATCGTCCTTTTTATCAAAACCATCAAAATCACTTGATGACAGCCCCGAATTAGTGCGGATGCTGCAAGCTGCGCCCTTCGGCACACTGATAATTACTTCTGACACCCCGGTTGATACCTCAACATTGGTAGTTGCCAATGGGTTGCCCAGCTTTACATCAAATGATGCGGCGCCTCCCTTTAAAGTTAAGTTTTTTATTTTGAATTTACTAAGGTCGAAGTTAAGTTTTGTGGCACCGGTTTCTACATTAATTTCCCACACTGGGTTAGGGTTTAATTTTATATCGGCCTTGTTGGCTTTGTCTTTATCCTCATCGCTATCAATGTGCCATCCTTTGTCGTTCCGCAAATGTAGGTTTACTACATACATCGAATCGTCTTTGCTGGAGGTAAACTCATATTTGCTACCATAAAACTCTTTGGTTTCGGCTTTGAACAGCTGATTAGTGGTATCATTTAAAGTATAGGTAGTACCTCCCCCGCTGATATTAAGGCGGGCCAATTTAGCATCGGCTGTATAGTCTTTATTAAAAACACTACTGCCAGATACCTTCACAACACCATGCCCTACACCTGTGCTGTCGCTGTCATCATCGTCATCATCATTGTCACTACTGTCATTGTTTCTATCATTATAATGAAAATTATAACGACCTGGCCAGAAGCTGTAACGGTCAAAGTGCCCAAATATCAGTAATCCAAAGCCCAAGATAACTACCCCCAATTTTAATATAGTGGCCCATGCTGAGCGGTTACCTGCAAACACCAGGTTAACACCACCCATAATTAAAAATATAGGCCAAAGATGGATGATATTCATCCAGTGAAAATCTATGTACCCAAAGTTGTTGAGCAGGAATATGGCTCCTATACAAACCAGGATAGCACCCGGAACTAATCTATCGTTTCTCATTTCAATATTCTTTTATAGTGATGAAAAGCTGCTATCAACCGCATTGATCTTTAATCCTCGCGGCTAAATAGTCAAATCATGTTATACAGTTGGTGGATTATCTTTTAAGTTGTCACTTTCCGGGGCGGCTTGATCACCTTTATTTAAGGTATCATCTTTTACCTCTTCCTGGGTTCCGGCATTGGTGGGGTTATAATCTTCTTCCCAGGGTTTCCTTTTATTGCCCGATGCCATCAAAGCTAAACCAGCTCCTACCAAAACCACCGGCCATAATTTACCAAAATGCCAAAACCTGAATAAATGTAATTCATGCAGCAGGAACGATGCGCCTATGAATATTAAAACGACACCAATAACAAGTGCCGGAGTTGATGATCCCCCCTTTTTAGGAGGTACACCAAACGGCATATCCTGTTGTGGTGGTACGCCTGCGGCAAAAGGATTATATGGATCATCCTGCGGAGGTACACGGTAATCAACGCCTGGATTAAAGTATTGCTGATATTTTTTGGGCAGAACTATCCATAAAACAACGTAAACCATTAAACCAGTGCCCATGAATATAAAGGTGAGCAGAAACAAGGCACGTATTATAGCTATATCGATATCAAAGTATTCTGCCAAACCCGCGCAAACACCGCCTATGACCTTTCGGCGTTCATCGCGATAAAGTTTCTTTTCCATAATGTATTAATAATAGTGATTTTATAATTCAAATGTGCAAACAACAAATGTTTTACCGTAATACTATTAGGTGAAAGTGATCAAACTCTCGGTAAAGCACCCAAAAATGCCGATGAAATTAGTTGATCGGTAGTTGATAGTTGATGGTTCATAGATCATGGTTCATGGGGGGACAGTTCATGGATCATAGTTCATGGAAATAGATTATGGAAAAACAGTTAACGTTTATCTATGCGCAAAAAATCATGAACCAAGAGCTATAGCCCCCTTCAACTATGATCCATGAACCATGAACTACTAACTAAAACTTACAACTGACCCGGTGCTGGTTTAATGATCATTTCATCAACGTTAGCGCCGTGGCTCATTCGGTATATATTAATAATGGCCGATGCGATATCCTCAGGTAATACCATCGTATCTTTATCAACCACTGCATCTTTCCATGAATCAGTTAGTGTTGATCCGGGAATTATCGCGGTTACTTTTACACCATGCTCCTGCATCTCCAACCGCATTACTTTGGTGAGGCCAAGCAGGGCATATTTTGTTACGCCATACGTACCGGCCTGCGGGAAAGGATTTAACGAGGCTACAGAACATATATTAAAAAAGTGACCTGTGCGCGCTGCTATCATCGCTTTACCAAAATAACGGTATAACTCATAGGTAGGCATCAGGTTGGTATTTAATTGTTTTTCAAAGTCACTTTCGCTTTCGTCAAGGATACTGCCTGGTGCAAACATACCCAGACTGTTTACCACCACATCAATAAATCCCAGCTCTTGTTGTGCACCTGCGGCAAATTTTAGCAATTCGTTCTTTTTACTACCATCAGCAACCTGTGCAAAAACTTTGATAGATGGGTTGATGGATTGCAGTTCATCTTTAAATTTTAATAATTCTTGCTCATTGCGAGAACAAATTGCCACGTTTAATCCTTCATTAGCAAATGAAATAGAAATAGCGCGGCCCATGCCTTTTGTTGAACCGGTGATAAGAGCGTTCTTCATGACGATAATAATGTGTGTTTAAATAATTGTTCTTTTTAAAATAACCCCTAATGCACGAGGCTAATTTTTTTGATTAGGATTGAAGCTTTAAGGGCCGAATTTACGTAAGGAATAGTTGATAGCTCATTAAATTGCATATTTAAATTTAATTCCGTGGGCACAAGCGGTAAAGCTTAATGGTAAAAAACGTATTTTTAACCGATTTTTATAAAAACAAATGTTCCATAGTTTAGGAAAATACATTCTTCTGCTGCGTTTAAGTTTCAGGAAGCCCGAAAAGTTTAGTGTTTATTGGAGCGAGGTGATGCGTGAAATGGTTTCGGTGGGTATAGGCTCACTGGGTATTATCGCTATCATTTCGGTATTTATTGGCGCGGTGGCTACCATCCAAACCGCGTTCCAGTTGGTAAGTGATTTTATCCCAAAAACAATTGTTGGTGGTATCACCCGCGATTCGACCATCCTGGAATTTAGTCCGACTATCTCGGCACTGGTATTAGCAGGGCGTGTAGGTTCCAGCATGGCCTCACAAATTGGCACCATGAGGGTAACCGAACAGATAGATGCCCTGGAGATTATGGGTGTAAACGCGCCGGGCTATTTGATATCACCCAAAATCATAGCCGGTATATCCATGATTCCATTACTGGTTATTGTATCGGTAATTTTAGGTTTAGCTGGTGGTTACATTGCCTGTGCCGCATCAAATGATGTATCCACTGCCGATTATGTGACCGGTTTAACTGATGGTTTTAATCCGCTTATTGTTACCGTGTGTGCCGTTAAAGCTATATTTTTCGGATTTATTATTACATCCATCTGCTCCTACCAGGGTTTTTATACCGATGGCGGCTCGCTTGAAGTTGGTCAGTCGGCCACCCGCGGCGTTGTTTGGAGCTGTATCATGATATTATTTGTGGATCTCATTATTTCACGCCTGCTACTATGATCGAAATTAAAGACATCTACAAAACATTTGGCGATAACGAAGTACTAAAAGGTATAAGTGCAAATTTCAAACCAGGTAAAAACAATCTCATCATCGGTGGTTCCGGATCGGGAAAAACTACCTTGCTAAAGTGTATCGTTGGCTTGCATGACCCTACCAAAGGCGATGTGATATTTGACGGCGAGAACTTTACCGATATGGATTTTGAACAACGCGTACCTATCCGTACAAAAATAGGGATGCTTTTTCAAAACTCGGCCCTGTTTGACTCCATGACGGTGGAAGAGAACATCATGTTCCCGCTTAACCTTTTCACCAATCAAACCAAGGCGGAGAAACTCGATCGAGCCAATTTTTGCCTCGAAAGGGTTAATCTGACCGGCAAAAACAAACTATATCCATCTGAGCTTTCGGGCGGGATGAAAAAACGTGTGGGTATTGCACGTGCCATCTCCATGCAACCCAAATATTTGTTTGTGGACGAACCCAACTCGGGCCTCGATCCTAAAACATCCATCCTGATAGATGAACTGATCAACGAACTGACTGAGGAATATGAAATAACAACAGTGATTGTTACCCACGATATGAACTCGGTAATGGGGATAGGTGATCACATCATATTTTTACATCAGGGCAAAAAGTGGTGGGAAGGCAGCAACAAAGAGATAGCCCACACTGATAACCAGGAACTGAACGATTTTGTATTCGCCAGTAAATTCATGCAGGCAGCTAAGGCGAAACTGTAGATTTAGTATCAAGTAGTTAGTATCAAGCCATTTTGTTTGATGTCTACGATGTACAGCTGTCTGGAATGGCGTTGCTTCAGGCCTTGTTATAAGATACTTGATACTCGATACTAAAAAGAATATTAAATTTGCAGCCGTATCATAGGCGCAGTTAGTCTTGATACTTGATACTAACTACTTGATACTTCTAAAGAAATGATCCAACTATTAACCCCAACGCACTGGAAAGATTACGAGCTGATTGATTGCGGCGATTTTGAAAAGCTGGAACGCTTTGGGAATATTGTACTGATACGCCCCGAACCACAGGCGGTTTGGAGCAAACAACTGCCCGCTTCTGAATGGCAGCGCTTACACAACATCAAATTTAAAGGCCGCTCGGCAACTGCGGGCGATTGGATCAAGAAAGACCCCAAAACACCCGATCGCTGGCATATCGAATACAAAAATAAAGATGCAGCTATCAAATTCCGTTTGGGTTTAACCTCCTTTAAACACCTGGGTATTTTTCCTGAGCAAGCAGTAAACTGGGATTATATCACCCAAAACATCAAAAAGTTTAAAACACCGCAACCTAAAGTGCTTAACTTGTTTGCCTATACAGGCGGTGCATCCTTAATTGCGCAGGCAGCCGGTGCTGATACCACACACGTGGATTCCATTAAACAAGTGGTTACCTGGGCAAATGAAAACCAGGAGATCTCGGGCTTGAACAATATCCGCTGGGTGGTTGAGGATGCTTTAAAATTTGTAAAACGCGAACTAAAACGCGGCAAAAAATATAATGGTATCATTCTGGATCCTCCGGCATATGGCAATGGCCCCAACGGCGAAAAATGGAAACTGGAAGATAACATCAACGAGATGATGGCCGATGTGATACAACTACTCGACCCCGAAGAGCATTTCCTGATTCTGAACACCTACTCCTTAGGCTTTTCATCTGTAATTATCGAAAACCTCATCAAAAGCGCGTTCCCCAAAGTGCAGAATCTGGAAATCGGCGAACTCTACTTACAGGCCACAGCCGGATCGAAACTACCACTCGGGGTTTTTGGGAAATTCTTTAAAACACGTTCTTAGCTCGGCTTATGATCAAAAAACTGCTGTACACGATATACCTGATATTGATATCCACAGGTTGTTTTGCACAGCAGCATTTTGACATCATCCTTAAAAACGGGAAAATAATTGACGGCGCCGGTAATCCCTGGTTTTATGGGGATGTAGGTATTGTTAAAGATAAGATCGTGAGTATAGGCGATCTATCCAAAAGTAAGGCAGACAAAACCATCGATGCTACCGGCCTCATCATTGCCCCTGGTTTTATTGATGTACATACCCATATTGAAGGCGACGAAAAGAAAACCCCTACTGCCGATAATTTTATATATGATGGCGTAACTACCGTGATCACGGGGAATTGCGGTACTTCCAATATTGATATTAAAAAGTATTTTCAGTTTTTAGATCACCTGAAATTATCGGTCAATGTAGCCACATTGATAGGGCATAATGATGTACGCGAAGCCGTTTTAGGCAAACGCGCCATAACACCTAACGATGCACAACTACAAAAAATGCAAGCGATTGTAGAACAAGCCATGCGGGATGGTGCTGTTGGTTTTTCTACCGGTTTAATTTACACACCCGGTTTATATTCCAAAACACCCGAAGTTGTAGCCCTGGCAAAAGCGGCGGCCAAATATCACGGGGTGTATACTTCGCACATGCGCAATGAATCGGACAAAATATTTGATGCCATTGCCGAAGCCATTGATATTGGCCGGCAAGCCAATATGCCCTTAGAGATCTCGCATTTTAAAGTAGGCTTACCCAACTGGAACCGCTCCAACGAAATGATAGCCATGGTCGAAAAAGCACGCCAGGAAGGTTTGGATGTTACTGTCGATCAATATCCATACACGGCCAGCAGCACCACACTGAATGTATTACTGCCCGATTGGCTGCAGGATGGCGGCCACGATTCGATATTAAAAAGGCTGAATAGTCCGCTGATACATCAAAAGGTGGTTGCCGAAATGATAACGGATATGAAAAGGCGTACCCGTGAACATTTTGATTACGCGGTGGTTGCCCATTGCGACGGAGATCCATCTATCAACGGCAAAAATATTATGCAGATCAATATCGCCAAAGGCCGCCCCTCAACTATACCTGATGAAATTGAAACCATTTTAGATATCACTAAAATTGGCAGTGCCTCCATGGTATTTCACGGTTTGAATGAAGCCGATGTGGAAAATATACTTCGTTACCCGCTCACCATGGTGGCGTCCGATTCGGGTATCCGCTTATTTGGTTCGGGCGTACCACATCCGCGCGGTTACGGCAGCAATGCCCGGGTACTAGCCTATTACGTACGCGAAAAAAATGTAATCCGATTGGAAGATGCTATACGTAAAATGACCTCTTTACCTGCGCAAAAATTCCATTTAACCAATCGGGGACTACTACAGCCCGGTATGTTTGCAGATATTGTTATCTTTGACGCCGGTACGGTCAAAGACCAATCAACGTTTGAACATCCCCACGCCTATTCAACTGGTTTTAAGTATGTTTTAGTGAATGGAAATATAACTGTTGATAATTTTAAGCACACAGGCACCAGAAAAGGTGTTATTTTGCACGGTCCCGGATATCAACAGAAATAATTAATAATTAACCAGTTAAAAGAGTTTAAAACTCGGCACATCAAAAACGCAAAAATCTCACCTTTATAAATAATGAAACATTTTTTCCTTTACGCCTCGGCGCTTTTATTAACAATTACCCTGCTAACCAATTGCAAACAAAGCGGCAGTACCAGCAAGCCGGGCGCTAAACCAACAACCAAGGCAGATTCGGCCAAAGGCGAAGCGGCAGACACGCTAAGCGTGTTAAAGTCAAGCTATCCTCCTTTGGATAAAAAGCTGTATGACTCGCTGTTAAAATTCAATGCCCATGGCGATACCACCGGCAGATGGCCCGTTAAAAACACGCCTTATCCTTTAAACGGGGCTATTTTACCATTTAAACGTGTGGTAGCTTTTTATGGTAACCTTTACTCTAAAAAAATGGGGATCCTTGGCGAATTACCTCCTAACGAAATGCTGGCCAAATTAAAAAGCGAAGTAAAACACTGGGAAAAGGCCGATCCAAAAACACCCGTACAACCAGCCCTTCACTATATTGCCGTAGTAGCACAAGGCGACGGTGGTAAAGACGGTAAATTCCGTTACCGCATGCCGTTTAAACAAATAGACAGTGTTTTATCATTAGCCAAAAAAGCACACGCCATTGTGTTTTTAGATGTGCAGGTAGCTTTAAGCAACATACACGCAGAATTACCTTTACTTGAAAAATACCTGGCTATGCCACAAGTTCACTTCGGTATGGATCCAGAGTTTTCTATGAAAGACGGTACCCATCCGGGTAGAAAAATTGGCACCTATGATGCCGAGGATGTAAACTATGTATCTGGCTATTTGGCTAACCTGGTTAAAAAGTACAATCTTCCTCCAAAAATCCTGGTAGTGCACCGCTTCACTAAAAAAATGGTTACCAACTATAAAAACATTAAACTGCACAAAGAAGTTCAGTTGGTGATGGATATGGACGGCTGGGGCGAACCTGATCTTAAAACCGGAACTTACCGTTACTTTATTAACCAGGAACCGGTACAGTTTACAGGCTTTAAGTTGTTTTACAAAAACGATATCAAAAAAGCTCCTCACCACATGTTAACACCTGAGGAAGTTTTATCAAGATACAAACCATATCCTATTTACATTCAGTACCAATAAGGTAGTGAATTGAGAGTGGTGAACGGTGAGTTTAAAGGGTGCATATAATGCGACTGAAAACTCACCGCTCACCACTTTTCAATTTAAGAATATTTACAACTCATTATTCACCACTCACCAATAGACTATGATTAAATGGGGAATAATAGGTTGCGGGCGTATTGCACACCGGTTTATGCAGGGACTTCGGGAAGTACCGGATACAAAACTGATGGCTTCCTGGTCAAGAACCCAATCCTCGGTTAATGCTTTCACAGAACAATACGGGGGTATTGCCTGCACCAATATTGATGAATTACTGGCCAGCGATATCGACGCGGTTTATATTGCCACATTACCTGATAGTCATGCAGTTTACAGCATAGCTGCATTAAAAGCAGGCAAACATGTGCTTTGCGAAAAGCCGGTCACCGTTAACCTGGCCGAACTTGAACAGGTACTTGCTGTAGCAAAAGATTGCGACTTACTTTTCATGGAAGGCATGAAACCTGCCTTCTATCCTTTATACCTGCGCTTAAAAGAGCATCTTACCCTCGATCCTATTGGCCCCGCGGGTTATGTTCGCGCAGGATCATCAGTCGCTGATCTTTCTGCTGATCATCCTAATTTCAACCTGGAGCTTGCTGGTGGTGGCTTGATGCAGATAGGCGTATATGAAGCTTTTTTGGCGATAGATTGGTTGGGTGAATTGCAGGATGTACAAGCCATGGGCCGCTTTGGCAGCACCGGCATAGATATGTTCACTATATTTCAAACGCAGCACGCGGGTGGATATTCGCAACTATACGCCGGGTTTGATCTGCATGGCAAAGGCGACACGCTGATTGCCGGGCCGCTAGGCCATATTACCATCCACAAAAACTGGTGGAACCCCGCCCAAGCTACTATTGATTACCTGGATGGCCGGATTATTGAACTACATGAGCCTTTTACCGCAGGTGGTCTTAATTACGAAATAGCTCACTTTTGTGATCTGATCAAAGCGGGTAAAACAGAAAGCCCTGTCATCAGCCACCAAATGTCTAAACAAATGATCAGCCTGATTGACAGAGCCCGTGCACAGATCGGGTTAAAATTCCCGTCTGAGAAATAGTTTTTTTGCTTTAGAGACGCAATTATGCGTCTCTACAAAAGCTTTACAATTTATTAGAATTCAAAACCGGATTTTGGCTGGCATTTACCTGGTAGGTATAAATAGCATTTTCATTGTCAACTTCTACTATGCGATACCCTTTATAATCGGTACCCCAGTTACCTCCAATATGCGAATCAAAAAAGTGTGGGAGCTTATTACCCGTGTAACGTACCCCATCAAGCAAATGGTCATGTCCATGAAAAATTGCCTTTACATTCGGGTAACCGTGAAGCAGCTCCATGGTTTCGGGACAATCCACAAAAACATCATCTTTTTGCCATTTAAATGGAGGGATATGCAGTATCACAAACACAATCTTCTTGTCTTTGAATTTCTCTAACGAAGCCTTGATAAAAACATTATCCGGGCAAATATAAGTGCCTTTTGTATCGGCAGTGTTGGCCAATACAAAAGCAATATCACCAAACTCTACAGTGTACTTATCTTCATAACCAAAATTCTTTTGCCATATGGCAGCGTCAGCAAAATCATGATTACCCGGAATAGTATGGTATGGCATATTGAACTTATCCAAATATTTGCTTTTTATCTCGGGCAACAAGTCGGGGCGGTTATGCACCAGATCGCCATTAACAATTACCATATCCAGATGATTTTTAGCATGATCGGCATTGATCCACTTAACCATATTTCCGGTACTCAAGGCATAATCGGTATCGGGTTGACCGTAATGGATATCAGAAGCCAGGACAAAGCGTAATTTAAGCCTGCCTTTATTTTGGCGGTTATATTCGTTATTAACGTTTGCAAAAGTATTAACAGCAGGCAGTAAGGTTAAAGCTGCTATACCGGTCAATCCGGTACCAATAAAATCTCTGCGGGTACTCATGTTTGTTTTTTTAGTAAAAATACAATGTAGGTATTAAGTTAAAATTAAGGATTGGAGGTAGTAGAGTTACACAAGTCTACCTCAAACCCTTCCCTTTTAAATATTTCACCAGCGCAGCGGGATGATCAGTCTGCAAGCCGGACAATCCTACAGCCAGAGCCTTATCCCAATCTGCCGGGCCTTCGCCGGCGCTTTGAATATCCGGCCAAACAGGTATATGTTTCTCTCCGGCCAGTTTTATCATATCGGCATTATACTGGTTGTAGCTGCCATCCAGTATATCCGGCTGATACTTCGTGATAAAATCATTCATTCCTGCAACAGTTTTAACGCTATCAGGCAAACTCAGCATCAGTGGCATTTTGGGGGCAGCTTTACGCCAGCCGGTAAACTGAGGAGCGCTGTTGATATAAACCAATACCTGTTTTTCCATACCATATTGTTTGATCATTTGGTAGGCCAATACCGGATCGGCAGCTTTAAAATCAAGATAGATATTGATCTTGTTTTTGCACAATTGCAATATCTGCTTAAATGTTGGAATGCGATAAATCACTGCTGATGTGCTATCCTTACCTTTTACCTGGAGCTGCTCTAAATCTGCCAGAGTTAAGTCTTTAACCTGCCCTTGCCCATTGGTCATCCGGTTTACGCTGCCATCATGCATGCTTACCAATTCACCATCTTTGGTTGTCCGCAAATCTATTTCTATATAATCTGCCTCATTTTTGATGGCTTCCTGATAAGCAGCTAATGTATTTTCAGGATAGATCACATGATCGCCCCGGTGTGCAGAAATGATGAATTTATGTTTTGAAACCGGTGCCGGGTTAGGCCGCCAGTTATCACTTACCGCTAATGACAATAATGCTGTTGTTAATATAACTAAGCGCATTTATTTTTTGTTGATGATGAATTATTTTTTAACAAAAACACTCTCTACAGCATCACCAACTTCATGGCCGGCCGACGCTTTAAAATCAAATCCTAACAATTTGGCTATGGTTTGAGCCAATTGTTTGTGATAGGTTGTTGCGGGTAACTTCATTTCGCCACCGGCTGGAGTATCCGGGCCCAAAACGGCAAACCAGGTTTGTTCTGAATGAGGAGTCTCTGTACCATGATCGCGCCATTTGGTTAAAGGAACGTCCCCCCTGCCATGATCACAGGTGATGATCAGCGTAGTTTTGTTTTTATATGCAGGATCTGATTGTACATATTGCCACAACTGTTTTATATAATCATCCTCCTGACGGATACGATCCAGATAAAACTTGTAGTTACCGGCATGTGCCAGGTCGTCTGGTTCATCAAAAGCTACATACAAGGCACGTGGCTTATATTGTTGCATGTAGGTTTTGGCAAATTCAAAAGTTAAAAAGTCAATACGGGTGGAGTCGCCCAGAAAATGTGGAACCTCATCAAGCATCTCATTCAGCTGTTTTAAACGGTCATTCATACCCGGAACGTTCACAGGCATGTAACCCGAATTATTCAGGATACCCGAGCGTGGGGTATTCAATATCTGCGTAAATCTCTCCCATGACGAAAAAGCGGCAACTTTATGCTGAAAGCCTTTTTGCTTGTTTAAAAATTCCAGCACATTCATATTCGGGTTGGTAATGGCCTCGTTGGTATTCATCCTTGGGTCAGGGAAACCGGTAAATATTTCGTTATAGCCCGGGTACGAAAAATGATATGGGTTAGCTACCTCATCCTTGCTGCCTATATCGCGGTTCCCGTATAGCTGGCCTTGCTGTACAACAGTCGACCAAAAAAACGGCATCAACAATTTGCGGCGATCATTGGTGTTGGCTTTCCAAAAGTTTTTACGAACAGCGTCTTTCTCATTAGTTTCGTTTGAATTGATCAGGGCCGAATCGGCACCGCGATAAACCTCCTGCCAGCGTAAACCATCAATGGTTACAATGATCACATTTTCGGTTTTGTGTTGCTGAGCAAATAGTGCAGAGAGTGAGCCGGCAAGTAATAATGATAAAATTATTTTTTTCATTTTTTTCATTTATTCAACAAAGGCCTCCTGGTATACCGGAAGGCCTTTGTTATTCATTATTTAATATTCATGGTTTATTTCAATATCCACATAGTAGCGTTGATATCGTCGCTGCCACCATATTGGCTGCTTAATGCTTTGTTGTAATTAACTGCATTAACCGTTCTTTCTGAAGTTGGATATTCAAAACGTAGTGGTATACGTGTACCGTTACCTGTACCTGGGCCTACTGTAAATGTCGGCACACCTGTACGGCGATAAGTAAAGTACGACTCCAAACCTGAATGACGGAACAAGGCCAGGTATTTTTGCTGTAATATTTGATTGTGACCTGTTACTCCGCCAGCGTATTTAACCGCAGGTTGTGCGTAATAAGTATCCCAATTTACATTAACCTGATAAGTGTTATAGCTGGTTCCGTCGGTTGGCCCTTTGGAGGTAGCTGTTGGATGGTAAAAATAGGCAGTAAATGCACCGGTACCAGTTGGTATGCTATAAGAATCAAACGAAGCTTGTATACCTTTTTTATAATAAGCTTCAGCATCGCCTGATGCCCAACCCAGGTTAATACCTTCGGCAATATTAAACATCAGTTCAGGATAACCTATCTGAATGCTTGGTTCACCGGTATAGGTTGAGTAGAAATGTTTACGGTTCAAAAATGAGTAACGCTGCAGGGTAGCATTATTATACATCACCCCAAGATCAAGACCTGCATCAGCGCCAACAAATGAAGCAAAATCAGTTGGGCTTTGTTTTAGCGTATCAACCAGGTAACGCGAAGGCTCTGCAGTAACAAATACCCTTGGATCTTTAAACTGTGTAAGCAAACTAACATAAGTTGCCGACATGTTTTGTCTTGAACCATTTTGCCCAAAGTTATTTGGGTTTTGCGGATAATAATTACTTGGTGAAACAAAGGTATATTGCAGGTTATCAGATAGATTTTCCATTAGCGGATATGTGGTAGGGTTTCCCACGATAGCGGCAAACTGTCCTTTAACATCAATATCGGCTGTTTTTTTACTTAAAGCTAATAACAATCTTATATGAAATGCATTAACTGTTTTTTGCCATTTGGAAAGATCATTATTAAAATAAATGTCATTGGTTAATGTTGAACCAACACCTGAACCAGCAATACCAGGATTATTGATCAATTGAGTAAGATCAGCATTAGCGCTCTCTAACCAGGCCAATGACTGAACCATTACCGCTTTTTGAGTATCATAAGTTGGGGTAAGATTACCCAGGCCTTTTAATGCGTCGGTCATCGGAATATCGCCTTCCTCTAAACTCATTTTGCTGAAAAAATAAGCTCTGAAAAATTTGCCTAATGCTTCGTAAGGATTAACCGCAGCACCACCGGTTGCTGTAGCCTGTGCTTCCATAGCTAACACATTTTTAAGGGAGCTATAGTAATTATCGCCTCCATTGGCAAAGCCATCATAACGGTTATTGCCATAATAATCATAGTTATATAAATAGTATTGGCAATATATTTCGTTACTGGTTTGCGGCAAATCGGCCATTTGATTTAATATGCCGTTAAATAACAGCGATGCGGGTACTGTACTCGGTACGTTGTTATTCTTGGTCAAATCTTCAAAGCTCTTTTTACAGCCCGTTACTGCCAATACCATAAATACCGGCAATAAATAATTGATAAATATCTTTTTCATAATAATTTGATTTTTAATTAGAATGATACATTTAAGTTGACACCATAGCTACGTACTGTTGGCGACTGTAAAACAGTGGTTGAAGTAGCATAGTTATATTGATCTAAATCCACATCCTTAAAGCGTTTGTCACCATAGAAGTACAATAAGTTACGGCCATATACCGATACTGATGCTTTCCTGATGAATGATTTATCCAGCCATGCTTTCGGGAAATCATAACCCAGCGTTACCTCGCGCAGTTTGGAGAATGTTTTGCTCATGAGGTTTGACTCATCAACATTGTAGTATTTACTCACATAATCCTGCACCAAAGCGGTTTGTTTGTTTGGCGAATATTGCAGCGCGCCATAATTTGTAATTCTGCCGGTTACTGGATCATAGTTGATAGATGTTCCGTTTGATACAGTTACGCCTTCGCCTATGTAGCTGCCATTGTAACCTTTTTTACCAAAGTTTTGCCAGTCTTTATAACGGGCATCGCCAAGGGCGCCGGTAGCAGTTTCAATATTTGAACCACCACGCATGGTTTTGTTGTGCATATAATCAATAATTACACCACCAACAGATCCGTCAAACTGGAAACCCAGGTTAAAGTTTTTGTAACGAACTTTATTGGAAATGCTCCATTGGTATTTAGCGTTTTCGTTACCCAGATATTGGGCAACAGGTAACACCAGTGGTTTACCGGCAGCGTCATTAATGATTTGGCCTTGTGGGGTTCTGGCAAAAGCTGTACCGTATAACTTATCGGTACGGTCGCCTTGTTTAAAGAACTGGTTGTATGTATTTTGTCCCGGAGGCAGCTCTTCATACACATCTTTAAAGGTGGATACGTTAACCAAAACATTCCAGGTAAAGCCACCTAAATTTTTGATTGGGGTACCTTCTATCGAAGCCTCATAACCTGTTTTTTTGGTTTTTAAGGCATTCAGATATAAAGTAGTGTAACCGGTAGCGGTTGAAATACTGTTGGCTAATATCTGCGGACCATCAATATACTGGAAAGCTGTGGCCGAAAGACCTAAACGGTTTTGCAAGAATTTAATATCAAAACCTTCTTCGTAGTTAACACGGGTTGAAGTTTTGATGTTTGGCTGATACAGGAAATCAGAAGCTGAAGCAGCCGGCTGGCTGTTATACGGCTTACTGGTTAAATAAAACGGATTAAGCTGATAGCTTGGACCATTATAAGGCGAGTTATAAGTACTGCCGTAACCCAGCGGGTTCAGGAACAACGGATTTGAGTTAGGACTGTTAGTAGTAGTTGAGCCGCCCAATGCCGAAATAGCATTAAAAGGAGCCGGACCAATTGTTGGGCTAGATGCATCAGATTTAACTGTTGAGTATGATGCCCTTGCTTTTAAGAAGGAAACAATCTCGGGCAGTTTAATGTAATCAGAGATTACCGTAGCTACCGATACGCTTGGATAATAATAGGTAGTTACATTTTGAAATGCCGATGATTTATCAACACGACCCGTGCTTGATAAGGTGGCATATTTACCAAAAGTAGCATCCAAAGAGTAATAACCGCTTAATACGCGCTCTTGTGAACTAAAAGCAGTTGACTGCACCGGGTTTCTGGAGTTGGCAAAGGTATAAACCTCTGGAACGTTCAAATAATCGGTTGATGTCCAGCTGGAGTTATAATTAAAACTACGCAAGTTTGAACCAACCACACCCGATAAATTCAGGAATTTTTGGACGGTGTAGTTATAATTTAACATCAACTCTGTATTGTTATCAAACAGGTTGCGGCGATCTTCACGGTAATCACCCATGTTGCCTTCACGGCCATAAGGGTGGGCCGAGAATGGCAGATCTTCTGTACGTAAGATATTGTAGGTGTCAATCTGTGAACGTAATGTAGCGTTCAGGTTTTCATTGATCTTGAAATTACCAGATACATAACCATAAATATCATTTTTATAATGTCCCCTTGTCCATTTTTCAGTTAACAAATAAGGGTTATGGTAACGGGTGTACTCGGCAAATACCGATTGAACACCTTCTTTACCTGGCTGCCAGATAGCTTTAATATCCGGAGAATTAACACTCCAGTCGGCACCTGTCCAAACGGCTAAGTTGTAAATAATACTGTTCGGACCATATTGAACATCCGGGAAATTATCAGTTGATTGTCTGTTGAAATCAACGTTAGCTTCAAATTTCCAACGGCTGGTTGGGGTAAATGAAGCGTAAAAGTTAGCATTGGCTATATCCAGGTATTGTGCAGGGATGTAGCTGGTTTGATGCTGTTGCGAAACCGAAAAACGGGTAACATAAGTATCACCCACAGAACCTAATGAAATATTGTTGTTGGTTTGATAACCGGTTTTCAAAAAGTTTTGCAAGTTATTTTTACCACGGGCTACCCATGGAGTTCCCTGACGTACGCCATTGATTACAGGGCTGTCATATTGAGGTATTAACTGACCGGCAAAATAAGGGCCCCAAATATCATAATCGCTATCCACACCACCCGGTGCACCACCTTTACCATCAACAAAGGTATAAAAGGTGTTTTCACCCGGACCATATGAGCTCTGGATACGGGGGAATGCCAAAAAGCCTTTGTTCATCACTGTACTGCTGTTGATATCAACAGTTAGGCCTTTTTTGTTCTTTTCCCCTTTTTTAGTGGTAATCAATATAGCGCCGTTTTGTGCGCGGCTACCATATAATGCAGCTGCAGCAGGGCCTTTCAATACCGTATAGGTTTCAATATCGTCAGGGCTGATATTGTAGGTATCGGTATTGATCGGGAAACCGTCAACAACGTATAAACTTACTGAATTACCCCTTATTAATACCGTAGGGTTACCCAATAACTCAGCCGATGGACCTACCGATAAACCCGCTACTTTACCTGTTAAACCGGTAATAGGATTAGGGTCACGTGCAGTAGTTACATCGGCGCCGTTTACTGCCTGTAAGGCATAACCAATACGGCGGGTTTCCTTTTTAACACCAAGAGCGGTTACAACAACCTCATTAAGGGTTTTGCTGTTACCATTCATGCTTACATTAACAATAGCCTTGTCGCTCACAACCACAGATTGCGGGGTATAGCCAATAAATGTAAAAATAAGTGTTTGCCCGTTGGCGGCTGTGATAAAGTAATGACCATCCACATCGGTAACAGTACCTTTGTTTTGATCTTTAATCTTCACACTTACTCCAGGAAGCGGCAAATGGTTTTCGTCGGTAACGGTACCACTTATTTTGGTTTGTCCAAATAAAATAGATGGCGTAATACAAAATAATAAAACCGTGATAAGGTTTTTTAGTTTCTGGTAAAACTTGTTCATCTGCTAAAATTTAAAGGTGAAAGGATTGATTTTTTCATGCAGCAATACTAAACTTTGTTTATTATTAGTAAACCAATTTAGTATTAAGCTATACTTAATCTTATGTTCACCCTGTGTTAAGCAGGCGGTTTTTGTAACAGCGTAATTACATACTCCTTACAAAAACTTAATATGAAAATATTAACTGTTTACCAGTTGCAGGTGGGTTAACGCTATGGATTTTAGATAATCGAGGTTATTTACAGGTTGATTCATTTCTTTGGCCATATCATCCCAGTACCGTAATCTTATAATCAGCTCGGCATCAGGGTTTAACTCAAAATCTAAGGCTTCTTCTTCGGTCATTACACCTCCCTGAAATTCCAGCGTTCCTTTGCTGGCATCAGATAGCCGGTTATAATATTCCGGATATTTATAAGTAAGATATCGCTTCGCTATCACATGGCCTTGTACTAAATTGGCTACTCTTTCCGAAAAACCACGTTCCAGCAAATAATCAGCTCCCAGTTTTTCATGATCAACATTGCCCATACCATCCATACTTCCGGCTTCTTCGGCATCTGCACACAAATGCCCTATATCATGAAAAAATGCAGCTAGTATTACCTCTTCATCAAAACCTTCGGCCTGTGCCAGGGCGGCTGCCTGAGACATATGCTCCAGTTGCGAAACCGGCTCGCCTATATAATCTTCGTCTCCGAATTTTTCATATAATGAAAATACTTCATTTACAACAGCCTGAGGATCATATTGGGAAAAAGCCATAATTAGTTTATTTTTTGCAAATAAAGGGTATCCACATTATGGAAATATTAAATGTTTGTAAAATATCGTTTTCTCTTAATATTAACTATCGGTTATACGTTATTAACTCATTAATATCATTATTAGGTGTTTAGGTACCTATTTTTTTGACTTTCAGAAGTCATTTTAAAAACGATCCTGATGAATTGACACTTTTTGAATTTTGACTTTTGGATTTTGAAAACTACTTTGCACCCGCTAATTGGAAACTAAGGAATGGAAGAAGATATACTGATACAGATCAGTAACCGCATAAAAGAACGTCGCCGTGAAAAAAACATCACCGTACAGGAATTGGCCGTAAGGGCCAATGTAAGTAAAGGACTGATATCACAAATCGAGAATAGCAGAACCATACCGTCGCTCATGGTACTGATTGAAATTATTAAGGCCCTGGAAATTGACCTGAATGATTTTTTTAAAGATATCCGCTCCAAAAGCGACCATTTGCCTATACTGATAAAACGCAAAAGTGAATACGAACATTTTGAGAAGGAGCACGCCATCGGATTTCATTATCAACGCATTTTTACACAATCCATAACGCAATCAACCGTTGATATTGTAATACTGGAATTGGAACCCGGAGCCACGCGTCCACTGGTAGAAACTGATGCTTTTGAGTACAAATATATTTTACAGGGCGAGGTGGAATACCAGTTTAATGACGAGCGGATACCCATACACCAGGGCGACTCGATGTTGTTTGATGGACGCATACCTCATACACCAAAAAATCTCGGTAACACCACTGCTATCATGCTTGCGGTTTATTTTTTTGAAGAAAAAAAATAAACCTATTTAATTGCAGCAAGACCCTTTAGTCTGTATCGGGGGACATTTACAAGAGCCGTAACTGCAAAAAACGCAGCAATCTCCTTTCATAGGTTTTAATAGCGTATTACAATTACCGCATTGGTAAAAATACTGACAAGCATCTACCGGCATCTCCTCCTGCTTTTTAAAACCACAAACCGGGCAGGTAATTTCTGAGACGAATATCACTTCCATATGCAAAACTAGCATTAATTTTCCGATCTTATAGCCAGTATAGATAGCACGTATTTACTTCATCAGCAAGAGGTTGTTTAACAGTGCTGGCTATACATTTCTATACAAAAATTCCCGCACCTTAACCATATCTTAACACAAATTTAGTTTGATATTAATAAACAAAGTTTACTATTGCTAAACATTATTTCATCAATATTATGGCCATTAAATTAGTGGTATTTGACATAGCCGGCACTACCGTTAAAGACGAACAGGAGGTGAGCAAAGCTTTCCAGGCCGCCTTAAAAAAATACAACTATGATATTGAGCTTAACCAGATTACTCCATTTAGGGGTTATCAAAAAAACGTGGCCATTAAGCAAATATTGCTGTTGATTGAAAGCGATACCGATAAAATCACTCCGGAACTGATCAGCAACATTCATCAGGAATTTGCTCAGGAGATGATCCGCTTTTATCAGCATGAACCTATTGTTGCCCTGCCACACGTGGAAGAAACATTTGCAGCATTGCGTACCGCTGGTGTCCAAGTGGGTATCAATACCGGTTTTTCCCGTGATATTGCCAACACTATAGTAAACCGACTGCAGTGGCGCCAAAAAGGATTGATAGATCATATAGTAGGATCTGACGAAGTAGAGCTTGGTCGCCCTCACCCCTACATGATCCAAAAAATGATGAAGGCAGGTAACATAACCGATCCCTTAGAGGCAGCCAAAGTTGGCGATACCGGGGCGGATGTGCGCGAAGGGCAGAGTGCTGGCTGCAAATATGTAATCGGCGTAACCACCGGAGCATTTACCCGCGAGCAATTGGAACTTTCTAACCCTACTCACATCATTGATAATATAGCACAGGTAATTGATATCATAAATCAATAAAAAATGATAAAACTGATGGACTCGTTAAGGGCCAAAATAGCCAAATGGCCCTACTCCCTTTTATCCATAATGGCTGCTGTGGCATCATTTGGATTATATACATCTATGTATGCTTTTCGCAAGGCTTTTGCTGCCGGCACCTTTACAGGTCAGCAATACCTCCATATCGATTATAAAGTATGGCTGGTAATAGCCCAGGTGGTGGGCTATACCTTCAGCAAGTTTTATGGCATTCGTTTTATAGCCGAAGTAAACAGCAAAAACAGGGCACGATATATTTTAACTTTAATAGGCATTGCCTGGCTGGCATTGCTGGCTTTTGCTATAGTACCGGCTCCTTTCAATATCATTTTCCTGTTTATCAACGGCTTTCCGCTTGGGCTGATCTGGGGCTTGGTTTTCGGTTACCTGGAAGGTCGCCGCTCTACCGAGTTTATGGCGGCAGTGCTATCTATTAGTTTAATATTTGCCTCGGGTTTTGTAAAAACAGTTGGACGCACCCTGCTAAACGTTTTTCATGTGAACGAATACCACATGCCTTTTTTAACGGGCGCCATATTTGTATTACCGCTGCTCCTTTTTGTGTTTTGTATGGAGCTGATGCCCGCCCCTACGGCCGAGGATCAAAAGCTGCGTACCAAGCGCAGCCCCATGAACGCCACAGAGCGTAAACAATTCCTGATGCGGTTTTTACCGGGCATCATCCTTACCATTATTATTTATGTGCTGCTCACTATTATGCGCGATGTGCGCGATAATTTTGAGGTAGAGATCTGGGCCGATCTGGGTGTAAAAAGCAACAGCATTTATACCAATATTGACTCCATCATATCTGTCATCGTACTGGTAGCCATGAGTTTGCTCATTTTGGTTAAAAAGAATCTGAGGGCCTTTAGTATCATTCACCTGTTTATTATCGGTGGCTGCTTATTGGTTGGCGTATCTACCATGCTGTTTACCATGAAACTGATAAGCCCTATAAGTTGGATGACCATGGCCGGCCTTGGTCTTTACCTGGGTTATGTACCTTACAATGCCATATTTTTTGAGCGTATGATTGCCACTTTCAACTATAAAAGCAACGTAGGTTTTATCATGTACGTGGCCGACTCCATGGGTTACCTGGGTAGTGTAAGTATATTACTGGTAAGAGAACTGGGGCATCCAAACATTAGCTGGGGCCACTTTTTTCAGCAAGGTGTTATGATTGTTGGCCTTATTGGCGGCATCTGCGGTGTGCTATCGCTTATTTACTTTTTGCAAAGCGCCAGGCCAAGTCAAAATTCAAAATTAAAAAGTCAAAATGAGAGCACTGACTTATTGAGCAACGACCATCTCATAACTGGCAATCCGATCAACTAATTAACCATAAAACAAATGAACAAAAACGCGATCATTATAGGCGCAGGTATTGTAGGCTTAGCCACTGCCCGCGCTTTAGCCATGCGTGGCTATAAGGTAACCGTATTTGAACGTAACGAACGTGCCGTTGGAGCATCCATCCGTAACTTTGGAATGGTATGGCCAATTGGGCAGGCAACCGGGCCGATGTTTGACCGTGCCATGCTATCGCGCAGTATCTGGAAAACCATTTGTACCGAAGCCGATATATGGCATAATGAGGTTGGCTCATTGCACCTGGCTTATCATGATGATGAATTGCTGGCTATTCAGGAATATGTAGAAGTTAATCATCAATTCAGAGATTGCGCTTTATTAACCCCGGCCCAAACCTTTGCCAAATCACTGGCTGTTAATCCTAAAGGTTTAAAAGGCGCTTTATGGAGCGGTGAGGATATGATTGTAGAATCGCGTGTGGCTGTTGGACAAGTAGCCAAATACCTGGCCGAAAAATATGATGTGGAATTTCATTGGAATACTGCCATCAGCCGTATCGAACATCCCAAAGTAATATCGGGCAGTCAAAGCTGGCAGGCTGATGAAATATTTGTATGCAGCGGTGCAGAGTTTGAAACTTTATACCCCGAATTGTTTGCTCAAACCCCCATTACCAAATGTAAGCTACAGATGATGCGCCTGGTTAGTCAGCCCGATGAGTGGCGCATAGGTCCGTCTTTATGTGGCGGTTTATCCATGATCCATTACCCTGGTTTTCAGGCAGCGGCATCGTTACCGGCTTTACGCAAGCGTTACGAAGAACAATATGCTACACATTTAAAATGGGGTATTCATGTCATGGTTTCGCAAAATGGCAGTGGTGAATTAACCATTGGCGATTCGCATGAATATGGTCTGGTACATGACCCTTTTGATAAAGCATTTATTAATAATTTAATAATGGAGTACTTACATACTTTTGCCACCTTTAAGGACTGGAAGCTCCTGCAGTCATGGCATGGTATCTACCCCAAAATGACTAACGGGGCCACCGAATTGGTTGTTGATATTGAACCTGGTGTAACTATCATCAACGGAATGGGCGGCAACGGAATGACCCTATCATTTGGCTTGTGCGAAGAGGTGATTGCGGCGAGGAATTAAGTTGTAGTCTTATGGTCAATAGACCATAGATTAATTTAAAGTTTAGAATACAATATATCGGCAATAGATTTTAAAATTTCTTAATATTGAAAAAATAATAACCATGGTCTATGGGCCATCGACTATGGACGAAAATAACAACCATAGTCTATGAGCTACCGACCATGGACCAATAACTAAACACCAATGTTTGATACCCGCAGAGACTTTTTAAAGAAAGCAGCATTACTTACCGGTGCGGCTGGCATGGCCAGTATTTTACCCGAATCAATTCAAAAAGCGATGGCCATTAACCCGGCTGCCGGCAGTACCTATCTGGATGCCGAACATATCGTGATCCTGATGCAGGAAAACCGCTCTTTTGATCATACCTATGGTACACTAAAAGGCGTGCGTGGGTATAACGATCCACGGGCTATTGACTTGCCAAATAAGAATAAAGTGTGGCTGCAATCCAACAAAGCTGGTGAAACTTATGCCCCTTTCCGTTTGGATATTAAAGGCACCAAGGCTACCTGGATGTCATCATTGCCACATTCCTGGGCCAACCAGGTAAATGCCCGTAATGATGGCAAGTATGATCAGTGGCTCAACGTAAAACAAAATGGCATAAAAGAATACAGGCACATGCCCCTTACTATGGGTTATTATAACCGGGAAGATTTGCCCTTTTATTATGCCCTTGCTGATGCCTTTACCGTATGCGATCAGAACTTCTGCTCGGCATTAACCGGCACCAATCCCAACCGGTTATATTTTTGGAGCGGAACCATACGCGCCGAACAGCATGAAGATTCGCTGGCTCACGTATGGAACGAAGACATGGATTATGGTACCCTTAACTGGGCCACTTTTCCTGAACGTTTAGAAGATCATGGCATCTCCTGGAAACATTACCAGAACGAGGTAGCTATTGATAGCGGTTTTGAAGGCGAGGAAGATTCATGGTTATCTAACTTTCAGGATAATCCGCTGGAGTTTTTTGGTCAGTACAATATCAAGCTGCATGATAATCATATTGCTTACCTGCAAAAAAGGTTCACCCTTTTGCCTGATGAAATAAGCGCGCTGGAAAAACAAATAGCAGCTTTGCCAACCGGCGACGCGCACATTGATCACCTGCAAAAACAGTTGAAACAGAAGAAACGAGATCTGGAAGATATCAAAAAAGATATGGCCAATCTTGATCCGGGTAAATTTGCCACGTTATCGCAACGCGAAAAAAACCTGCACCAGAAAGGCTTTGTCACCAACATCAATGATCCTCACTACCGCGAACTGGTAAATCTGAAATATAATGATAACGGTACCGAGCGCGAATTACTGGTACCTAAAAGCGATGTTTTACACCAGTTTAGGGAGGATGTAAAAACCGGGCAACTGCCAACTGTTTCCTGGATATCGGCTCCCGAAAACTTCTCAGACCACCCCAGCGCAGCCTGGTTTGGCGCATGGTACGTATCCGAAGTAATGGATATACTGACCCAGAACCCCGAGGTTTGGAAAAAAACCATTTTCATATTGGCATACGATGAAAATGACGGTTATTTTGACCACGTACCACCATTTGTAGTACCTCACTCTAAAAAACCAGGCACCGGCTTAACCTCAAAAGGTATTGATACTAGTGTTGATTTTGTAACCCTTGCACAGGAAAAAGCCCGCAATAATTTCCCCCAGATGTTTGACCGGGAATGCTCCATAGGTTTGGGATATCGTGTGCCTTTGGTTATCGCTTCGCCATGGTCAAGAGGTGGCTGGGTAAATTCCGAAGTATTTGACCACACCTCAACCCTGCAATTTCTGGAGGGCTTTTTAAGCAAAAAAACGGGCAAAAAAGTTGCCGAACCAAATATCAGCAGCTGGCGACGTACCATTTGCGGCGATTTAACCAGCGTTTTCAGACCGTATAATGGCGAAAAAATAGCCAACCCTGAATTTGTAGCAAAAGATGCATTTTTAGAGAGCATACACCAGGCAAAATTTAAAAAACTGCCTACCTACAAGCTGCTTACTACCGATGAAATAGCACAAATCAATAAAGACCCGCACTCATCACCATACATGGCGCAACAGGAAAAAGGCATCAAACCATCGTGTGCCCTTCCATACCAATTATACGCTGATGGCAAACTGAGTGCCGATAAAAAATCGTTCGAAATAAAATTCACTGCGGATAACAAGGTATTTGGTAATAAAGCTACCGGAGCGCCATTTAATGTTTACGCGCCAGGCAAATATGTTAGCTTTAACGATCCACAGCAAATGGAATCGTTACGCACCTGGGCATACGCGCTTACCGCGGGTGACAGTCTGACTGATAACTGGCCCGTACATGAATTTGAGAACGATGAATACCATCTGCGTGTTTATGGCCCTAACGGTTTCTTCCGGGAGTATAAAGGTAATGCCAACGATCCACATCTCGATGTAACCTGCGACTACGAACACACCGGCAATAAACTAACCGGCAACGTTGCTCTAAAACTGGCCAATGCCGATGGCAAAGCCCACACCATCGAAATAACAGATCATGCCTATAAAACCAACAACCTTAAAAAGGTATTAGCAGGTAAAGGACAAAGCACGCTAGTACTTAACCTGGCCAAAAGCCATGGCTGGTATGATTTCAGCGTAAAAATTACCGGCAGCCAAACCTTCGAGAAACGATACGCCGGCCGTGTGGAAACCGGACAGCACAGCTATAGCGACCCGTTGATGGGAAAAGTGGTCTAGGCGAACATGCAAAACCGAAACAAAAAATGCAGGGCATTAAAGCCCTGCATTTTTTGTTTCGGTTTTGACGTACGTCTGTTAATCATTTATTGGCCTATTGCTCCATAAATAATCTGCTTATATTTACAGCCATTATACCCCGCTTGCTCATATGCATCAACCCAGTACCGACCATCAAACCAAATGGCTATACCTGTTCATCGGCTTGGCTGTGATCATCAACTTTACCGGTTTGTTCACCACCATTATGGGGCCCGATGCTAACCTGTACGCCAACATAGCCAAAACTATGGTGCTGCGCAACAACTACGCCGACCTGTTTGCATGGGGAACCGATTGGCTCGATAAACCGCATTTTCCGTTTTGGATAGCCGCTGTATTCTTTAAATGTTTTGGCTTTACCACCTGGGCCTATAAACTACCAGGCATCCTGTTTATGATGATGGGTGTAATTTATACCTATCTTTTTGCCAAAGACCTGTACAACAAGCAAACCGCGCTGTGGGCCGTGCTGATATTACTTACCGCCCAGCACATTATCCTCTCCAATACAGATGTACGTGCCGAACCTTATTTAACCGGGCTGATCATCGCTTCGGTTTATCATTTTTATAAAGCATATACCCGAAACAACTTCTGGCAGCTGGTGCTAGCCTGCCTGTTTACTGCCTGCGCGGTAATGACCAAGGGTATGTTTGCGCTGATCACGATAGGCGGTGCTATAGTTGGTCATTTATTGATCACCAGGCAATGGAAACAGCTTTTTCATTGGCGCTGGTTGGTGGCCATAATATTGGTATTGCTATTCATCATACCCGAAGTTTGGTGCCTTTATAAGCAATTTGATCTCCATCCCGAAAAAGTGGTCTTTGGACACACTGGTGTATCCGGCATCAAATTCTTTTTCTGGGATAGCCAGTTCGGACGTTTTTTTAATACCGGTCCTATCAAAGGGCACGGCGATCCTTCCTTTTTTATACATACCACGCTTTGGGCATTTTTGCCATGGTCGCTGTTATTGTTTGCGGCCATATTTCAGTTCATTAAAAAAGGGATCAAAAATGTACAAGCGCAGGAGTGGTATTGCATCTGCGGATCGCTCATTACTTTCCTGTTGTTTTCGGCATCCAAATTTCAGCTGCCGCATTATTTAAATATTGTATTCCCGTTTTTCGCTATAATCACAGCACAATATCTTAGAGTACTCAGTACCGACAAGAGTATCAAAGCGGTTCGTATCACTCAAACTGTTGTTATGGTGCTGATGCTGCTCATCACAATTGTACTCTGGTATTTTTATCGGCCCGAAACCTTTGGCTGGCTTAACGGATCAATCATCGCCATATTCCTGTTATTACTGATGTTTTTACCGGGCAAAATTGCTACCGGCATGCAGCGGATCATTTTCAGTACCATGCTGGCCTCATTTGTAGTGAACCTGTTTCTTAACCTGTGTTTTTACCCGTCGTTATTGCATTACCAATCCGGAAGTGAAGCCGCCTTATGGATCAATCAGAACAATCCACAGCAACTACCGGTTTATATTAATGACGGTCAGTTTCATGACGATTTCAGCTTTAACCTGCATGTACTCTCCACAGAAGTTTCCGACTCTCCACCAATAAAAGGCAAAGGCTTGCTATATGCCAATACCGGAGTACTGCATGACCTGGAAGCCAAAGGTTGGAAGTTTACGGTTATCAAAACTTTTAAACACTATTCCGTAACCCGTCTTAAACCCAAATTCCTGAACCGTGCCACGCGCGAAACGGAATTATCGGAGGTACAGGTGGTATTATTAAACCCATAGGATATTGTTACATCAGGTAGGTTTATCTGCTAATAATAATTACCTAAATTTACTTAGCTGTACCAATAAACTAAACTATGCAACGTCGTCAGTTTTTAATCAATACCGTGCTTACCGCAGGTTCTGTAGCATTACTGGGCCATAAAAGCTTTGCATCACTGCTGGCCGACCCCACTTATCAGTTTAAACCTTTGCGCAACAATGTGGGTATGTTTGCCGAGCAGGGCGGCACCATTGCCTGGCTGGTAAATAAAGAAGGCATTGTGGTGGTTGATGCTGAATTTCCAGAGCCCGCCACTCACCTGATAACTGAGCTCAAAAAACAATCCGATCTGCCTTTTCAATGGCTTATCAATACCCATCACCACGGCGACCATACCAGCGGTAATATCTCTTTTAAAGGTATCGCCAAAAACGTAGCGGCACATGCTAATTCACTCACTAACCAGAAAGCAGCCGCTGTTAAACAAAAAACCGAAGACAAACAATTATACCCGGATACCACTTATACCGATAAATGGAAGATTAAAGTAGGCGATGAGCACATCACCGCGCACTACTTTGGCGCAGGCCATACCAATGGCGACAGTTTTATCCATTTTGAAAATGCCAACGTGGTACATACCGGCGATCTGGTGTTTAACCGCCGCTACCCTTTTGTTGACCGCAGCGCGGGCGCATCCTGCAAAAGCTGGATTACTGTACTGGAAAAAGCTCAAAAACAATTTGACCAAAACACGCTGTTTGTTTTCGGTCATGCCTTCGATCCTCAAAAAGTAACCGGTAATATGGCCGATGTAAAAGCTATGCAGCATTTTATGGAAAGCCTGGTAACTTATGTAGACAGTAGCATTAAAGCAGGCAAAAGCAAAGAAGAGATCCTGGCCATTAAAACTATCCCTGGCGTAACCGAGTGGCAGGGCGATGGTATTGAGCGCGGACTTACCGCTGCCTATGAAGAGCTAAGTGTCTGAATCGACATTTTCTTGCCGACATCAAACGCTTAAGCTATTGCATTAAATATCAACCATTTAATGTATCTTCATATATCTTAAGCTTTTATCAATGTCATTATTATCAGGAAGTAAACAACGTATCGAGTCTATTGATGTGCTGCGCGGTCTCATCATGCTCATTATGGCTATTGATCATGTACGCGATTTTTTTCACCTGAGTAGTGTGAACCCTACTGACATGGCCAACACTACACCGGCTTTGTTCTTCACCAGGTGGATAACCCATTTCTGCGCGCCTACATTTGTTTTCCTGAGCGGCATATCGGCTAACCTGGCAGGTTCCAGGCGCAATCCGGGTGAGTTCTCCGCCTTTCTGATCAAGCGGGGCCTCTGGCTTACTTTTGTAGAAGTTGTGCTTATTACCCTGGCTATATCGGCCAATCCGTTTTATGACTTCATTATTTTACAGGTAATATGGGCAATAGGCATCAGTATGATCATCCTAGGGTTACTCAACCGCCTGCCGGTAAAAGTAATAGGGCTGATTGGTTTACTGCTGTTTTTTGGCCATAACTTGTTTGACTTGCCCGGCCTGTTCAATCCTTCCACAGATAATGCTGCTACTAAGCTATTGTTCACAGCAAGGGCCGCCATCATACCGCTAGGCAAATCGCACTTTATACTTTGCCTCTATGCCATACTCCCCTGGACCAGCGTTATGCTATTGGGTTATGCTTTTGGCGCGCTTTACCGTTCAGGCTATGATGCTGTACTCCGGCGCAGGCAGTTACGTTATGCCGGTTTAATTACACTGGGCATCTTTGTTATCCTGCGCGCCATCAATATTTATGGCGATCCCTCGCCATGGGCAGTACAGCGTAATGCGCTCTATACAGTAATGTCATTCCTGAACACCACCAAGTATCCCTGCTCTTTATTATATCTCTGCATGACGCTCGGCGTATCAATGTTGCTGCTCTCTTACTTCGAGAAAATACAAAACAAGCTTACCGGTATATTTAATGTTTATGGTAAGGTGCCCTTTTTTTATTACGTACCGCATTTTTATATCATCAGGGTACTAAGCATCATTTTCTTTTTTGCCTGGGGATATACCAGTAAGGATATTGTTGCACCCCAATCATTTCTCTGGTTTCGCCCCAACAACTTTGGCTATGGTTTGCCGGTAGTTTACCTGATATGGTTGCTGGTTATCGCTTCGCTCTACTTCCCATGCAGATGGTTTGGCAAATACAAGCAAATCCATAAACAATGGTGGTTGAGTTATTTGTAAGCCGGAAGTCTTGCAGAGCCGACTCACCCGGTCTACGCTTCGCTGGACCACCCTCTCTTCGGCTTTGCCGCAAAGAGGGTAAGGAAAAGATTTGTCATGCTGAACAGTTGAAGCACCTATTATTGAACTTTCAATCGTAAAATAGATCCTTCGTTCCTTAAGATGACAAAAAATATCCCCCCCTCTATGCGCAAAGCGGAGAGAGGGGTGACAAGCACAGCGATGTCGGGATGAGTCGATACCGAGCGTTTAATTTCCCCTTCTGCTAATCAAAAATTCCCCCCTCAGGGGGTTAGGGGGCTATACTCAATGCAACACTTTAGGCCGTTCCCTCCTTACCGGGGTTAAATAGTTATTATCCGTTAGCCAATCAGCCAGGCGCTGTGGCCAGGTATTGATGGATTGCAATTTGGAACGGTTGCCCATATTAAAACCATGGCTGCCCTGTGTATACAAATGTACCTCTACTGGTATCTTGGCCGCCCTGTATGCGTTCAACAGTTTCACTACCGGTGTCGAGCAACAGGGATCATCATTAGCAGCCAGTAAAAAAGCCGGTGGCGCATCCGCAGGTAATTCATCGGGTATGTATAACGGCCCAGGATATATCTGAATTACAAAATTTGGCCGGGCATTCAGCCGGTCTACCGGATCAGGAGCATTGGCATCTCCTTTACCCGGGCCATAAGCTACCATATCTACCACTTCGCCCCCAGCCGAAAAACCCATCATCCCGATCCTGTTAGTATCCAAACCGTACTCGGCGGCTTTGCTACGCACCAGTCGCATAGCACGGTAGCCATCCTGCTTGGCATGCACATCAATTTTATAAGGCGACAGGGTATCCCTGCCCAAGCGGTATTTCAGCACAAAAACAGTTACCCCCAGGTTGCTCAGATATTTACCAGGCTCAATCCCTTCGGCGGTATATACCAATAAACGGTGCCCACCACCCGGGCACACTACAATAGCCGCGCCGTTGGCCTTGCCCGCCGGTGGGGCAAAAACCGTAAGCGATGGATTATGAATATTTTTCACCCAATAATCTTTAGCCTGCTCTGGCTCGTTTCGCCGGTTCTCAAAACCCGGTGCACCTTTCGGCCAAAGCGGTATCACGATTGGTTTGTCCTGCGCCAGTATGGCTATAGGCAAAGCCAGCAGCAGGTACATGCAGATGGTTAATTTAGTTTGCATGCTTAAATTTAGGGATTTTATTTAGTGTTTCTATGTTTACTACCGTCACTCGGCTGAAGCCAAGCGACTGCGAGGTGGTTTTTCTTTCTTCCCGTCAGCAGATAAGCTTCGGGCGAAAGTGGACAGAACGATGCGGGCCCGTGAGAAAGGAGGGGCATTGCGAACCTTACCTGAAGCGTGGGGTAATAAGCGAACGAAGTAGAGGTAAGGTTTAGCAGCCCGTAGTTCTGCCCGGTTTGTAGGGCAAAGGCCACGTGCGACAAAGAAGCATTTCTGATGACTTGATTTTTGGTTACTTTGTATCAAGACAAAGTAACAGCCTCAGCGGCAATTGAGCGCTCTACAACACGCCTTATTCGCCCTGTAAAGCTTAGAGATTGCTTCGTACCTCGCAATGACGTATTTTTTATCATAACCCCAAAGTCATAATATCCTACACTCCTGTAAATACCCTAAACTTTTACGAAATTAGAGTGTTCATATCAAGTGGACTATGAACTTTCACCCTTGAACTAAAATAAATACGCTATGGCAAATTTCCAGGAAATTATAGCATCTGAAACCCCTGTACTGGTTGATTTTTCGGCCGAATGGTGCGGCCCTTGTAAAATGATGCCGCCCATATTGCAGGATGTAAAACACGCCCTTGGCGACAAAGTGAAAATCCTGAAAATAGATATCGACAAAAACCCATCGGCAGCCAGCGCCTACAGAATACAAAGCGTACCAACCTTGATGATATTTCAAAAAGGGCAAACCAAATGGCGACAAAGCGGCGTGATACAGGCCCGGCAATTACAACAGGCGGTGGAGCAGTTTATATAATGCCTCACCCCGGCCCTCTCCAAAGGAGAGGGTGTTAAAAAAATACAAAAAGTCCTCTCCTTCGGAGAGATTTAGATGAGGCTCTTAAAAATTCAAAATTATGGCAACTATCGAAAGCATCCAGAACGCGTATATTGATTATGTACTGACTGAGGGCGCACAGCCTAAATCGGTTTACATTTTTGCCAAGCAAAACGAAATGACCGAGGCTGAGTTTTACCAGTTTTTTGGCTCATTTGAAGCGGTTGAACAAAACATATGGGCCGAATTTGCCCGCAAGACTTTAACAGAGATCCGTGGACAAGAAATCTGGGGTGGATACAGCGCCCGCGAAAAGGCCTTGTCTTTCTTTTATGGCTTTTTCGAGCTGATCAAAAATAGCCGCAGCTTTGCCATTTACACCATCAACAAACAGCCCAAGGGCTTTACCACACCACGTGTGTTTGAGCAGCTGAAAGATATTTACGAAAACTTTGCCGACGAGATACTGAAAGAAGGTTTAGAATCATCAGAACTAAGCGACCGTAAATTTTTCAGCAAACGTTACAAAGATGCCCTTTGGGTGCAGTTTGTATTTGTGTTGAACTTTTGGGTGAATGATAATTCTGCCGGGTTCGAAAAAACCGACGAAGCCATTGAAAAAGGCCTCAACGTTACGTTCGATCTGTTTCAGCGCTCACCTATCGACAATCTGTTGGAGTATGGCAAGTTCCTGGTTAAAAATGGTGGCATAAAGGATAAGATGGGATTTTAATATTACCTATGACAGATGAGAATGATAAAATCGCCCCCACCGGGGACGGTTTAGAGGGATCTGGCGCTCCCGAACAAAATAGTATGCCCACCACCAAGGTGCAGCGTTCGGCCAAATTTGTGACTACAGGTATTAAAATTGGCGGTAATTATATTAAGCATTATTCCAAGAAACTGTTCAATCCGGATCTGGACAAATCTGAGTTGAACGAGGATAATGCCGCCGACATCTACAAATCATTAAGCGAGCTCAAAGGCAGCGCCCTCAAAGTGGCGCAAATGCTCAGCATGGATAAAAACCTGCTTCCGCAGGCTTATGTAGATAAATTCACGCAATCGCAATACAACGCGCCACCACTTTCGGGACCGCTGATCGTGCAAACCTTCAGAAAATATTTCGGTAAAAATCCCGACCAGATTTTTACTAAGTTCAACATCCGCTCAACCAATGCCGCCTCTATCGGTCAGGTTCACGAGGCAGAGCTCGATGGTAAAAAATTGGCTGTGAAGATCCAGTATCCGGGCGTGGGCGACTCTATATCCTCCGACCTGAAACTGGTAAAACCCTTTGCCTTCCGGATGCTGGGTATGAGTGAGCGGGATCTGGATATTTATATGCGCGAGGTAGAAGAACGCCTGCTGGAAGAAACCGATTACGAACTGGAGGTACGTCGCTCCATCGAATTTTCAACTGCTTGCGCTAGCCTGAACAACATCCTGTTCCCACAGTATTATCCCGAACTGAGCAGTAAACGTATCATCACGATGGACTGGCTCGAGGGTAAACACTTGCGTGAGTTTTTGGCCACGAATCCGTCGCAGGAGCTACGCAACCAGATAGGACAAGCCCTGTGGGATTTTTATAATTTTCAGCAACATGAACTGCGTGCCGTACACGCCGACCCACATCCCGGCAATTTCCTGATCACCCCTGATGGCAAATTAGGTGTTATTGATTTTGGCTGTATTAAAGAAATGCCAGAGGATTTTTATTACCCCTTCTTTTCGCTTACCTCCACCAATTTGCTGGATAATAAAGCAGAAACCATCAAGGCCTTCCGCCAGCTGGATATGATCCACAAAGATGATAGTCCTGCGCAGATAGAGTTTTATTATACCCAGTTCCGTGAAATGATAGAGCTGTTTGCCATGCCTTACATCCATGATCACTTTGATTTTAGCCAGACAACATTCTTCGATCAGCTATACCGTTTCGGCGAGCGGCTTTCCAAACTGCCCGAGTTTAAACAGGCCCGCGGCGTAAAGCATTTTATCTATGTAAACCGTACTAATTTTGGTCTGTACAACATTCTGCACGAGCTCAAAGCCCAGGTTAAAACTGATACTTATAAGCCGCACGTGGTGCTGGAATATTAGGCTTTTGGGGTTGGCGGCTTTCGGTTGGCCGATAGCAGTAATTTTTATCAAATTAATTGCCAAAAATAGTGTCAAAAGAATTTAAGAAAATCATTACAGATCAATTAACCTTTATACTGAAGCCCCTGGAATTTAGGCGTAAGGGCAACATTTTCAGCTGCATAACACCCGATCTTACTTACTATATCGGATTGCAAAGCAGTCAAAGTTCTTCGGCCAGCAGACTAAAGATCACTTTGAACATAGAGATATTCTCCTCCAAACTCTATAAGTTTGATGATGAAAGGCTCCCTCCCGAACATACAAGGCATTATCATAAACGAATCGGTTCGTTCATGGATCAACATCATGATAAATGGTGGATGGTCGACAGTGAAAAAGATGCTGTTTTAGCGGCAGATGAGATCTCAGCCTTAGTCGCCAATAAGGTCATCCCTGAATTTGAGAAACTAAAATCGACTGATGATCTTCACCAGATGCTCAAAGATGGAAAACCGATGGGGCTTACTCAAGAACAAACGAATTATTACCTTGCGAATTTAAAAGAGTAATAATATCCGGGAAAGAGCCAGAGATAGCGCGATTCCTTCCTTGGGGAAGGGAAGGAAGGGGTTTCCGCGCTTCGTGGGGACTTACCAGGCATACAAACCCCTCTCAGCCTGCGCACAAACCAGTTGCATCCCTCCCGAGGGGGGGGGAATTGAAAGAAGTAATCTTACAATACAGGGAAGATTAATATCTTTGAATACCGATCCTCACCAAATGAAAATCATTTATCTGCTTTTGCTTATTTGTATCATCGCTGCCTGCAAGCCTAAACCTCCAAAAACCAACGGCGAAATTAAAGTTAAACCGGCTAAAGTTTTATCGGCGTCCTATAAAACCACCCAATCACTTCAAGTCAATGCACGTGATACTACTCAGAGAGATATAGACACCATTAACTATGCCGATTATTATATTGTGGTGGCAGATACGGGCCTTAACTATAATGAGCTCCGGAGCAAGATGTTTGATCTAAAGAAATCATTAAACATTCCTATTGATACCATGGGCCGCAGTTACAATAAAGCCAAAGACCTTATAGCCCTTTCTGATAAAGACGAGGATGAAATATACGCAGGCGAATATTACCCACGAAGATCAGTTTCTGATTTTTTGAGTCTGGAATATCTGAACCAGTATAAATCGGATGCCAAAGAAAAAACCATTGCCCTGGTAAGAGGTATTTACGAAAACAAAACCAGCGCCGACAGCGCCCTGCTGGCTATGGGCCAATCAAAACCAGCATTTGCCTTTAAGGCTAAGGTTTATATTGGATGCATGCATTAAAATACAGATTATCATCCTGAGGTACGAAGGATCTACTTCGATATATCTATCTCATAATAGATGCTTCACTCCGTTCAGCATGACAAACTTTCGCTTACATAAGTTCAACTATCTCAACAAATTTTCGTATATTTATATATCAGCCCGGTTGTCTTTTTATCAGACAATCGGGCTGTTTTGTTAAGGTCAAAACGGGAACAAAAATCCACCATTTTGTATTTATATATTTAACAATCAATGAATTAATACTTTTTAAAGCTTTGAAAATCCATCAAAACCGGGCTGAAATTTGTTAAAAAGTGTTAAAATCGATGGTTTTGAATCAATTTTCAAGCGTTTTTATCGCGTTTTTGAGCAGAAAAATGTTAAAATTTAAGGTTTAAAAAGTTTTTAGTACTTAGATTCGCCCGGGCTTGCAACATGGTCATCGCTATTTCAAGTGTACACCTATAGCCTTTTTGTTTAAACATATTATAATACTTGTTGGGTATTTAAAACACCCATCCTTTTTTATTGTTGCCCATAAATGAAGGTTTTACTTGCTGGTGCTAATAGTTATATAGGTATGATGCTGATCCCCGTTTTGCTGGAGAAAGGTCATGAAGTTGTTTGCCTGGTAAGTGATAAAAAACGTTTTTATGAGCGCAATAATTTTGCCCATCAGGTTACCCTCCTAACTGGCGATCTGCTGCGGGAACAAAGTATAGAGGCTTTTCCGGCAGATATTGAGGTAGCTTATTACCTGGTACACTCCATGGCACAATCGCAGGATCTGGCTGCGCTGGAAGCTTTATCGGCCTATAACTTTATACATGCGCTTGATCAAACAGGTTGCTGCCAAACCATATTTTTAAGTGGCATCAGTAACGGTAAAAACCAGTCTAAACAAGCCGATTCGCGTAAACATATAGAAGATGTGCTGAAAGAAGGCAAATCAGCTTTAACCATTTTAAGGGCGGCTATGATCATTGGTTGGGGCAGTACCTCGTTCGAGATCATTCGTAATTTAACAGAGAAACTAACTGTAATGACTGTGCCCGGCTGGGTTAATTCACGCTGCCAGCCCATAGCTATACGCGACGTACTGACTTATCTGGAAAGTGTGATGCTGAATGAGAAAACCTTTAACCGAAGCTTTGAGATCGGAGGGCCTGATATCTTAACTTTTAAAGAAATGATACTGGGCTATGCTCAAATACGTCAGCTGAAAAGGCATATCATCACCATCCCATTCCTGCCATCTGGAATATTGTCATACTGGCTTAGTCGTACCAATCCTTTTGAGTATGCTGTTACCCATAATCTGGCCAGCAGTCTCAAGGATGAAACCATTATGCACGAGCACTCCATTGAGGATATTGTACCCAGTCAATGTTTAACTTATAAAGAATCGCTACTTTTAGCTATAAACCATATTCAGGCAAAAAATAATGAGTAAAAACATCCTGATAACAGGCGCGTCTGGCTCGGTAGGCAAACGGCTCACCCAGTTGTTGCTTAATAAGGGCTATCGGGTAAGCACTTTGAGTCGTAACCCGGGGCAAAACCCTATGGCTAAAACTTTTCTGTGGGATGTTAACCAGGGAATTATTGATGCAAATTGCATAGAGGGCATAGATACCATAATCCATCTGGCCGGAGCAGGCATTGCCGAAAAGCGATGGACAGATGCTCGTAAAAAGGAGCTGATTGATAGCCGAACCAAATCTATCAGACTGATATATGATTTGTTAAAAACCAGAGAACACCTGGTAGACTCGGTTATTTCGGCATCGGCCATAGGCTATTACAGCGACCGTGGCGATGACCTGATGACAGAAGATAGCTCACCCAATACCGATTTCATGGCTCATTGCTGCGTTGAATGGGAAAATGCTGTTGATGAGGGTAACAAACTCGGTTTGCGTATAGTAAAATTCCGTACCGGAGTGGTGCTGGATAAAGATGGTGGCGCGTTACCCCAACTGGCCAAACCTATAAAGCTGTATGTAGGTTCACCTATAGGTAATGGCCGGCAATGGATTCCCTGGATACACTGGCAGGATGTGGTGGATATGTATATGCATAGTATTGAAGATATCTCTTTTAAGGGCACCTACAACATGGTGGCCCCTAACCCGGTTACCAATGCACAGCTAACCCAAGCGGTAGCCAATCAATTGCATAAACCACTTTGGGCTCCAAACGTACCTGCTTTTATATTAAAACTACTACTTGGCGAAATGAGTACCCTTGTTTTAGGGAGTACTAAGGTTTCGGCACAAAAAATTCAGGATGCCGGATTCAAATTTAAGTTCACAGAGGTGCCTTCAGCGCTAAAAGAAATTTATGGATAAAAAAACTCAGATAACTATTTTCTGGTTTCGCCGCGACCTGCGCCTGAATGATAATGCAGGCTTATATTATGCCTTAAAAAGTGGCAATCCGGTACTACCACTCTTTATTTTCGATAAGGATATATTAGACCATCTGGAAGATAAAGATGATGCCCGTGTAAATTTTATCCATCAAACCATTAAGCAGTTGGATAAAGAATTGCATAAACTAGGTAGCAGCCTAAAAGTCATATATGATAAAGCTTCACCTGCCTGGGATAGTATCATTCAAGAGCATCATATTGCTTCTGTTTATACTAATCATGATTATGAACCCTATGCTATAAAACGCGATAATGCCGTAAAAGAAAAACTGCACAAGCATGGCATCGAGCTAAAGACATTTAAAGACCAGGTCATTTTTGAAAAAGACGAAGTTGTTAAGGATGATGGTAAACCTTACACCGTTTACACACCGTACCAGCGCAAGTGGTATAACGCCCTGAAACCGTTTTACCTGAAGACCTATCCTATCAAAAAATACCTGAAAAACCTGATCGAAACCCAAGCTCTGCCTATCCCGTCACTAAAAGAAATGGGAGTTGAGGAAAGCAATATTTCCTTCCCCAATCAGGAATATAAAGATGTGATTGCTGATTATAAAGCGAAAAGGGACTTTCCGGCTATTAAAGGCACGTCACGCATTAGTTTGCATTTACGCTTTGGTACGGTGAGCATCCGCGAATTGGCAAAAACAGCTTATGACAGCCCCGACAAAACCTGGCTGAATGAGCTGATATGGCGTGAATTTTATATGATGATCCTTTACCATTTCCCGCATACGATGGATCATGCCTTTAGGCCGGAATATGACCGTATTAAATGGGTAAACAATGAAACGCAATTTACTGCCTGGTGCGATGGCCAAACCGGTTATCCTATTGTGGATGCCGGCATGCGTGAGTTAAATGCTACTGGTTTTATGCATAATCGGGTACGCATGATAGTGGCCAGCTTTTTAAGTAAACACCTCTTGATAGACTGGCGATGGGGTGAGCATTATTTCGCCCGGAAACTGCTTGATTATGAAATGGCCAGCAATGTAGGCGGTTGGCAATGGGCGGCCGGTTCGGGTACGGATGCGGCTCCTTATTTTCGGATATTCAGCCCTGACGCGCAAACTAAAAAGTTTGATCCTCAATTACAATACATTAAAAAATGGGTTCCGGAATATGCCGATTTTAGCAAATATCCGAAACCCATTATTGATCACGCCTTTGCACGTGAGCGTTGTTTAAAAGCTTTTAAAGAGGCTTTGGTCAAATAATTATGGGTTGGTAACTGTTGCTAAGGTAAATCCGGTAAAGTATAAAACTGTATTACCACCTATCGAAACAACACCGGTATTAGGATCTGGCCCTGAACCGGCCCTTCCATAAGCTAACCTTGATGGTATAAACATAGATACTACGGCACCTGCAGTTTGTCCTCTTAATGATTCTAATACTCCTGGTACATACGCCCCTGCTGTAAATGATACAGCTGCTGCACCAGCAGCCGGACCTGGATCAAAAACGAAATCATTCAAAAACTTACCAGAGTAAGCGCTAACAGTAAAAGAAGAAACATCCGTAAGAACATCACCCTTACCACTGCCCGGTGTGGTTACTTTATAATATATTCCCCTTCCTCTATTACCGGGTCCAATGTAAGTAAAACCAGTCAAATTATTTTTCTTAATATACCCATTGATTAAATCATCATCATATTTATCAACACTGGTTACCACATTTATATAATAATCAAGACATTGATTGCCCAATATACGTGTACCGGTATTACTCGAACTACCCGTACCAATACCGTTAACACCATAAGATACCCGGGAAGGGATAAGCAACCTGGCCCTGGTTCCTCTATATTTAATAATATCATGTATGGCACTCTGCAATCCCTTAGTGCATCCGAGTACAGGGCCGCCAAATGAAATATGTCCTACTAAACCATTAAAATGGGCTAGATTGATCGTATCGGTATTAAAATACTTGCCATCAAATGATTTTACGGTTAATACAAACGCTACGCTATCCGGATAATCTAAAGGCCTGCCTGTGGTTGAACCTTGCGAAAGGATCTGGTAATAAATACCACTGGTATCGCCATGGGAGGTATCTCTTTTCATACCGGTAAGCCCGTTGGCATTGATATAGTTTTGGATCTGGGTTTGGTCGTATTGCGTGATATTAGGATCGTTTCCTGTTTTGCGGCAGGATATTAAACCTATGCAAGTAATAAATAGGAGCGTAAAAAGTGTTTGTTTCATTTAAATTTGTTTGTTTTTTAACTGCTAAATGAAGTATATAGTTTCATTTAAGTTATATATTATTTAAGCCCTATAGCAGTTTTACCTGCTATGCACCTTAATTTTTACTCCTAATTGATTACGTTATACAATTGTATATCAAAATCAAGTACTGAATTTGCCGGCAAATGTAGCGAATCCTGTGCATACGGTCCATAAGCATACCTTGATGGTATAAATAACCTGATTTTACCATTCTTTTTCATCAGCGGTATACCTAATTGCCAGCCTCTCATTACATCACTCAAACGGTATGAGGGATGAAAGTTGTCTGTATGGGCAATGACAACCTGCGATGTCAGTATCCGCCCTACGTATCCAACAGTAACCTGCGTTGAACTGGTAAACAAATCATTGCCAGCTCCTTCCTCGCCCGGTTTTATAATATAATAAACCCCCGAAGTATCAGTAGATTTACTATCAGTGCGCTGGGCGGTAAGGTTATTTGCTTTTAAATAATCCTGTATCAATTTATCATCAATAGCTTTCTGCGCATTGTAGTGAATCAAAGGATCGGTTGTTTTTTTACAAGCACCAAAACCAATAATAATCACAAATAAAGCTAACAGCGTCCTGTTCATTTTTCAAAAGGCAAATTTATTCTTTTATAATAGAAAAACGGCAGCTTAACATTTTTTAACAATTAATAACCCCATAAGCCCGCCATCGCCCTATACTTAGGGCTTAATTTTTTGAATAAAACGTTCAATTTAAGGTAAAAGTGTAGAAGTAATCATGGTTTATAGTTCAACGTAAGCTTATTGATCTTCTTAAGCATTTCGGTGAGGTATTGCTTATCTGTTTCGCTGATATGTGAATCGAGATAATTATTAAATTGTTTTACTATGGAACGGGCCTGGTGTCGTTTTTCTTTTCCCAATTCGGTCAAATATATTTTAACCGAACGTTTGTCGCCCTGATTAGATTCGCGATAGATCAGCCCCGTTTTTTCCAACTGACTGAGCATCCTGGACAAACTGGTTGATTTTAGACCCAGCAATGCAGCAGCCTGCGAAACGGTAGTACCTTCTTTTTCGTCAATATTAATCAACAAATAGCCAATGGATTGGGTAATGCCAAATTCCGTAACCAATTGGTTATACCGGTTGGCCACTGTTTGCCATACTATCTTTAAAAAATAGTCAATCGTTTCCTGATGTTTAATGCTGTTTTGCATGCATACCAAACGTAAGAAATGCTTGTTGATTACACAAGGGAAATTTTAGTTCATTGGTTCACTTGCTCATTAGTTTATTGGTTACATGACAAATACTACAACAAGACTAATGAACAAGTGAGCCAATGAGCTATTCTAATAACCCAATTTCGTATCATCCCCACGCGGATCTGCCCCACCCTGGTAACCTTGCGGGGTTTTCAAAATAGCGTCAACACGGCCAATACCACGTCTGCTGTTTATTTTATATCCTTTGTTTTGCAATTTTATTATAGTTACACTATCTAGCGCTCCTTTTTCCGCGGCTATTTCGTCGGGTAGCCACTGATGATGAAAACGTTTGGACGTTACCGCCTGCTGCATATCCTGATTAAATTCAATCACATTAATAATAGTTTGAAAAACCGAGGTTATAATGGTTGATCCACCTGGCGTACCTACTACCATCAATAACTGACCGTTTTTTTCAACAATGGTAGGTGTCATCGACGATAACATGCGTTTACCCGGCTGTATACTATTAACCTTACCGCCAACCAATCCGTACATATTAGGCACACCGGGTTTTGAGCTAAAATCGTCCATTTCATTGTTCAGCAAAAAACCTGCACCCTTTACAAATATCTTTGAACCATAACTATCATTTAAAGTTGTTGTGATGGATACTGCATTACCCTCCCTATCAACAATAGAATAATGGGTGGTTTGGTCACTCTCGTAACCTACAAAGGTGCCGGGCTGTATACTGCTACTTGATGTAGCTGCATCCCAACTAAAGTTGCTCATGCGCGATGAAATGTAAGCAGGACTCAATAAGCTATCAACCGGTATCTTGTAAAAATCAGGGTCGCCCAGGTATTTGGAACGATCGGCATACACACGGCGTTCAGCCTCTACAATCAGCCGCACCGTTGAATCCTGATTATAGCCCCATCTTTTCAGAGGGTATTTTTCAACCGACTGTAGCAGTTGTAACAATGCAATTCCACCGCTTGATGGAGGTGGCATGGTAATAATTTTATATCCTTTATAGTTTCCGGTCACGGCCTTACGCCAAACCGAATGGTAGTTTTGCAGGTCTGCTTTGGATATCAACCCATCACCTGCCTTCATTTCAGCAACTATCTGATCGGCAACTATGCCACCATAAAATCCTTCGCGCCCTTTATCACGAATTTGCTCCAGGGTTTTAGCCAAATCTTCCTGTACCAGGATATCACCTTCATGCCATTCCGTATCTTTTATTAAATAAGTTTTGCCAGGGTTTAATTTTTCGATCTGCGCTTTTAAATGATTTAAGTCAACAGCAAAACGTTGTGTTATCTTAAATCCATTACGCGCCAGGTTAATAGCTGGCTGCAGCAGATCGGCCCATTTGAGTTTACCATATTTCTGATGGGCCTGTACCATGCCATCAACAGATCCGGGTACTCCGGATGCCTTATGGGTGTACAAACTCATATCGGGGATCACATTACCGGCAGTATCCAGATACATATTAGCACTGGCACCAGCCGGCCCCTTTTCCCTAAAATCAAGCGTATTGGTGTCACCGTTTTTTGAACGGTATACCATAAAACCACCTCCACCTATATTACCGGCATCGGGATATGTAACTGCCAGCGCAAAATGAACGGCTACTGCAGCGTCAACAGCGTTACCGCCCTTTCTTAATATATCAAGCCCAACCTGGGCCGCATCAGGGTATGCACACACTACCATACCATTATAATATGGGGTATTTATATTTGTCACCGGATGCTTTTGTGCATATCCTAATGGAACAAAAAGCAGCAGTGCCAAAACCATACTCAGACGGCTGTTTTTCATCAGGTTTAAATTATTCATTATATCATTGGTCAGATTATTTTACTAAAATAATCTATTTGCCGATATAATCCCGCTCTTAAAAACTCAATATTTAGCACTGATTTTCAACCTGATAAAATTTTACGATTGCAGTTTTTTAATTTAAATGCCATAAAATTTCAAATCTGCCGTTTATTTGCAGGATATGTGCGAGCTGAAAAACTTAACCAGGCGTGAGGATTTCGATGCACAATAACAACAGTCATTAACTTAAAATCACTACATGAAAAAATTAGCTTACATTTTATTTTTCTCGGTTTCGTTCTTATTAATAGGTAAACGTTCGCAGGCTCAGGATTACAAAACAGCAGTTGGATTAAAATTTGGCGCTTACGAAGTGGGCCCTTCTATAAAATATTTTATGGATAATAGCGCCGCGCTTGAAGGCATTATTGGCATACGTGATCATGGTGTGGTAGTAACCGGGTTATATGAAATACATCAGCAGGCCTTTGGTGTTGATAAGCTGAATTTTTATTATGGCTTTGGCGGTCACCTGGGGTCGGTAGGTAGCGGTTATTACAAACGAATAGGCGGTGGTGATGAATACTACAATGGTAAGCACATCCTGATAGGAGCAGATGCAACGCTTGGCCTGGAATATAAAATACCGACCGCTCCTATAGCTATCAGTCTCGACCTTAACCCACGTCTTGAACTGGCACGTGGGCCATTTTTTGATATTGCACCAGGCTTGGGATTAAAGTATACTTTTTAATAAATCAAGAAGTCTTCTAAAACAAAACGCCTTCCTAAACAAGAAGGCGTTTTGTTTTAATCCCCTTCTAAACTCAATGGTCTATCTGCCGATAATGACCTTGCGGGCATAAATCTTTTGTCCAAGCAATATTTTAATCAGATAAACCCCCGGAAGTTGTGTGGTAACATCTATCACTTTGCTGAAATTTCCCTGAGGTATAGTTTGTGTATTAAGATAAACTATTTGCCCCGCCGGATTAATTAATGACAACTTAAGATCAGCTGTGGTCTTTGTTGCGAAAACCACATTAAGCTGACTACTCGCCGGAACCGGGAACACCGATAAACCAATCTCTGTTGAATTATCCGGATTTTCAACGGTACGTGCGTAGGTGTAGATATCAGACATTGCCACACATCCACCAGATAAGGTATCAGCTACCTGATAATCGCCGCTTTGTAATGGGGCATATATTTTATTCCTGGCCCCCACAATTGCCTTACCATTCAAAAACCATTGATTACCTGTGGCAAAATTTGAGCTTAACGAGTTACCTGTTTGAGTAATAACAGGCTTAGAGAAACTAACAGGTAATCTTGCAGCCGACGCGCAACCCATACTTTGTACTTTAATATCATAAAAATAATAGTAAAAATTTTTATAATAGGTAGTATCCACAGGGCCATCGGGTGTGGCGTTATTACCTGTGATACTAAATATACTACCTATACTGAATGGGTAGCCTTTTACACCCCCATTATTTCTATAAATGGTGGCTTTTGTATCAAATGTTGCGGATATGCTATAGTTACCCGCTGCAGGCAACTCCAGGTTCAAATCGTACACCTTTCCCTGATCATTAGGATCATCAGGCTGATCTCCCGGCAATGGGGTTGTTCGTGTGGCCTGAGCATTAATAGCTTTGGTCGACACAATCTGGCCATTACTATTACTTACATTAAATGTTATTTTGCCCGAATTACCAATGTATAACCGGGCACTTTTAATAATCATTGGCACTTTGGTATTTATGTTTATTGCCGGAGTAAACTGATTATAACTACCAGATGTGAAAACATTTTTGCTAACAGGGCCTACAGATCCCTTGAAATCATTTATACCTGCATAATAGGTGTTGTTTACAGGGGGTTGAGCAGTGATGGCGGCCGACCCATAAGCTATTGGAGTAGTATCATTAATGTTTTGATACCAGAGTAAAGTACCATCACCCGAGCCGGATAACAAATATTGCTTACTATCAATACAATAATAAGCACTCAGGCCGCCAATTACAGCTGGTGTATTGATCACTACCGTTGCTGTTAATGAATTATTGGATACAACCGGATCGCTGGCTAAATTGCTGGAAGCAGTTATAACGTAAGTGTCACCAGCTACCGCATTAAACTTTTGGCTAAAGGTATAATTATCTTCGGCCAGAGGTTGCAATGTGCCGGTATAAGTTTCGTTGTAAGTAGTTTTAGTGTTATCAGGCGAAGTAATAGTAACCGTTACCGGTATGTTGCCGATGGAGGCACTACCAAAATTTTTAAGCCGGATAGTAATCGATGTACTTGCTGAACAAGTACCGCTTGACCCTGGGTCTACAATAGCTACAACACCGGCATCAATACTGGTTTGTAAAAACTGTACCCGGTAATCCTGTGTTTCGCCCTTGGCATAGGTTCCACAAGCTTTTATAGTTGAAGTGTCGCCCGTTTCGGTTAATACCACACGCATTAAGCTATAATTACCCGGAATTACCGATCCCGGAACCTTAATATTGGTGGTAAACGTTCCGGTACCGTTAAGCACATTGGTGGTGGCAGCCAGTTCACCGTTATCAAAAACACCATTGCCATTCCAATCCACAAATACTTTAGCAGCTTTGTTAAAATTGCCGCCACAAGTACCTAAGGTAATACTCAAAGGATAAGTTTTAGCCTGCTCCAGCTGAACGGTAAGATTAGTATAATCTGAATAGCTTTTACAGCCTGCAGCAGGTGTATTATTAATGTTTGATACCTTTACGTTATCAATGCGTGAATCGGCATTTGATAATGGTGCCGATGTGCAATAAGTGGTTCCGCCGGCGCCGGTGACGATAAGCGAATAGGCCTGTGGACCTTGCTTTAAAGTACCTTTGTGTGATACCGTTATAGTATAGCTTTTACCCGGAGTAGTGTTAGAAATGTAAACCTGTTCAATATTATCACGGATGTTATCGCCGGTTGTGGCAGCTGCTGCGGGAGCATCGGGGTTTAACACCCAGGGATTATAGGTAGTAGTGCCATCACTGATCCGGATATCCAAATCGTTAACCAATTTTGGGGAACGGTTATTAATTGTGCCATCAGCATTGGGGGTACCTTCAGGGTCTGTCCATGATATAGTTGCCGACAGCACATCATTGCCCGAGGCTACAACAGTAAAAGTTTGTTTTTGTCCTTGTTGCAGTGAATTTTCACTAATGATGCTTTTTGTACCATTATCAGTTATGGCTTGTGCAGCCTTTTTGGTGTTAAGCAGGCCCCATCCATAAATATAATCGGGCCCAACATTACCTCCATCAAAGGCGGTTTGACATACGAGTCCTTTTAAAGTGGCTGCCCTCATAAAAGCTCCTCCATTCTTTTGGGCATAATACTCCTGCAATAAATACAGCGACCCCGTAATATTAGGCGCAGCCATGGAGGTTCCGGAAAGGGTGAGGTATGCTGCAGGATTGGCAACTCCAACAGATAATACGTTTACGCCGTTACCCACAATATCGGGTTTAATACGGCCATCATCTGTAGGGCCCCAACTGCTAAAAAATGCAGTGGTGATATCTTGCCGGCTGCTTGGCCCAAATGGCAATGGATTTACGCCTCCAACAGTAAGTATATTTTTGGCGTTACCCGTGGTACTGATAATATCATAACCATTATTATCGCTGATGCCTGCCGGTCTTGGACCTTTATCAACCAAAGTTTGATCAGTTTTACTTTTGTAGCCATAATAGTCGGCCCCTACCGCCGGGCCGTTACTTGAACGGCTATTCCCCGCCGATTCTACGATGAGGTAGTAAGGTGCATTGTAGGCAATCTTATCCCATGCCTGAGCCCGGGTGTCATAAAAACCAAAAGTATAATCAACACTATCGCCAGGCAAGCCGTACCATTCCCAGCGGTTATTGGTATCGTTAAAATTCCAACCCGCTTCATCTCCATAAGAATGGTTAGATAATAATAACCCCGATGCAGCTGCACTCATTTCGGCTACATCACTATTATAATCGAATGATTGCAGGGTGGCCGCATTAAAAGCCATCCCCTTAGCTGGAGCATATACTCCCCGGGCTATCATGGTACCAGCCACATGAGTGGTATGATCCAGCACCGATGATCCGTCCTTAATGGTTATATTTTTACCAGCAAATTCCTGATGAGCGGTGTATATTGAGCCACCATCCCAGATAGCCAACTTATTATTCAAAAAAGTACTTGAACCCGACAAATTAAGCCCGAGCGAACCACCCGGTTGTACGGTGTTAGTGCCGGTTGTAGCTGCCGATGTAGTATTATTATGCGTGATGAGATAAATAGGAAAACCCAAAGAGTTAACACCTTGCAAGGATACCAGGTTACCGTTTCTGGTATGGCGCTGCACGCTCCAACCCTTACTTGCAGCCAGGGATAAAGCCTGTTTGTGACTGGACTCATAAGTACTGCGTATCTGACTGGAGAAGCGTGTTAACTCGGCACGTTTGGCATCGGTTACCAGCGCTTGTTGGGCAAAAGTGCGGGCCGTTGCACACAGCAATAAAAAACATATACAAATTGCTGCGTAAGATTTATTCATAGATCTGAGATATAGGCATTTTTACAGCCCTAAATCTATAAATATTCCCTTAGTTATTAAAGCCCAACCCAATTAAAGAGTATTAAATATCAGTATATAATACAATCTATGGAAATTTGACAACATTACTTTGATACTTCACAGGGCGAATATTTCCCACTGCACCGGCTTTTGCCAAACCTATTTTGTAAAGATCACTAATGGTATGTTAACCACAAATTGATTCATAGTTTTGGATTGAGGGCAACTCCGTTAACAAAAAAGTGGGTTTACATGGGTTTACACTTTTTAGGGTTAAAATTTGATTAAATACCTAATAATCAATAATTTATATTTTATTTCTCCAAAAAAGTGTAAACCCACTTTCGTAATAAACCGCGATACTTTTTCAAGGATGATTACGACAGATATTTACCTACAATAGGCATCCGGCGGCCCATACCAAATGCTTTTGGCGATACCCGGAGTATTGGCGGTGTTTGATAACGCTTATGTTCGGCCAGATTAGTCAGCCTGATCACCCGGCGTACTGTTGCTTCGTCATAACCCATTTTGATGATATCGGTTGATGAACGGCGATTCTCGATGTACTCGGCCAGTATCTTATCCAGTATATCATATTCAGGTAAAGAGTCGGTATCCTTTTGATCGGGCCTGAGCTCCGCTGATGGTGGTTTCACGATAGAATTGATCGGGATGATCTCCTGATTACGATTGATGTAACGGGCAAGCTCAAAAACCTGCGTTTTGTAAACATCTCCTATTACCGATATCCCACCGCACATATCACCATATAAAGTACCGTAGCCTACGGCTGCCTCGCTTTTATTGCTGGTGTTTAATAAAATGTAACCAAACTTATTGCACATAGCCATCAGCAATATGGCGCGACTGCGTGATTGTATATTTTCTTCGGCTATGTTAAATGGCAGGTTATTGAATTGCGGATGTAGCGCGGTTTCAATCGCTTCGGTGATATTTTTAATCGGAACCAATTCGCTTTTGCAACCCAGGTTATTTACCAGGTCTTCGGCATCTTTTAAGGAGTGATCGGTGGAAAAACGTGAAGGCAGCAACACGGCCATTACATTTTGAGCGCCCAAAGCTTCTGCGGCTAAAGCACATACCACAGCAGAGTCGATACCGCCCGACAAACCAAGAATGGCTTGCTTAAAGCCTGATTTATAGAAATAATCGCGAATGCCCAATATAATTGCCTGGTGTATCTGCTCAATATCAGCAGCACGTTCGGCTTTCAGGGTTGTAGGATGATCAAAACTGATAGAGGCATCCTCATTTAAGGTATAGTATGCCAGGTTTTCTTCAAAATAGGGCAACTCATCTATCAGTTTACCGGTATTATCAAAAACCAATGATCCTCCATCAAATATCAATTCTGTTTGTGCACCTATCTGGTTTACATATAGCAAGGGTAAATGGTAGCGGCTGGCATTATCACTCAAAATAGCAATACGTTCTTCGTCATGGTTATAAGCAAAGGGCGACGCGGCTATATTGATCATGACATCGGGCTGCTGATGGATCAAGCTATCCATTGGCCGGGTAATATATAGTGGGTTTTCGATGGTATTCCACAGATCCTCACAAATGGTCAATGCAATTTTTTTTCCTTTAAATTCTATACAGTTAAACTCCGTTGAAGGCTCAAAATACCGGTACTCATCAAATACATCATAATTGGGTAACAGCGCTTTATTTACTACTGCTTTTATCTGTCCGTTTTCAATAAAGTAAGCAGAGTTGTTCAGATCTTTCCCCTCCTCTTTATGATTATAAGTAGGCAAACCAATTATACAGGCAATGTTGGTACATACCGCGGCTATTTTTTTCGCCGATCCATCGCACAGATCAATAAATTCATCAAACTCCAGAAAGTCACGCGCAGGATAACCAGAAACGCACAATTCGGCAAATACCACCAGGTCGGCGCCATTTTGCTGAGCCTTTTGTATATGGTCTATAATTTTGGCTGTGTTCGATTCGAAATTACCTATATGATAGTTAAGCTGGGCTAATGCGATTTTCATAGACAGTATAGTAACGTATTAATGCAAATAAAAATTATTTTTGCTCAAAGGATAAAGATGATAAACCCCCGGCTCAAAGCAAAGCAAATTTACTTAATTTTTTCCATCGCCCTGATATTAGCGTCATGCGGGCGCAACAAAAAGATTGATGTAAGCAACATCAATATTGAAGTTAAGGTGGAACGGTTTGATCATGACTTTGATGCCATGCGTACTAAACCCATGAGCACTCAAGCTATATATTTGCAGCAAAAATATGGTGCTTTTTACCAAGATTTTATAAGTCGCATCCTGGTGGCTGGCAATACCGCTGATACAGCTTATTTTAAGACCCTCCACGAAGTTTTTAATGGCAAAGCCTATACAGACCTGAAACATGATGTAGATGCTGCCTATCCCAACATGGATGCGCAGAATGCCAGTCTTACGCAGGCGTTTAAATACATCAAATATTACTATCCGCAAAAAAAGCTGCCTAAGGTTTATGCTTATTTTTCAGGTTTCCAGGCTCAAACTTCTATTGGGGATGGATATTTTGCGGTAGGGCTCGATTTGTTTTTGGGTGCCGATTCCCGCTTCTACCCTGCCCTTACCAATGCCTTTCCACATTATTTGTCCAGGCATTTTACCCCCGAAAACATTACCCCGCGCGTAGTGGAAGGTATTGCCCGCGAGGATATGTTCCCGGAAGACGACAATAATAAGTCGATGCTCGAAAAAATGGTTTACAACGGTAAGATCATGTATTTTATGGATCGCATATTACCGGAGGTTGGGGATACCACTAAAATTGGTTACACTACCGCTCAGCTTAAGTGGTGCGAGGATTTTAAAGCAAAAATATGGGGTTATTTTTTAGATGAAAATCTGCTTTACGAAACTGATTATCCTAAAATTCAGAAATATTTTACCGAAGCCCCCTTCACTCCCGGTTTGGGCGAAAAAAATGAATCGGCTCCAAAACTAGCCGTGTGGACGGGCTGGCAGATTGTTAGGGAATATATGGACAAACACCCCGAAGTTACCCTGCCACAGCTAATGGCCGAGAAGGATGCCCAAAAAGTATTGAATCAATCGAAGTACAGACCAAAGTAAGCCCCCCAGCCCCCTGAAGGTGGAGTTTTTGATTCGCTAACGAATTCATATAAACAAAACAGCCTTTCTGAAATTCAGAAAGGCTGTTTTGTTTATATGCCTTAACTCCCCCTTTAGAGATCAAGAAGCTAATTATTTGATGATCTTGAAAACAGTTCTTAAACCTATTGCCACACCTAAAATAAGCAACAAGTTAGCTATCCATGAAAAATAGGTTGAATTTTCATCACCAGCAAAACGAATGAAAACACCTGTTATGCCAATAGCGATAGCTAAAACCAATATTTTATAATGTTGTTCTGAATTAGCGTTTTGTGTAGAATCCATGGTACTTTGTTTAATGTTGGGCAAAAATAGAAATGTTTACGGAATTTACCACCAATTTTTTAGGATTTTATCGTATCAGGTAATATGGAATATTTTCTTCTATAAAAACGGATCAATAGTAAGATACTTATGCCGGCCAGGATAAATACCCAAAGATTAGCTATCGCTAATATGGCTTCCATAAAAAGATGCCAGCCATTGGCAAATGCTCCTGCTAACCGGCTAAAGAAAGGTAGATTATAATCAGAGGGGTCATCATTGGCAATATGCTCCTGAAGAATGGTATTGCTTTGATAAAAATTTAATGTGATGATGCTGTATTTTACCGCATCATCAATTTTGAGGTTACCTATCTGCCCGTCAACCATATCATCTTTTAGCAATAAAACATTCACCGGATTCTTGATCGTAACTTTTCCTTTTTTCTGCTGGTCTACCAACTCCTTCCGGCTGTTCAGTTTCAGTTTCGCAGACAGAAAGTCGAGCGATTTATCTTCTATATCCATTTTACGCATGGTAACATACATACCCATATGTGCTACTTCGGTCATAAATTCCTCCAGGTGTTCAGAAGGTATTTTAACCGTCATATCGGCAGAAGTATTAAAGGAAGACACACGGTTAACTGAGTCGTTACTGATTCGGAAATCCTTGCTATCTCTTACGGTAGATTCCATTTGATGGTGCATCACCATACCATTGTTTTTTACTGTTAGCGTTGTTATCTTTTCTGCTGTTTGCTGTACATTTTTTACTTTAAAACGCATGTCGGCAGTCTTGACTAACTTGGGTAAAGCCGTTAAATTCGCTGTAGTTACTACCGCTGAATCAGCAGCACTACTGTTATTAATTGCCTCATAATGTGAGCCCGAACCCTTACAAGCGCCCAGCAGCAAGACGGCCGCCAATGGCAGCATTAAAATTTTTGTTTTCATGTTGTTGTTAATTTTTTTGGTTACTATTGATACCAAAAAAGGGATTTAGGTAACCCTTAACTGTCTGAATCAGAATTTGAGAATTGACAAAATAACGGTGCAATTATATTATTCAGTTAATTCTCAAATCCTGTAAATTCTGATTCAGACAAACAAAAAAAGCCCGGCATAAGCCGGGCTTTTGAAATATGATTACAGGAATAATTATACTCCTAATAATAATCTTGCTGGGTCTTCCAGTAATTGTTTTACACGTACCAGGAAGCTTACCGATTCACGACCGTCAATAATACGGTGATCATAGGATAATGCCAGGTACATCATCGGACGGATAACTACTTGTCCGTTGATGGCAACCGGGCGCTCAATGATGTTGTGCATACCCAATATTGCCGATTGTGGAGAATTTAATATCGGGGTTGACATCATGGAACCAAACACACCACCATTGGTAATGGTAAAAGTACCGCCGGTCATTTCAGGAATGGTTAGTTTATTTTCACGGGCTTTACCAGCTAATACCACAATTTCCTTTTCAATTTCGGCCAGGCTCATGCTATCTGCATTACGGATAACCGGAACTACCAGACCTTTAGGAGCCGATACAGCGATAGAAATGTCGGCAAAATTGCTGTATACTACTTCTTCGCCTTCAATACGGGCGCCAACAGCAGGCCAGTCTTTCAGGGCTTCAGTAACCGCTTTGGTAAAGAACGACATGAAGCCTAAACCTACGCCGTGTTTCTCTTTAAATTTATCCTTGTATTTACCACGCAATTCCATGATGGGCTGCATATCCACCTCGTTGAAAGTGGTTAACATAGCCGTTTCATTTTTAACAGCAACCAAACGTTTGGCCACTGTTTTACGCAGCGAGGTCATTTTTTCGCGTTTTTCACTTCTTTCGCCGGCCACCACTGGTGCAGCAACAGGAGCTGAAGCAGTTGCTGCAGGAGCAGCAGGTTTAGCCTGCGCATTCAGGGCATCCCCTTTAGTAATACGACCATCAACACCAGTACCATTTATACCCTTAGGATCAACACCTTTTTCGGCCAGAATTTTGGCAGCGGCAGGTGATGGAGTGCCGGAGGCATAGGTTACTGCGCCATCAGCTTTGGTAGGAGCTCCGCCGCGTGGCGACTCATCCGTAGCGCTAACAACCGCAGGCGTTACTGGTGTAGCCTGTACAGCAGCACCTGAACCTTCAATGGTACAAACTACAGCGCCAATAGGCAATACATCGCCTTCTTTAGCTATAGTTTTTAACACACCGGCTTTTTCGGCGGTTAATTCAAATGTCGCTTTATCTGATTCCAATTCGGCCAGGGCTTCATCCATCTCCACAGTATCGCCATCTTTTTTGATCCAGCGGGATAAAGTAACTTCTGTTATAGATTCGCCTACAGTAGGCACTTTAATTTCTAAAGATCCACCTGCAGCAGGGGCAGCGGCCACCGGAGCCGGAGCAGGTGCATTAGCCACAACTTCAGGCTGTGGTTGAGCCGCAGGAGCGCTTTCCTTTGCAGGAGCAGCAGCGCCGGCGCCTTCTTCAATGTTGGCAACAACAGCGCCAATGGCCAAAGTATCGCCTTCATTGGCCAATATTTTCAGGGTTCCTGCTTTTTCGGCAGTCAATTCAAAAGTGGCTTTGTCTGATTCTAATTCGGCAATAACCTCATCCATTTCCACGTGATCGCCATCTTTTTTCTTCCAGCCTGATAGGGTTACTTCTGTTATTGATTCGCCTACCGGCGGAACTTTGATCGCTAAACTCATATTTTAGTAATTGTATATTTTAAAGGTGATACGTTAAACGTTTTAAGTTGTACGTTTTGGTGGTTTACGTATAACGTACCACGTAAAACGTACTACATAACTCAATCCGCTCCGGCATCAGCCATTTTTTTTGTTGTCTTTTTTATTGCTTCTTTTACCACTTTACCGGCAGGTGCTTCAAACGCTTTAGAAACAATATAGGCCTGCTGCGCGGCGTGCTGTTTAGCAAAACCGGTAGCAGTACTACTGCCCTCGATGCGTGAAATTACATTCAGGTTGATCACCTTATCATTATGGAACTTACGGCAGATATACGGCCATGCACCCATATTTTCGGGTTCTTCCTGTACCCAGATAAACTCGGTGGCTTTATCGTATTTGGCTTTAATTTTTAATATCTGAACAACCGGTGTAGGATATAATTGTTCTACACGTACAATGGCTATATCCTTACGTTTGTCAGTCAATTGTTTCTCCTGCAGATCGTAATATACTTTACCGGTACATAACAGTACACGTTTTACCTTTTTAACATCAGCATAGGTATCATCTATCAATTCATGGAATTTACCGTTGGTGAATTCATCAATTGGCGATACGCATTTAGGACTACGCAATAAGCTTTTTGGTGTAAAGATGATCAGTGGCTTGCGGAAATCGCGGTGCATTTGCCTGCGCAGGATATGGAAGAAGTTGGCAGGTGTGGTGCAATTGGCCACCTGGATATTGTCATCGGCACAAAGCTCCATAAAGCGCTCTACGCGTGCAGAGGAGTGCTCAGGGCCTTGTCCTTCATAACCATGCGGCAACAGCATTACCAAACCATTACCTCGCTGCCATTTAGTTTCGGCACTGGCGATGTACTGGTCAACGATGATCTGTGCACCATTGAAGAAGTCACCAAACTGGGCTTCCCATATCGTTAAAGCATTAGGGTTAGCCAAGGCATAGCCATACTCAAAACCTAATACACCATATTCAGATAATAAGGAGTTATAGATACTTAGTTTAGCCTCGGTATCAATAGTAGCCAGCGGCGTATATTCATCCTCAGAATCAATCAAGGTTAATACCGCATGACGATGAGAGAAGGTACCACGCTTAACATCCTCGCCGCTTAACCTTACCGGGAACCCATCTTTTAATAATGTACCGTAGGCTAATAACTCGGCCATGGCCCAGTCAAATACCTGGGTGTTGTTCACCATAGCCCGGCGATCTTCAAATAATTTTTCGATCTTTTTAAAGAAGTCTTTGTCAGCCGGCAGAGAGGTTATTTTATTACCAATCTCGATGATTTCTTCTTTAGGTACTGATGTATCCACAGCCGATACCAATTCTTTATGACTGGCTAAGTGTAATCCGCTCCAGGCGCCTTCAAACATGGCGATGGTTTCGGTAAATCTTTCTTCGGCCTTTGATTCATCCAGTTTTTGCTGTAATTCATCACGGAAAGTTTTTTCCATTGATTTAAGCAAGCTGGCATCAATGCTGCCTTCGGCCACTAATTTCTCATTATAAATGATCAATGGGTTAGGGTGAGCCTCAATAGCTTTGTATAATAATGGCTGGGTGAATTTTGGTTCATCAGACTCATTGTGACCGTAACGACGGTAGCATAAGATGTCAATAAACACATCCTCGTTAAATACCTGGCGGTATTCCATAGCCAGGTTAACTACGTAAGCCAATGCTTCTACGTCATCACCATTTACGTGGAAAACCGGTGAAAGCACAGTTTTAGCCACGTCGGTACAATAAGTACTGGAACGGGCATCTTTATAATTAGTGGTAAAACCTATCTGGTTATTGATCACCAGGTGAATGGTACCACCTGTGCGGTAGCCATCCAGTTTTTCCATTTGTAAAACTTCATAAACAATGCCCTGGCCTGCTACCGAAGCATCACCATGGATCAATATCGGGGCGATCTTATTATGGTCGCCGTTATATTTAAAGTCGATTTTTGAACGGGTAATACCTTCCACAACAGGGTCAACCGCTTCCAGATGCGAAGGGTTTGGACAAAGACTTAAGTGAACTTTTTTACCATTAGAGGTAGTTACGTCTGTTGAAAAACCCAGGTGATACTTTACATCGCCACCAAAAGGTGTTTCAGAATCAAAGTTTTTGCCTTCAAATTCAGAGAACACCTCTTTATAGGTTTTCTCCATAATATTGGTCAGCACGTTCAACCTGCCGCGGTGGGCCATACCGATGATAAACTCCTCGATACCCAGGTCGGCACCTTTATTAATTACAGAATCCAATGAAGGGATAAGCGCTTCAGCTCCTTCCAACGAAAAACGTTTCTGGCCCAAAAATTTGGTCCCCAAAAAGTTCTCGAAGGTTACAGCCTCGTTGAGCTTATTCAGCATCAATTTCTTTTCGTCAACAGTAAATGAAGGTGTGTTGCGGTTGCTCTCCATCCTGTCTTCAAACCATTTTAATTTGATAGGGTTACGGATGTACCTGTATTCGGCGCCAATGGCACGGCAATAAGTATCTTCCAACAACTGGCGAATGTCGCGCAGAGTGGCAGCACCCAAACCAACTTCAACGCCGGCATTAAACACGGTATCCATGTCGGCTTCGCTCAGGCCAAAGGTCTCCAGCTCTTTGCCGGGGAAATAATGGCGACGCTCACGCACCGGGTTTGTTTTAGCAAACAGGTGACCGCGTGAGCGGTATCCGTGAATCATATTGAGTACATTGATCTCTTTTAAAAAGTGATCAGGGGTTTTATCACCGACATTTGGCGCGGTTGTTCCGGCAGGGGCTTGTGTATCCTTACCAAAATCAAAACCTTCAAAAAATTTCTGCCATCCATAATCCACCGATTCGGGATCCTGTTTGTAGCTGTCGTATAGAGTATTAATGTAGTCTGCGTTGCCGCTATTGATATAATTGAGACGATCCATGAGAAACTGATCTTTAAAACGGTACAAAAGTAAGCATATAGGCTTATATACTTCATAATTAATTGTAAAGAAATTTACATATGCCTAATATCTGTGTTATAACGCACAGAATTGAACAAAAGCATATTTGATGGCATCATAAATTTCAAAATAGCTTAAACACGATGTGAAAAATACCGGCCGATAATTCCCTACACAAGCACCAACAAAAAAGGCTGTTTAAAAAAACAGCCTTTTATATAATATGTGGTGATATTTATTGTTGCAAATAACCTATAATTCCTTCATATATCCAGCCATCGCGACCATTGCCAAGTTCATTAAAATCATTTGAGTACAGATGCGCTCCGTTTTTAGAGCTTCTGTAACGATATAATGGCTTATATCCGGCCACTGGCGAAAGATCCAAATAACCCGGTACACCTTCTCTTTTTGCCTGAGATGGAATCTCATTTACATCGGTTGTGAAAAAATGATAGCCACTGCTTAGCAAAAATCTGTTTAATGGAGCAACACCAGTCTTTGAGTTATCGTTGTATACATAACCCAAACTACCCTCTACATTCCAATTTGGCTGGTTGGCTACCTCATTTGGATCGGTCACTAACATGCGATCGCCACTTTTGGTATTTAAGCACCTGTACAATGCTGATTTTCCGTATTGAACCTGAACCTGGTGATTGGGTAAATAATCATTATAAATATAATTTTTAACCGCATTTGCCAAGCTTGGATCGGGGATCAATTCATTAATTGGAATCAGACCACTTTGTGCGATGTTGATTAATTCGGCATTTTGGGCGTTAGTACTGGCTTGCCATGCACTATAATCAATAGGCGGTGTACTTTGGGTGAATGAAATTGTAGCCGGAGTAATACCTAAAGTTGGATCGCCACCATTGGTAAGATAATGCACATACTGATTAAAGTTGGAGCTACTTTGCGAATGATTAGAATTCACGCCTGCATTAATAGAGAATATAGCTCCTAAACTGGCATCCAGGCCTGCTGAGGCAGCAGATTTCCTGTCAGTACTTTTGGTTTCTGATTGATAGGTAACTTGTAGTTTGGCACCTAAAATAATATCAGAAAGTACAAAAGCGCCGTATTGACTTACTATTTGTTGTGGCGTAAGCGTAGCAATATCATTTAAAAAATTTTGTGTTAAATATTTTTGCAACAATGCAGATGTGGCATTGAATTTCAATTCCCGCTGTTGTATCAGCAAATTATAACTTCCGTAAATATATTTGGAGTTAAAAGAGTTTGAATTTGAATATGCCGATGTTACTGAGCCTTTAAACAACGAAAAACCCACCGTAGCATTCAAATGTGCCGAAATATCTGAAGCATAAGCTTGTACATTTTCACCGTATGAAAAAGATGAGTTTCTGGTTGTGTTTAAATTGGTAACTAACCGGGTTGGCTCGGTGCTGTAAAGTTTAGCGATATCAACCACCTGGAATGTTGTTGAACTTGAATTCGCATACTCACCGGTTACATCATAGCCATAACCCAACAAATCCCAAACACCATCTTTGGCCGATTGTGATTTCAATTTACCGGTTGCTGTATTGGTTTCTGTTTGTTTTGGAGTTAGCTGATCTTGTTTTTTGCATGACCATAACATTCCCAGCAAGGGAATCAAGAGTAAGATTTTTTTCATAAAAAGCGATAAGGATTTAATTAATATAATACGACAAGTATACTACTTATATTCAATAATAATATTAAGAAATAGTAATATTTACCAACTCTATTATTTATAGATACCGATATTATAAAAATACGCAACGTAAATTTTCCTATACCTTTTGTATTGTAAAGAGGCGCACTTCATTGAATTAAATTTAAAAAAAAGAAAAAGCCTAAACTTACGCTTTCACCAGACCGCCGGCCTCACCAATATGTGATGGTTGCCAGGTGGCTACAAAATCACCGTCGGCATCCTTGGAAATCTGAATAATCCGCTAAAATAGTCCTAGTCACAGCTTCTTTACCATTTGCTATTAACTTCATATTTAATTTATGGTTAATATTTATCAAACCACAACAAGATGCTACTTACCATAGTAACAATTTATTATCAACTAATTGCCCGTAAATTATCCAACTGAAGCGCCACGTATTTTCTTAATAATTTCTTCATACGAAACAATCTCTCATTATCTATTTTCGCCGAAAATTTTAAAAAATGAAATCAAGAACTCTGGTTTTTCTAAGTAGCTTATTCCTGTTTCTTACATTCGGGTGTAAAAAATCCTCCTCGTTTGTGGCTGCTAAAGTTGATAGTGCAGAAACTTCAAAACTTAGCATCCATGCAACAAGTACATTTATACATCCCGGCATGCTGCATACTCAAGCAGATTTTATCAGGATGCAAACCATGGTTAATGCCGGAACGGAGCCATGGCTTTCCGGCTATAAAGTATTAGCCGCAAACGGCTATGCATCTCTTGGCTATAAAATGATTGGCCCAAGTGATACCCTTACCCGGACAAATACAGGTGGGAATTACCCCCATCTCATGCGCGACGCGGCGGCAGCCTATCAAGGAGCGCTTATGTGGAAAATTTCGGGCAATGCAGCTTATGCGAATAACGCCGTCCATATTTTAAATGCATGGGCTTCCAAATGCAAAGCAATAAGCGGAGATTCAAATGCCGATCTTGCTTCAGGCTTATATGGCTACCAGCTAGCAAATGCTGCCGAAATCCTTCGCGACTATAGTGGCTGGGCACCAGCTGATTTTGAAAACTTTAAAACATTTATGCTCAACGTATTTTATCCGGTAGCTAATGATTTTTTAGTACGACATAACGGCACCTGCGATACACATTACTGGGCTAACTGGGACCTCAGTAATATGGCCACTATCCTATCCATCGGTATCCTTTGCGACGACGAGGCTAAATTTAACCAGGCGATAACTTACTTTAAAAGCGGCATAGGCAATGGCAATATTGACAGGGCAGTATCTTTTATACATCCCGGAAATTTAGGACAAAATCAGGAAGCGGGCCGCGATCAGGGACATGCTACATTAGATATTTCATTGATTGGGGCATTTTGCCAAATGGCTTTTAACCAGGGACAGGATCTGTTTGCCTATGAGAACAATAAAGTTTTGGCACTGGCCGAATACACTGCCAGCTATAATCTCGGAAACACCGTACCTTATCATACCTATAACAATTGCAATAATGTAAATCAAACAATCATATCAACAAACGCCCGGGGTACTAAACGACCTTCGTGGGAATTAATTTACAATCATTACACCAATTTGATGGGTGTTACGGCAACCTTCAGCAGCCAGTTTGCAGCCATGGTGAGACCCGAAGGCGGCGGTGGTAACTATGGCTCTGACAGCGGGGGCTTCGATCAATTGGGATTTGGCACTTTAACTTATTCTGTTGGCACACAACCCATAGCTAATGGTACCTACAGACTAATTAATCGCGCCAGCGGGAAGTATCTGGATAATTTGGGTGCGACCACCAATGGCGCAAATATTGGCCAGGAGACATCCAGTAGTGGCAATAACCAAAAATGGACACTCGCCTACGGCGGCGGCTATTACAAGCTGACCTGTGCTACCGGAGGAAAATGCCTGGATAGTGATGGACATACTACTGATGGATCAACAGTGACACAGTGGACAAGTGGGGGAAGCACCAATCAACAATGGACAATTATCCCTGTAGGTTCTTATTATAAAATTGTGAACCGAACTAATGGTAAATGCCTCGATTCAGGTACAGGCACCGCCGATGGCGTTATCATGCAGTTTCAGCCAAGTAGCAGCAGCAATAGCCAGCAATGGACCATTGCACCATGATGAATCTATTTTTTGAATTATTAAAATAAGAATAACTAATACATGGAAAGCGATTGCTGAATAAGTAGCGATCGCTTTTCTGCTTATATAAATTTAGCAACAAAGAGACGCCTATGAGAACAGAAGACTAAGGAGAGAAAACTAATCAGGCCCCTACCAGGTCGCCGGCCTCGTCAATGGTAGAATGCTGCCAGGTGGTTACAAAATCACTCTCGGCATCTTTGGGTTGCATAACCGCTATAGCGTATTTACTTTCTTTGGCATCATTTATCCCGGCAATAAAGGCCCAGTTACCCCAGTTACTGGCCGGCGAATAATCGATCAGCTTTTCTTCAAAATAAATCGCCCCGCGAGTCCAGTCGACTTTAAGATCATGTACCAGATGAAAAGCCACTAGCTGGCGGCAATGGTTGCAGATAAAACCTGTCGCATTCAACTCGTGCATACAGGCATCAATATATGGAACACCGGTTTCGCCATGTGCCCATTTATTAAATTCCAATTCATTAACGGTTACATCAGCCTCTTCGCTTCCTTCGTTTTTGGCTTTGATGAATTTCTGACCATGCTTTTTAAACATGAACCTGAAATAATCGCGCCAAAGTAGTTCCAGTTTCAGCATACTGGCATTTTGCGCATAGCTATCGCCGCTATGTTTAAATATTTCCCAGTAAACCTGCCTTGGCGATATACAGCCTACCGATAACCACGGAGATAATTTTGACGAATTATTAGCGCCACCCCGGGAACCTTTAGGCTTAACAGCCTGTTCACTCTGTGAAAAGTATTTGTGCAACTGTACCAAAGCAGCGGTTTCGCCACCCTGAAAATAGTTGGTAGCGCGTGGATCATCGATAGGTTCATCCAACCCTAATTGCTGTAGCGTAGGTAATTCACCTGCATCGGTTATTCCGGGAGTGATGATCTGCTCGGGCGTAGCTACACAAGGACGCACATTGCTGTCCCGCTCTACTTTTTTCTTAAATACTGCGAAGCTATCCGGAATATCCTTAATCGGGAAAGGAAGATCTTCTTTATGATAAAGGGTATGACCGATAAAGTGTTTCAGGTTAAGCTTCAGTTTCCATAAAGCAGCTTCCACCTGCTCAGATATCTCGGTTTCCTCGTAAGCTACTTCCCGGTGATGATATACCTCGTTCACCTGATATTGCTCGGCAAGCTGAGGTAATATTTCGGCTGGATTACCTGTTCTGATGATCAGTTCGGCACCATAGACTTGTAAATTCTTGCGCAGATCGGCCACAGCTTCTAACAGGAAACGAGCCCTGAAACTTCCGGTTTTTGAAGCTCCGGATATGGTGCGTTGAAAATAGTAAGGGTCAAAACAATATACAGGCAGCACTTTATCAGCCTTACGCACAGCCTCTAACAAAATTTCGTTATCGTGTATCCGTAAGTCGTTTCTGAACCAAACCAATATTGTCTTTTCACTCATCGTTAAACAGGGAGTTAACTGAATATATGCAGACCGCAAATTTGCAATTTATTTGTGTCATAAACACACTTTGTTGCAATATTTGACACCGTTTCAACATTTTTTCGGTCTTCCGAACGGTTTTAAATGCTGTTTTTTAAAGATCCCGAATTACTTATTAGGGATAAATATAAGTTATATCTCTAATATTACAATAGTGCTGCGCGCCTCAAAAAACTTTTTAAACCCTTTATTTTAACACTTTTTTGCTCAAAAACAGGGCAAAAACGCTTGAAAAATGATCGAAAACACACTCAAAACCATCGATTTTAACACTTTTTAACAAATTTTCGATGAGTTTTAAAAGGTTTAAAAAGCATTAAATTACAGATTGTCAAATAACTATATAAAAAACAGTCTACTTTGGTGCCTTTTTATCCTTTAAGCAAACAGCCCGGTTCTCCTGTTTGATCAGGAAAACCGGGCTGTTTCTACACAAATATACGCAATATTTGACAGAGTAATAACCCCTTTAGTTTACGAAGATCGAGCTACTTCTTTTGCTGTTGTTGCACCTGTTATCACCAGGGAAGTATTCCGAATTTTGAGTGCGTGAATGTGCCAGTAGGGCCGTCTGTACCGAGCAATGCCACGCGCACCGCCTCGGCCGCCCCCTCTTCTACTGTCTCTGTGCCTGCATGCCCGTTAAGATTAGTCTTGGTAAAGCCTGGAGAAACAGCATTAACGTTGATCCCTTCCGGTTCCAGTTCAATAGCCATGGCTAGCGTTAAGGCATTAAGCGCTGTTTTGGACGCAGGGTAAACAGGGCCAAAAATAGCCCGGTGACCATTGGCCGGGTCGGCATTCATGGTTAACGAACCGGCGCCACTGGACACGTTGACGATACGGGCTTGCGTCGATTTGCGCAAAAGCGGCAGCATAGCCTGGTAAACAGCCAGCACACCAAATACGTTCGTATCCCACACAGCGCGCATTTCATCGATAGATACATTGCTGGGACGGGTGGTTTTGGCGTATTCTTCCACAGACTGGCCTGGTTTCTTATTGGTATTTGAAATGGCCGCGTTCTGAATGAGCACGTCGAGGCGGCCAAACTCGCTGCCTATCCGTTCTGCAGCAGCAGTGACCGAAGCCTGATCTGTTACATCCAATTGGAGCGCATACGCATGCTCGCCTATCTCCCTGGCCGCAGCTTCGCCACGCTCCAAATTGCGTGAGCCTACCAGCACCGTGAAGCCATGCGTAATGAGGTCTTTTGCAATCTGCAAACCGATTCCCTGATTGGCCCCGGTAACCAGCGCTATAGTCCTATCTCCGTTTATATTGATTTGTTTATCCGTAATTGATACTTTTTCCATGATTCTTTTGTTTATACAAAGTTCCCGCAAACGGGGCTCTTTCGTTAAAGAGAATCAAACCAAAAAGTATGATTTTCAAACTTTACCTGCTCTGAAAGATTTGGGCACAAGACCGGTTACCCGTTTAAAATAATTGTTAAAATAGGTAGGATATTCAAATCCCAAACTGTAGGCTATCTCTGCTATACTCCAGTCGGTATGCTGCAAAAGGGCTTTAGCCTCCGCAACAATACGTTCTGTGATATGAACGGATGTTGGCTTTCCGGTAACTTCCTTTACCGAACGGTTTAGATAGTTAACGTGTACGGCCAAACTTTCGGCAAAGTCCTGGGCGGTTCGTAATTTGAGCGGAGATCCAATGCTTTCTATCGGAAATTGCTTCTCCTGTAACTCCATAAACAGATGCGTGATGCGCGTAGCTGCATTTTTGTACTTCGGCTCATTTAACGATGGCCGGATCCTTAACGCTTCGTGCATAATAAGTTCTATGCAGGTTTTCAGCAATTCGGCCTGGTGTTCATAATTGCTCTGATAAACAGATAGCATTTTTTGGTAAATACCCGTTATAAACAGCTCCTGCTCGTTGTTTAAAGGAATAATGGGCGTTGTATCAAAGCGAAACAAGGCAGAGTTTTGCAAAAGCTCCGTACGCTCCCGCCCTGCCATAAAAGCATCGGTAAAAACACAGGCAAAGCCTTTTCTTTCGGTATGGTGAGTTACGCTATGCGGAATATGCGGGTTTATTAAAACTAAACAAGTTTCCTTTATTTCAGCCGTCCGGTCGCCATAGGATACTGTCATATCGCTGGTTACCAAAACTATTTTATAAAAATCGCGCCTGCCATGGGCATGCTGCGGCCCCGCCCCTCCGGAGATCTTATAAACCTTAAAACCCTTCCATTTCAAATCCGGAACATGCCATTCCGCAACTTCGGGCAGCGTATCGGTTGTCATCCAGCAAAAGTAATAAAATCAAACCTTAAATAGGGTAAGTATAAATCATGGAATTGTTAAGATTTGACGGGGAGTATTTGATATATTAGTGCCTAGTGCGGTGATAACACCGACTGTCAACTAAAGAATAGTAAAGAATGGAAGAAAGTGAAACCAATAAATATTATATCAGTTCACTCTACGGTCATATCGACGAAGCATTCCGAAATGGGAATGAGGAAATTGCAATCAAAATAAGCGCACTCATTTCTACTGGTAGAATCAAAAGCCTTGAATTAAATGAGGATATGTTTCCCATGAAGGGGCCATTTTCTCACCTAAGTACTGGCATAATTGTATTACAGGCTGGATTTCTATCTTACCTATGGACAGTTTGCTATTTCATGATTGGTTTGATTGAAATTTATCAGGATAAGGCAGGAAGTAATCAGCGAGTTATTAGCCTTGTTGACTCTGAAAAATTTAATATACTCAATTATACATTTGCATGGGGAAGATCGCTAAAGCCATCCTCCGATGAAGATTTCAATCCGTGGCCTGATGATATAGCAAATCCAACGCAAGAAGATACACGTGTAAAGCAGGCGAATCATCTGCTTGTTCTCGCAGCAAGCTACCTAATGTATCATGAACTAGGTCATTTGGTATTACATGCTGACTCTGAAGACTTTATTAAATCTACAAATAAATGGGATTACGAAAGAAATTCTACAGATAGTCGCCGGTTACGCATAATGGAAATTCAAGCTGATATCTATGCCTTGGATTGCATGTTTTCTAATACTAGAGATGAACATGATAGGTATATGAAATTTTTAGCCTCAATCATAGCGCAATTAGCGGAGTTTTTTATTCGCAGAGCCCCAGACACTCGATCACAGAATTATCCTGATCTGGATGAACGATTAAAGCGAATTCTAAATAAAGTAGATATTGAAGACCTTGGCTTTAAAATGAATATCGACCTGACATGTAGTATTGGTCTGCAATTATTTTTGACCCTGACATATGCTGACTTTATCCCCCCCAATCCAGAAAATTTCCTTTTTGAAAACTTCGATGATCTCAAGATTTACCTGTTCAATATTATTCAAGCATGGAAGGATAAATATAATTCTTATAAATCTTAAGCTAACGCTAAAAAAATTGTCATTTCGACGAGGAACGAGGAGAAATCCTCTGTGATTTACAATTTCGGATTGCACAAAGCAGAAGATTTCTCTTTCGCGCTACGCTCATCCCTACTCCTGCTCTATCGAAATGACAAACTTTTTTAATAGAAATATAATCTTTCAGCCCGTGGTGGGTGTTATTACTGCACCACTATTATTCGGAAGAATCAAAATAAATGTTAAATATCAGATTTGGCTAAAGCCTATAGTTATTCACTTACAATCCGTTGGTTAAAATCAACGGCAATGAAGGGATAAATCAATTGTTTTTTATTCATTGCCGTCCCATTTATGGGACGGATAGCAGGTTCGGTGCTCAGGCTTCAGCCAAAATCTATTCTTCCGGACATTTATAGCGATATTATTAACCAAAGATGATCTCCTCTATATCTGGGGCACCACTGTAAATACACCATGATAATATTTACGGTAAGCATATCCCAAAAACAAGTTGATGATCAGCATCATAATAACGAATGCGAGGCCGGGCGGCGACAAAAACACGTGAAATAAAAAGATATTTAAGGTTACCGGCGAAATAACGAGCAGAAAAAAAGCTGTATAGCGGTTGATGAGCAAAAACGCGCCGCAGGTGATCTCGGTTATCTTCAGGAACTGAAAAAAATAACCAGATTTTAACAGCGCGCCCTGAAACTCTCTGCCGGCTAATGGCATGGCCGGGATCTTGATAAAATGAAAAAAGAAAGAAAGACCGAATAATACATAAATGAGGCCCAGTAACGAGCGACCAATAATTACAGCAATTTTCATGTTAATAAATGTTATGATGTAAAACGCATTTGAACCATTATACAGACACAGTTAAACAATGCCATTGGTAACATATAAAATTTATTCAACGGTACTCCATACCGTATTTTGACTATGCCTGGCTACCCTCAGAAACAAGATAGCTGTTGCTACAATCAGCATGATGAGGGCCGTACCCCGTAATGGAAATTCATTTTTTATCAGTTCTTCAATCAGGGGCAATGAATAAGCTTTGCCGAGCGGTACCTGTATGTTTGGTACAAAATAATTACCGGTTACAATACATGCCCATAACTCTGGCAGCAGTACGATAAGAACAAAGGTTTTGGTAATTCCTTGTGGTCGCCACCAAAACATCGGTACTAATAAAAAAATGGGAAAAAATCCGGGAACTACATAGATTGACAAAAACTGCGCAATGGGTACCGAGGCACGGAAAGAAAGCCAATCTGCCGGGCAAACAACGGTCCATATAGAATAGTTTATAAATTTTTCTACGTTATCAGCCCCAACCAGGTAGAAAACCAGGGCAAAAACTCCTATAAACAATATGCGATTAAAGGGGTTCACGTTTTTGAAATAGGCGTTTAATATAAAAAATGCCAGAAAAGCCTGCAGCCACGCCGGGATCACCTGGAAATATAAGCTTAAGTGTGTAAGTCTATTTTTTACTATCCCATTAAACCCCTTTGATAATAAATAGGGTTGAGCGGGCATCAATACAAAAAGAATGATGATAACTGCGCTGAAAGAGAAAAGCAAGGAGGCCCAAAACACCCATTTAGAAATTGTTTTAGGAGTATAAAACCATAATGATGCCGTGCAAAAGAACAATAAAACCGTAGGAACATAATAGATAACAACTACTTTCCTGCTAAAAACACCAAATACCTGTGTTACGTTTTCATGGATACGATCAAAAGATGGATAATCACAAAAATTGATCATCATAACTGCTCCTAAACAATAAAAGCATAATATGGAATAAATAAGTAATAACGCCGGATTCTGCTGCTTTTTACTAACTGATTCTGCAATAATTATGTTCATTTATAATAGTGATATTGATGGGTTAAACCAGATTATAGTTATCCTGAAACGGACTGAAATTAGCAATGACGATTGGAGGATTATATCAACCGGTTAACTACAAAGTGCCCCTGGGTGATCATGTATGTTTCGCCGGCACTTTTTAACTTACCTTCAAAGGTTCCTTCAACAGTTCCGCCTATTGGCCCGAACCTGGTGATGGTGATAGTCCCCGGTGTTACGCCTGGGGTGGTAAGCGTTGGACTAAGGTTTCTATCTTTCCCATTAACCTGAACCTGCAAAACAAAATATACCTTTTTATCTTCTCCTGGTTGGGCATTGGTAATTGGGTCGTTAACCTTGGCCGTCCCTGTACCGGCATGATTAAAGGCTATATTAATTGCCCATTTCTGTTCGTCATCATTTGAGGGATCGTCATCTACGTATATTTTCAAGTAACCCGGAGTAACGGCAAGTGCCCCCTTCTGCTTTGATTTAGCATCAAAATTAAGCGTGATTAATTGGTGATGGAAGACACCTCCATCAATGGTATAGGTTACCTGGTTTTTCCTGATCTGGGCAATAACTGAGTATGAAATTATTAACAGCACCATGAGTGCTGTGAGTAGTTTGAATTTTTTTCCCATCATGAGATATCTCTTAAATAAGACAGTGCTACAAAAATCCAAACAAGCGTGCTGCCTATCAATCGCAGAATACCATGATTTTATAAGGAGTAAGCGTGAACAGATTGAGTATATAATTATTCTGGCCGGGATTATTTATGGGTAAATACCTTTATATTTAAATCAACGCAACACATCCTCATTCACAAAACATGATGCCCGGTACACTGTAATTTTAAGAGTATTTAAATTTGGCACTATATGAAAAGCAAAGCGTCATTAGCAATCAAAGTATCTTTTATGCTGATGATATTTTATGCTGTTTTTTTGTGCTGCCTGTTCATACCGGCAGGTACCGTTCGGTTTTATAACGGATGGATTTATTTCGGAACATTTTTTTTCTGGGTAAATCTGCTCACTTTTTATTTTTTATCTAAGGATCCGCAGCTTATAGAACGCCGTACACAAAGCGAAAAAGAAAAAAACCAACAAGTGATTCAATCGCTCAACGGGATCCTGTTTTTGGCTATGCTGATTATTCCGGGGATTGATTTCAGATATCAGTTCAGCAGTGTTCCGTTATGGCTGGTGATTTTGGCCGCCATTGTTGTTTCAATGGGGTTCCTCATCGTGTTTTTTGTTTTCAAACAAAACAGTTACCTGGCCAGTAATGTTCAAGCTTATCAAAACCAAACGGTAATTAGCACCGGGCTTTATTCTTTGGTACGCCATCCGATGTATAGCGGCGCTTATTTAATCATTCTGTTAGGCCCTTTAGTATTAGGATCATGGTTAACATTAATACCAGCGTTGATCATGGGTGTGCTGATTATATTAAGAACACTGAACGAAGAGAAGGTTTTATCGCGAGATTTAGATGGTTACAAGAATTACTGTGAGCAAGTAAAATATAGGTATTTTCCCGGGGTTTGGTAGTATGGAATTTAATCAGTTACTTAATGAATTACACCACTTACGGCCAATATCTTTAATATCACAATAATAAAAAAGAGAGCTTCAAGAACATAAGCCCATTTATTAGCGAAATTTAATGTGTAACGATTATTAGGACTTAATACAATTAAACGCTTGTTGCTTTTTTCGTAATAAAATAAGCCAAACTTGTAATAGCCTTGAGGCCCATCATTTGGGCCTTCTTCTGTATCTAACATTACCTATCCGCCTTTACTTTAGCGCGTATAATGGAATCTTTTTGCGCAGGACTCAGTTTATAATTATACTGGAACAGCGCACCTTCAAAATCGCCGTATGACGGGTTAGGGATTACGATGTAGCGGCTGCCAAATTCTTTTTGCAGTTTTTGGGTTATCGCCGTGCGGTTTTCTTCGGTAGGATGATTATCATACAGCATATTAAAATCGGGCAGGTTATCGCCGCAAAGCAGTAAGATCTCATGCGTTTTTAATACTTCCTGGCGGCGATCTTCTTTACTGGAGTTGCCGTTTTTTAAAAACAAATGCTCATCGTTGGCATTGGGCATGGCGTATTTCTGCAGATTGTACAGTGTGGCGCCACGCTCGTTCTCGTTACGGTTGGTGATATAGTAAATGGTGATACCTTTTGAGGCCGCATATTTAAAAAAGGCTGGTGCACCGGGCACGGTATCGGCCTGGGCCTTATCTGTCCACTGTTTCCAGGTTTTATCGCTGTAATCTGCATTTTTCAGACCTTGTGCAGCATCGTAAGGACTATTATCCAACAAAGTTTCGTCAATATCGGTCACAATGGCCAGCGGCTTGGTACTTACCTTTTTTACGCCTTCGTCTACACGCTGTTTGGCAATGTTATACGCCTGAAAACATAATGCCCTATATTCGGCCGCCCTTTGCTGCCATAAAGACGCCCATATTTTACCATCGTTGGTAATGGATGTATTGCCATTAACAGCTGATGCTGCATTGGCTGTAGAAGGGGCAGTTGTAGTGGTTACTTTTTTTGATGCGCAAGCGCCGAGCACTAAAAGGGCTGGTATTAAATAGCAATAGCTTTTTTTCATTTTTTGAGCATAAACCAATAGAATGTCATGCTGAACTTGTTTCAGCACCTCACATACAAGGCTTACCGTATGCTGGCTACCTGTGCTGTGAGATCCCGAAATAAATTCGGGATGACCAATATATTAGACTTTTATAAAAGTTCGGGCTTAATTTTATCCTTGAACTCCTTGGCAAATTTATTCAGTTTTGGCTGGATCACAAATGCACAGTACGATTTATTAGGATTATCGTTAAAATAGTTCTGATGATAATCTTCCGCCGAATAAAACTCACTGGCCGGGGTAATTTCTGTAACTATCGGATCATCAAAAACATGTTCATTGGTCAATGTTTTGATCATAGCTTCCGATGCCTGTTTCTGCTCATGGGTATAGTAAAATATAGCCGAGCGGTATTGTGTGCCCACATCATTACCCTGACGGTTTAACGTAGTAGGATTGTGCGTTTTGAAAAACACCAATAGTAATTCATCAAATGAAATTACGTCGGCATCATACTCCAGGTGTATCACCTCAGCATGGCCGGTGGCGCCGGTACAAACCTGCTCATAAGTAGGGTTTAAAACCTTACCACCCATATAGCCGGATGTTACTGAGATTACACCTTTAAGTGATTGAAATACAGCTTCGGTGCACCAAAAGCAACCGTTGCCAAATGTTATTTTTTGTATGTTCATGCTATTTATAAACGAAGTTAATACTTGTTTGGTTTATGCAGATAATGGCCTCTTTGAAAATGTCATTCAAATTACTAAATTAGTAATTACACATTCACTAAACCCTAAATTCATGAAAATTGCAGTATTAATTGCCCGCATTTTGCTGGGCCTCATCTTTGTGGTATTTGGTCTTCATTTCTTTTTCCATTTTTCCTTTATGCCGGCCCCAACGCCCATGCCCGAAAAAGCACAAGCCTTTACCGGCGGCCTTTATGGTTCCGGTTATTTTTTACAGTACATGAAAGTGATTGAAATTACAAGCGGCCTGGCTATACTGGTTAACCGCTTTACCGCTTTCTTTTTGCTCATCCTGTTTCCGATAACGTTAAACATATTCCTGTTTCATGCTATTTTAGTACCATCGGGCATACCCGTTGCAGCTGTTATTATTATACTGCACTTATTTTTGGCTTTTGCCTACCGTAAATATTACGCCAGCCTATTTACGGCTGTGCCAACCATATCATAAACCATATACAAACAAAAAAGCCGCCCGATATATGTCGGGAGGCTTTTTGTTTATTGACTCTTTTGCGCTTGTTGCATGGGGTTTGGCCCGGCAGTAACGCCTCTTGGCAAACTTTGCTGCTTAAATAGCTCAAACCTTGATGGCTGGTATTCGCGTGGCCAGCTATTATTGCTTTCGTCAATATCGGCGGTTTCGCGGTATGGGTCGAGTTTAATGCCTTTTACCTCTTTAGTTTTGGCAAAAACCTTGGTGATCTTATTTTCATTTTTACGCCAGATGTAGGCTGATATTTTTTCAACCTCCTTGGTGCCATCGGCATAGGTCCACTCAATAATTAAAGGGGTAACCAGGCCGCCTTTGTTACTGAAGCTAACCTCGTAAAAGTAGTTCTTGCTATCGTACAGTTTCTTTTCGGCTGGGGTAGCAGCATTGTACATGGCCTGGTAACTTTGTGTAGTGGCTGGCGTTGCTGCGAAACGATCCCACTTACTGTAAAAATCCTGCAGGGAAGTATCAGCCTCTACCGCGAACCGGGTACCCGCTTCTTTATTACGGGTGGTGCTGATGTTTTCGAGGTTACGATCATATTGTGCCCGATCGGCAGTAGCTTCCACAGCCGGATTTTTGGTATTGAGGCGATAATATTTTACACTGTCGATAGATACGTCGACAGGATCAGTTCCGTAGAACCATCCGCGCCAGAACCAATCCAGGTCAACTGCCGAGGCATCTTCCATCGTACGGAAAAAGTCGGCTGGTGTTGGATGTTTAAAGGCCCAGCGATGCGCGTAGGTTTTAAAGGCATAGTCAAACAGTTCGCGGCCCATCACGGTTTCGCGCAGGATATTTAAAGCGGTTGCCGGTTTTGAGTAAGCGTTGGGGCCAAACATCACAATATTCTCGGAGTTGGTCATGATAGGCTCTAACTGATCTTTCGGCATCTTCATGTAATCAACAATCTTATAAGCCGGACCGCGTTGTGACGGGTAGCGGCTATCCCACTCCTGCTCGGCCATATACTGGCAAAAGGTATTCAGCCCCTCGTCCATCCAGGTCCACTGGCGCTCGTCGGAGTTTACAATCATCGGGAAAAAGTTATGCCCAACTTCATGGATAATTACACCGATCATACCGTTTTTGGTGGCCTCGCTGTATGTACCATCCTTTTCGGCGCGACCATAATTAAAGCAGATCATCGGGTATTCCATACCGTTGGAGGCTTCTACAGAAATAGCTACCGGGTAAGGATATGGGAAGGTATGCTTGGAATAAGTTTTCAAAGTGTGCGCTACCACCTTGGTGGAATATTTGCGATAAAGCGGATATGCCTCGGGGCCATAGTACGACATGGCCATCACTTTTTTGCCACCATCAATCTGGGTACTCATAGCATCCCAAACTATCCGGCGTGAGGATACCCAGGCAAAATCGCGTACGTTTTCGGCGTGGAAGGTCCAGGTTTTGCGTGCCGATGCATGATTTTTCATGGCCTGTTTTACCTCATCCAGCGTAACTATCTCTTGCGGTGTAGTTGCAGACTGTGCGGCGTTCCAGCGTTTCAACTGCGCTGCGGTAAGGGTTTGTGCATAGTTAGAGCATTGACCGGTACCACCTACAATATGATCAGCAGGTACATTCATGCTCACTTTAAAATCACCAAAGGTTAAAGCAAACTCACCACGACCGGTGAACTGTTTGTTTTGCCAGCCCTGAAAATCGCTATAAACAGCCATACGCGGATACCATTGTGTCATGGTATACAGATAGTTACCATCCTCCGGAAAATATTCGTAACCGCCACGGCCACCAATAGTTAAGCGATCTGATATATTATACCACCAGTTAATTTTAAAGCGAAATTTTTGTCCCGGCTGCAAAGTAACCGGAAGCTCAACACGCATCATAGTTTGGTTAATGGTATAGTTGAGCGCGGTGCCATTGGCATCTTTAACGCTCACAATGTGGTTACCCAGATCAAGATCATGCCCCATAATGCCCTGCAACTGACGGATGGTCATTTTGCTTTGCATTTTGCTTTCATCAAACTTGGCGCTTTCTGCATCCTTTTTATGCTCGTTCTCATCCAGCTGCAGCCACAGATAGGTAAGCGGATCGGGCGAATTGTTGGTATAGGTGATGGTTTCGTTACCATCTAAACGCTGCTTATCATCGTTAAGCGTGGCACTGATTTCGTAATCGGCCTTTTGCTGCCAGTATTTTGGACCGGGAGCGCCCGAAGCCGAGCGGTACTCGTTTGGCGTAGAGATCATGGTACCCAGTTGCTCAAAACGGTTACCGTGATTAGAGCCAGGGTTATTATCATACTGCGCCCAGGCGGCAGATGTTAATAGCGTACAGGAAAATAATGCGAAGTAAAATTTATTCATCTGAATTTTATGAGTAAAAAGCGTTCAATGCACATGATAAAAGCAATTCCAAATATAGCCGACGAAAGGAACATTGTCCACTCACGCTGTGGTGTTTTGGCAAATTTGATTAATAAATAAGAGATAAGTAACGCAGATATTACAATTAGCACCTGCCCAAACTCCAGCCCCAGGTTAAAAGCAAACAGCTGCGCGGTAATATTACTGCTGCTCCCCAGCAAACTTTTGAGGTAATTAGAGAAACCCATACCATGTATCAGTCCGAAAAAAAGCGCCAGCGTATAGTTAAGGCGCATGGTGGTTACCGTGCGTTTTTTATTGAATACATTTACCAAACTGGTAAAAACAATGGTTACGGGTATCAGGAATTCAATAAGAGAGGTGTTGATATGGATGATATTTAAAACACTTAATGCCAGCGTGATAGAATGACCAATAGTAAAGGCTGTAACCAGCACAAGTACCTTGCGCCAGTCGGCCAGCAGATAAGTTCCGCACAGTACGGTTACAAACAAAATATGGTCGTATCCTTCCCAGTTGCAGATGTGCTGCCACCCCAGTTCAAAGTATAAAGAAAAATCAGTCATGTAGTCAAATTCGCAATTGCGAATAAAATTAACGTTTTTTGCGTAAAGCAAAACTATTTAACGCAATTATGTTGCAATTAATAATTATCAGCTGGCTCAGCTTCTTCCATCCCTTTTATGTGAGCGTTACTGAAATTAACCATAATGCCCATACGCAGGCGGTTGAGGTAAGCTGCCGCATATTTTATGATGATTTAGAACGTACGCTGGAGAAACAATACCACACCCATGTAGATATTGTAAAGCCTGCCGATAAAAACAAAATGAACCAGCTGCTAAGTGATTATATTAAAAAGCACCTCATCATTAAAGCCGATGGCAAACCACTCGCGTTAAGCTACGTGGGCTACGAAATTCAGGAAGATGCCGCATGGGCTTATTTTGAAATTAAAGGCATTAACAAGGTTAAAAAGTTTGAGGTACATGACGATCTGCTGTTTACCGAACACCCGGAACAGATCAATATGCTGCATGTAACCGTAGGCGGCCAACGCAAAAGCACCAAACTAAGCAACCCGGATAGCGACGCGGCATTTGAGTTTTAAAGAGGGATCAAAGAGCAAGAACAAAGGACTATCAGACTAAAGAATTGTCATGCTGAACGTAGCGAAGCATCTATTGTTCGCCATGCATGTTTAAGAGCAGATCCTTCGCTTCGCTCAGGATGACAGAAAGTTTTTTTATCCTTTATCTTTTTATCCTTGCTCTTTGATCCTTTTTCACTCTTCCTTCTTCAAAATCCCTTTTGCTACACTTTCATCAATCAGCGTTTTGGCAAAATCCCAAAGGGTTTCTGAGCCTTGCTGTATGATGCTTTTCTTTTGCACTACTTTATCATAACTAACGTTATGCTCTTTCCAGGTTCCTCCATTGTTGGATATGTTTTGAAGCAATGGCTCCAAGCGATCCATTGCGCGGGCAAATTTGGCTTCCGGGGTTTCACCAGCCTCAAATTCTTCCCATATGGCAGTAAATTCTTCGGCTTGTTCTGTTGGTAACAGACCGAAAATCCTTTCAGCAGCTTTACGCTCAGCTTCGGTATTGGTGTGATTGAGTACCGTATCGTACAAAAAAACATCACCGGCATCAATCTCTACTACGTCATGTATCAGCAGCATTTTGATCACTTTAAGCGTGTTTACAGGTTCGTTGGAGTGTTCGGCCAGAACCATAGTCATCACTGCTAAGTGCCAGCTGTGCTCGGCGTCGTTCTCGTTCCTGTCGCTGTTAAAAAGGCGGGTTTTACGCTGGATGTATTTTACTTTGTCTATTTCGTGGATAAAAGCCACTTGTTGGATGAGATGCTCAAAATTCATATCTATTGTTTAAGCATTGCAAATATAACTCATATTTAAATTTATCCAGCTGTTATTAATGAAAAAGAAACAGGATACAATTTGATTTGTTAAACAGATTATAACCTAAAAATTAAGCATTTTTTGTACTATCTGGTACATCCTAATTCACAAAAATTGCTGTAACTTGCTTGCATATTAGTTAACTTTTCTAAAAATAATTGCCGTTGACGTATGACCGTATTAGAAAACGAGTTTCTTAAAGTAGCCATTGATTTGAAGGGCGCGCAGCTCAGTTCATTTTATAACAAGCAAACGGGTATTGAACACCTTTGGCAAGCCAACCCTGATATTTGGCCCTGGCATTCGCCCAATCTGTTCCCGGTTGTGGGCGGTTTGATCAACAACCAGTTATTGGTTGAGGGTCAGCCATACGAAATGGGAAGGCATGGCTTTGCACGGCAATCAGAATTTATTTTGCTGGAAGCCGATGAAGTATCAGCTAGTTTCTCGCTCCCTTACTGCGAAAAAACCTTGCAGGTATATCCGTACAAATTTGATTACCAGGTTTTATATATGCTCATCGATAACTCGTTGAGGGTTACGCATAAGGTGATCAACCTGGATAAAAAGACCATCTACTTTTCGGTTGGTGCCCATCCAGCCTTTAACATACCGTTTTTTAAGGATGAAAATTATGAGGATTATTACCTTGAATTTGAAACCGACGAGCACCTGGAAGCCAATATGCTATCGGCTGATGGCTTTTTTACCGGCGAAACCCATCCCGTGGCTACACCTGGCAATAAACTTCACTTAACCCGCCATTTATTTGATGCTGATGCCCTTGTTTTTAAACAGCTCAACTCACGCATGGTGAGTATCAAAAGTAAAAAGCATGATCAGTCTGTTTCGGTAGAATTTCCACACTATAATTACTTAGGTGTATGGGCTAAACCTGGTGCCGATTTTGTGTGTATTGAACCCTGGCTGGGTTGTGCCGATACGCAGGATCACCACGTAAACATCAACAAAAAAGAAGCTATACAAACCCTGCATGCGGGCCATGTTTTTGAGGCTCCTTATTTTATTAGTCTTTAGGCAGGATTTTTGCAGCAAAAAATAGAAAAAGCGGTAAAACATTTTTGCTGCTTTTTTATTTTACAATAATTAAACACAACACGCTATTAAAACTAATTAACATGAAAAAGAAAATTTATCTTATCGCCCTCACTATGCTGCTTTCAGTCGCGGCATTTAACAGCTACGCATCTACCGCTACAGACGGTGCTTTAACTATATTGAGTAAGGAACAAATAGCCAGTATGACTACTGAGCAAAAAGAAGCCCGTGTAGAAGAGATTAAAGCCAGGGTGAACGAAATTAAAGCTATGGATAAATCGGAGCTTACCAAGCAAGATCGCAAGGAGTTACGTACCGAACTTAAAGGCTTAAAACATGAAGCCAACGCATTGGGCGGCGGTGGCATTTATCTTTCTTTAGGTGCTATTATCATTATCATTTTAGTATTGATCCTGATACTGTAATCTTTTATATAAAACAAAAAAGCCTCTTGTTATAAACATGAGGCTTTTTTTGTGTCTAAAATAACCCTAACTGGCCTTTATCATCCAACTGGATGTCGTCTGGGTTAGTGATCTCAAAGTCTACTTTTTTATGAACTTCTTTGGGTTGATCATCCGATGGTTCCGCTTCTTTGTCCTCTGGTTCTTTCGGTTCCTGTTTTGGAGCTGCTGGCTGTACCGGGGATGCCTGCCATTTAGCTTTAGGCTGAACAATTTCCGGTTCGGATTCATCGCCCGATAGCTGATCAACAGGTTCCTCTGCACCTGCTTCTTCATCTAATTCGGTTTCCGGTTCTTCTGTATCAACGGGCTCATCCACGCCTTCGCTATCGGCTATCAGTTCCACTGATTTTACCGGGAATTGCGACAGCCGGTTACCCATAGCCTTCATCCCTTTTACATCAATCAGTTCGGCCAGATTTACTTCAATCGTTTCAGGGGTCTGATCTTTACCTTTCAGTTGAACCACACTCACCAGAGGTGATTCTTTAGCCATCAATATCAGTTTTGATCCGGCTTCTTCACTGATGATACTTACCTGTTTGCCTAAAGCTATAAGTTCAAACGAGAAACGCTTTACCATATAGTTTTTTGATTTGCCATCCAGGTGGATAACCGAGTAAACTTTCTTGGGGTTGTACTTTTCAATCAGGATCATCTTATCATCAAAGTGATTATTCAGATCAAAACTGGTCAATTCATATACACCGTTACTCAGCACATTCAATATCCGGTCATCACCATCAAATTCGCCCAGGTATTTACCGCGGCTATCGGCATTCAGGCGTTTAAGGATATCGTCGTACCAGATCTTACGACCAGCCAGTGTTGATATACCTTTACTTTTCAGGATGATCTTTTTAACCGGGTATTTGGTAATAATGTTACCCATAGAACCACGGCCTTTGATAGCCAGGGTGGCAAAATCTTCATCAAACTGCAGTTTTTTGAGTTTGGAGTGCGGTTTTAGCTGCACGTTCACTACCTCGGCCTCGCCGTTAGGATTAGCGCTAAAATATAATACCTTGGTGCCTTTGGTTCCTTTAGTGAGGTCGTATTCCTTATCGCGGGTTACACCCACCACCGAGAAGCGTTTGATATAGCTGATACCGCTCGTGCCATCCTTATAGATCATGTTGTACACGGTGCGCTCGTCATTCTTTTTAAATACAGCCACGTGAATGATCTCTTTACCCACAAACACCTTGTCCTGCACTTTGGTGATGATACAGCGCCCGTCGGCACGGAAAACAATGATCTCGTCGATATCCGAGCAATCGCCCACCAGTTCATCCTTTTTAAGGCCCGAACCTATAAAGCCATCCTCGCGGTTAACATAAAGCTTTACGTTAGCCAATGCTACTTGGGCAGCTTCTACCTTATCAAAGGTGCGCAGCTCGGTTTTACGTTCCCGGTCTTTACCATATTTCTCTTTCAGCTTTTCAAACCAGGCAATGGTATAATCGGTGAGGTGTTTGAGATGGTGTTTCACCTGCTTGATCTCATTCTCCAATGTTTTCATCAGCTCATCCGCTTTTTTAACGTCAAAGCGGGTGATGCTGCTCATGGGTTTATCGATCAGCTTTTTATAATCCTCGGGTAATATCTCCCGGTAAAACTGCGGGAAGAAAGGCTCAAACAAACGGTTCAATACCTCCAACACAGCTTCAAAATTGCCTGAGTTTTCGTATTCGGGGTGTTTGTACATCCCCTCCTGTATAAATATTTTAAGTAATGAACTGAAGAAGATCCGTTCCATCAACTCCTTCAGCCTGATCTCCAGTTCCTGCTTCAGCAAATCTTTTGTAAAAAAAGTGCTTTCATTAAGCATATCATTTACACTCATGAACCGCGGCTTATCATCCTGGATAACGCAGGTATTTGGCGATATAGACACCTCGCAATCAGTAAAAGCATACAACGCGTCGATAGTTACATCGGGCGAAATACCGGGTGCCAGGTGAATAATTATCTCGACATTCTGCGCAGTATTATCTTCGATCTTTTTGATCTTGATCTTACCCTTATCATTGGCCGATATCACACTATCGATCAAACTGCCGGTAGTGGTCGAGAATGGGATCTCGGTAATAGCCAGCGTTTTTTTATCGCGCTCTACAATTTTGGCACGCACCCGGATCTTGCCACCGCGCTGCCCTTCATTATATAACGAAGCATCGGCCATACCACCTGTAGGAAAATCGGGCAGCAGGTTTGGTCGCTCGCCTTTCAATACGGCGATTGATGCATCCAACAGTTCAATAAAATTATGCGGTAATATTTTAGTAGCCAAACCTACCGCAATACCTTCGGCGCCCTGTGCCAGCAGCAAAGGGAATTTTACCGGCAGCGTAATAGGCTCCTTGTTACGCCCGTCATAGCTGGCCTGCCAAACGGTGGTATCAGCATTAAAAACAACGTCAAGCGCAAATTTCGACAGGCGCGCTTCAATATAACGTGGTGCCGCGGCCGAATCGCCGGTTACGGGATCGCCCCAGTTACCCTGGCAATCAATCAGCAGGTTCTTTTGCCCTATCTGTACCATGGCATCGCCAATAGAGGCATCACCATGCGGGTGATACTTCATGGTATTACCTATTACGTTGGCCGCTTTGTTAAAACGTCCGTCGTCCATTTCTTTCAGGGAGTGCAGTATCCGGCGCTGTACGGGTTTTAACCCATCATTAATATGCGGAACGGCACGGTCGAGAATTACGTAAGAAGCATAATCCAGGAACCAGTTTTCGTATAACCCGTCGAGTGAGGTAACATTATGTAATTTTTGTTCATTGCTGTCGGGGATATCGTTTTGATTCAGATCTTCACTCATTATATGCTAAAAAACTTTTGGATGGGTAAAGATAAAAAATTATGCGCGGATGTGCCGACGACGGATTTGCACATTTTGGATTTTGTTAACAATTGGGGATACTTACAAACAAGCGCAAGGCTACGAATTATTCTTAAACTAGCGTACTATTTTGTCAAAAAGTGGGTTTACATGGTTTACACTTTTTACGGTTTAAATTGATTTAATTATTTGACTATCAATGTTTTAATTAAAATTCACGTTGAAATGTGTAAGCCCAGTTTTTTATAAAATTTACTCACCTGCACTCGTTTGCCAGGTTTGTTCTTGACTCGTAATTCCTGATTCTTACCCCTCTTATTGCGCCAAATCATTACAGATAAACAAACTATGATGACTGTCCATATTCAACACCTTGCCTTCCAGCACACTTTGCCCTGCGCTGGCCGGGTTGTTGCCGCTGCCCAGCGGCCAGCTGCCTTTAGTATATAGGATACTGATACCCGCGGTACCAGCCAGGCTCAATCCAAAATCGGTACAGTTATTTTTGTTGAGGTTGTAGTTTTTTTGATCGTACTGCTTAATCACTTTGAGGATCCTTTTAAACCGTCGTTCAGATATGAATTTGCCCACGGTTTCATCCCAGCCGTGCTGCTCATCATTTTTAAAAACAGAGGCCGTAGTTGGGAAGAGTGGTGTGGCCGACAAAAAATGCTCTTTTTGGGGATAAAACCCAAACGATCTGGATACCGATGTTGAATCGGTATTATATTTAATAAGTGTTATAAAGGTATGCCCTACCTTACTCAATTTCACAAATATCTTGCGTTTGCCCGATACAGGTTGTGATATATGGATCAGCATCGCGTAAGCTGAAGCTTTTTTGCCATCATCAAAGGGGTCAACAATATTGGCCAATTTTATAGGTGGCGATTTTACTTCACGGTTGGTGGTGTAGATGTAGTTGTTTGAATCGGCCAGTATTTGCTCATCGATATGGTTAATAGTCAACAAACTGGTAACTGAAGTGTCCCGCTGTAAAGCTGCCAGGGTAGATACAGGTTTACGCTCCGTTATATAGGTACTGTCCAAAGCAGCGGAATCAATCAAATGCGTATTTGTATCCGGATCCCCTACCGGCAGTGTTTTAAAATAACATTTCATCGCCAGCGAATACATCCGCAGCCGGGCAAATATATTGGCCATATGATAATAGAACTTATGGCTGCGTTTTTTGTCGGCTGTAATGACTACTAACTGATTGGACTTTAAAAGATCAGCAACGGGACGGGCGTCATGCTTTTTGCCGTAAACATCCAGATCGGCTACCTTTTGCAGATAATTATCTTCGTCAAAGTCGGCAGCGTTAAGGGTATTATCCGGAGTAGCGTCGGGCTTTTTCAGATTATTAGCAGCAATTACCCGACTATGCACACCATCCGAGTCGACCCGTAATTGCGCATATCTCACTACCGGGGCATCCTGTGCATAAAGAGGTGTTTGCAGTGATAGTAATATAATGGCGCTATACCCTATCCATCGTAATAATACTTTCATTTCATTGCGGTTTGGTTGAACAAAACGGTTATTAAAAACAAAAGCCTTTCATAAAAACTGAAAGGCTCAACAACAAATATTGATCTGTATTTTATGCGCTGCCTTTACAATAACCGGGTGCTACAACACTTAACGTTGCATGCAGAGTTAATGATATGAGCAGCATTTGTAATCATATGGATACAAACATACAAATAGTCTATAAATTTAGTAGTTATTTTATAAAAAGAAATTTGTACTCTTGTTTAGCCATAGCATTTAAGGGCTTGTTATATGAATACTTACGCTTTAATTACCGGAGCCAGCAAAGGCATAGGCAGGGCATTGGCTCTACAGCTCGCAAAAAAAGGTTATCCGGTTTTACTGGTGGCCCGCTCCAGAGATGAACTGCAGGCACTGGCAACCGAAATAATAACCACCTACCAGATACAGGCGCGGTGGCTGGCTATTGATCTGTCTGATAGCGACGCCCCGGAAAAGGTTGTAAAATGGTGTACCGATAATGCCTACGCTGTATCTGTGCTGATCAATAACGCTGGCTATGGCGTTTGGGGCAGTTTTGAAAGCGTAGACATAGCTGGGCAGCTCAACGTGATCGATTTAAATATCAATGCGTTGGTAAAATTAACGCATGGGGCTATCCCTCTATTAAAACAACAAGCACAGGCTTATATATTAAATGTAGGCAGTACGGCCGCCTACCAGGCTGTGCCTACCTTGGGGGTTTATTCGGCCACAAAAGCTTTTGTGTTATCATTTACCCGGGCTTTAAGATATGAACTTAAAGGCACTACTATATCGGTAAGCTGCCTGAGCCCAGGTCCTACGGATACCGGTTTTGCCCATCGCGCAGGTTTGGATGCCTTTGCCGACCTGGCGGCTAAATTCAATATGCAACCAGAGGAAGTTGCTGCAATAGGATTAAAAGGAATGTTCAACAAAAAGGCCGAGATTGTACCCGGCCTGTTGAACAAGCTTTCGGTGATAGGCGCCCGGCACCTACCCAAAGCCCTTATTGAAAAAATAGGTGGGGATCTGTATAAGAGTAAGTAAACAATGAACAGCGCATCATCTTAATGCGCTGTTCGAAGTCTCTGACTTCGGACGACTATGTCTGTAGTTTTAAACTACAGACACCTGGTTTAATGTTTTCCTGTAGTCTGAAGACTACAAGCATATTGGTTCGAAGTCAGAGACTTCGAACAGCGCGGGAACTATCTTAAAGAGACGAAAGATTAAAAACAAGATAAAAGAACTCCACTTTTACCCTCTTTCCGCCACAGGCGAAGAGAGGGTCGCCCAACGAAGTGTAGGCGGGGTGAGTCGACACAGCGCGATACCTGAATTATATCCAATAGCCCCTATTTCTAAAATATATTTCCATAATTATTTGTTTTTCCCAAATCACTTATTACATTTGCATTGTCTATTAAATCTATAGACATTATATATCAAATAATTGACAACACAAAATTTACATATAACCAACGCATGTTACATGCGAATGCCTTTCCCCAAAAAGGTAATGGTTTGTTGTTGTTGATCTTTTTCTCCTCAATACATACTACAATACAATTACCTGCTATTGCATAGCTGGGGATTTCCGCACCATTTTTTTACTATTTACAATTTAAACATGAGTACCGTATATAAAAAATTCACTTTAGGCGATAAGCTTACCACCGAACAGCATCACTTTTTTAATGAGCATGGTTTTATTCATTTCAAAAAATTCATTAACCCCGAAACGGTACAGTCAATTACCAGGGCATCTGAGCAGGTACAGGAGCAGTGGATAAAAAATGAGGTGACCAAGGTTAACGGTGTGCCTATAAAATACGGCAAGGATCTGAACGGTGAACCCATTGTACAGCGCTTCGCTTTTATCAATCAGCATCACCCCGTGTTTTCAGAGTTTATACAGGATCCCCGCTTTAATACCTTACTTGATCTTATTGGCCCTGATGCCCGGTTTGGCACCGATGAAAAAGATGGAATGGTATTGAACCATTATGTAAACAGCGAACAAAGCAGTTTTACTAAGATGGGCTGGCATACGGATGGCTTGCGCGATATTTTCCATGGACAAAAATTAAACCCGATGCTTAATGTGGGCATTCACCTGAGTACGCTGAAACCCGAAAACGGTGGCTTACGCATATTGCCAGGCACGCATAAACAAGGACTTTACCAGATGCTCTTTAAAAAGAAATATTTCCTGGATCATGATGCCGATGAAAACGAGCTGGCTATTACACCAGAAGCCGGCGACCTCACCATTCACGACGGCCGGTTATGGCACCGGGTTGCCCAATCATCAGTTGTTGGCGAGGCCAGCCGCCGCAGGGTGATCTATGTACCTATTATTGCAGGCAAGTACGCTCCGAAAGACGCCAACAGCCCTACCGTGTTTTATCAAAAATTTGCGGGCTTAGTTAAATAACCAGATGCTTATAATTTTATTATTCGGTTATCTGGCACGCACTGGAAGGCTTGCCCCGGCACAAAACGCGTTATTGAAGTTAAAGTATTATTATAAAGGCAAACGAGTTGCTTTTGCACGAGTGTTCAATTAATCCGAAATATTATAAATGAAAAAATAATTACAATTTAATATACTATATACATAGATTTAATAGATTAAATATTATATTTGCAACAGAAAGTTTATAAATGGTGGTTCATTTAATATAAGCAAGCAGGTGCTGGTTCGGCAGCAAACGGATGGGTTCGACTCCCTCCCCTGCATCTCTCTTCTCTCATATTTATGTTTTATAATTGGTTAATTAGAGTTCCTGCCCATCAGGAGCTCTTTTTTATTTTAGCTCATGATGATTACTTAATAATTTGATAAAATGGATTTTACTTATTAAAAAAATTTAAAAAGTATTTGAGATTAAAAATTAGTTTTATTAAGTTTGTAACAATAATGTACAGCATGTTATTCAACGGAATTTACGTAAACCTCATGTCGGTGAGGTTTAAAAGGTTTTGTTAATTGGTTTGATAAAAATCCTCGTTTCGGCGGGGGTTTTTTGTATAGTGACTTTTTTATTCATCATATAACTAAAACAGAGGTTCTTAGAAAATTATGGCCCGATTAAATTTATTGGAAGAGACCCGGTACGAGAAGCTGCCGGTAAGCGTTTATGGTAACCAGCAGGAAGCCTCGGTAGCAGTGGCTGCTCGTATTGCTGCACTCATTCGCGACAAGCAATCACGTGCTGAAAAAACCGTGCTCGGTTTGGCTACCGGTGTTACCCCCATTGGGGTGTATAACGAACTCGTTCGCTTGCACCGCGAGGATGGTTTGTCTTTCCGTGACGTG
>NZ_JAANAT010000007.1 GCF_011089895.1 Mucilaginibacter inviolabilis
GAGCAAGAAAAAAGCTCCCATCATTAAAAAAGCAGTGGAAGGCGAAATGTCTGGCGAGGTGCCGGCTACCTACCTGCAATTGTCTGATCATGTAGAGTTTGTACTCGATGAGGCTGCTGCTTCCGAACTTACCCGTTTTGATACCCCATGGTTAGTAAAAGATTGTTCATGGGAGGATAATATACTGAAGAAAAAAGCCGTGATCTGGCTGGCCGATACCATTGGTAAACCGGTATTAAAGCTGACCGAGGAGGATTATAACAATCATGGTATGGCACAGCTGGCCGTAGAACAAGGACCGGTGTACAACATCAACATTGATATTTTTAACCAGATACAGCATACTATTACCGGATGGCCGGGTGGCAAGCCCGATGCGGATGATTCGCAGCGTCCGGAGCGTGCTTTGCCTGCAAAAAAACGTTCTATTATTTTTTCTCCGCATCCTGATGATGATGTGATCTCCATGGGGGGTACTTTTATCCGTTTGGTGGATCAGGGGCATGATGTGCATGTGGCTTATCAAACTTCGGGTAATACTGCCGTTTGGGATGATGATGTGTTACGGTACATGGAGTTTGCCATTGATTTTACCAACTCTATTGGTGAAGACAGTGGTCACCTGCACAAATTATACGAAGAGATGCGGGCTTTCTTTCCCCAGAAGCAGCCCAACCAGATTGATACCCGCGAGATCCGCAATGTAAAAGGTTTTATCCGTAAAACAGAAGCTATCTCGGGTGCCCGTTACGCGGGTTTACCGGATGATCATATCCATTTTATGGCTTTGCCTTTTTACGAAACCGGCAAGACCAAGAAAAATGCGGTGGGTGAAGAAGATATCCTGTTAACCATCGAACTGTTACAAAAAGTAAAACCACAGCAGATCTTTGCTGCCGGTGATTTTGCCGATCCGAATGGTACGCACCTGGTGTGTTTCAACATTATCCTGGCGGCTTTGGCCCGTCTGAAAGGTAAAGAAGCCTGGGTAGATGATTGCTGGTTGTGGATGTACCGCGGTGCATGGCATGAGTTTGAAACCTATGAAATTGAAATGGCTGTGCCGCTTTCACCGCAGGAGGTGATCCGCAAGCGCAACGCCATCTTTAAACATCAGTCGCAAAAGGACCGTCCGGTGTTCCCGGGTGATGATGCCCGTGAGTTCTGGGTAAGGGCTGAAGACCGTACCCGTGATACCGCTCAGCGTTATGACCGTCTAGGTCTCGCTGAATATGAAGCTATGGAGGCGTTTGTTAGATATCGCTTTTAATAGCTTTAAACAAAATATTTTTTCCAAAAAGAGCGACGGGTACAACCTGTCGCTCTTTTTATTTTGAACAATATTTAAAATCAATAATATACTGGTAAATCCTAAAACCTTTTAAAAAAAAGTGGGTTATCCTATCTCAAGTTTTTATCACAAAAATATGAGTTCCCCGGCGCAGTCATTAAGTAATCAACAATTATTGGACGTTTTGTCTCTGTATCAAAATGGCATTGCCATACATGTATCGGAACAAAGCATTATACAGTATGCTAATGATGCCATGATTTCTATTTGGGGTAAAACTAAAAATGTTATCGGTAAATCATTGGAAGAAGCGCTACCTGAATTAAAAGGTCAGCCTTTTATTGATATGTTTAAACAGGTATGGAATGAGGGTATTACCATTTCGGGCAAAGACACTCCCGCCGATCTTGAAATAAATGGTGAGCTAAAAACCTTCTATTTTGATTTTGAATACCGGGCTATCAAAGATGAGCATGGTAAAACATACTGTATATTACATACAGCCACAGATGTGACGTCGCGGTATTTAAGTCAGCAGCGTGAACAAAACATGGCCGAAGAGCTATCGGCCATTAACGAAGAGCTTTCCGCATCCAACGAAGAATTAATTGCCAGTAATGAGGAGCTGATCAGATCGCAGGAACAACAGCAAATTCTTTACAATGAGCTGGTTGAAAGCAATAGCCGTTTCAGAAGCCTGGTAAAACAGGCCCCGGTTGGTATATGCATTATCAGAGCCGACGACCTGATGATACTGGAAGTAAACGATGCTTACCTGGAACTTGTAGGGAAAAAACGTAATGAAATAGAAAACCTCACCATCTGGAATGCTGTACCTGAGGCAGCTGATCAATACGCTCCTATAATGAAAACAGTTATTGACTCCGGCGTACCTTTTTTTGCTAAAGAGCACGAACTTTTATTGATACGGCACGGTGTGCCCGAGGTTGTGTTTGTTGATTTTGTTTATGAACCCATCAAAGGTCATGATGATATCGTTAATGCGATTATGGTTTTAGCCATTGAGGTTACCGAAAAAGTGAAGGCCCGGCTCAATATTGAGGAAATAGAAGAGCGCGGCAGACTTGCGGTTGAAGCCGCCGAAATTGGCACCTTCGACCTTAACCTGAACACAAAGGCTATGGTAACATCAGACAGGTTCAATATCATATTTGGTTTTGATCACCCGGTTTCATGGGAAACATTTGCGTCTGTTATTCACCCGAAAGATCAGGAAGCACGTTTATTAGCGCATGCAGAGTCTATTAAAAGCGGCAAACTTTTTTATGAAGCCAGGATCACCCACCCCGATCATTCCATACATTGGATAAGAGTTCAGGGAAAGGTTTTTTATGATATCAATGATCATGCGCAAAGGATATTGGGCACATTGCTTGATATTACCCATGTACAGCGGTTAAACCAGCAAAAAGATGATTTTATCAGTATAGCCAGTCATGAACTTAAAACCCCGATAACCAGCCTCAAAGCCTCTTTACAGCTATTGGAGCGAATGAAAGAGAACCCTTCGCCGGTGCTGCTTACTAAATTGATAGATCAATCAAACAGGAGCATGCAAAAAATAAGTTCGCTTGTGGAAGATCTGCTGAATGTGAGCCGTACCAATGAGTCACAGTTGAAGTTGAACAAGACCCATTTTGTAATCAGCGAATTGTTAAAAAATTGTTGCAACCATATCAGGGTTACCGGTAAATACAATCTGATCATTCGGGGCGATGAGCAGTTACAAATTTATGCCGATGAGCATGCGATAGACCAGGTTATTGTAAACCTGGTTAATAATGCTGTTAAATACGCGCCAGATTCTGTTGATATTGTGATGCTGATTGAACTTACCGAAGGATTTGCAAAAATATCGGTTAAAGATACCGGCCACGGAATACCGGCAGACAAAATACCGCATTTATTCGAAAGGTATTACCAGGCCGAGGTTAAGGGTTTCCAGAACTCGGGACTGGGACTGGGTTTATATATCAGCGCCGAGATCATTAAACGACATGGCGGTAAAATAGGCGTTGAAAGTGAATTAGGTAAAGGCAGCACCTTTTGGTTTACATTGCCATTAAACTAAACCGCTAAAAAAGATACCTTATATGAGGCATGGTACAGCTCATATAAGGTATCTTTTTTTGCAGACAGGGATAACACTGCTTAGTCGTTTACAACCCTATCTTTTCGTTCACCAGTTCTATAATCTCGGCTTCGAGGGCGATCGCCTTTTGCTCAATATCATTACCTTTTGCAATAATATCTGTTACAAAACCTTTATCCTTATAGCCCGAGGCATTGATCTTTACATTCATAAAAGCTCCCAAAACTGCGGTACGGGCGCAAAGGGCCGCCACACCAGCATCGGTTACCGAGTTGGGATTACCAATTTCAGCCATCGCCTTGATCACTTCCATGCTGTTCAGTGCGGCCTGCATCACTTTAAATGGCACCTCAATGGCGTATTTGGTAGCATCCTGTATGGCTTTATCCCTGGCCGCTTTTTCTTCCGGAGTTGATTTTGGTAAACCGAACGATTCCATAATGCGGTTAAACGCGGTAGTATCCAGATCAACCAGGCGAATCAGTTCGTCTTTATAAACCTGCGCTTTTTCGGCCCAGTTACTGAATTCTTCCCAACGATCATCCCAGCCCTTTTTATGGGAACTCAGATTAGCCACCATTCCCGCCAATGACGCGCCCAGCGAACCGACATAAGCCGAGATAGAACCACCACCCGGAGCCGGACTTTCACTGGCTGTTTCATCGGCAAACTCCACCAGGCTCATGCTCACCAGCTTGCTGGCGGCTTTATCTTTCAGCAGGTATTCAATAATACGTTCTTCGGGGATAAAAGGGCCAAGCTCATCCAACCCCATTGATTTGATGGCGATCCTGATCAATTCCTTTTCGCTTACCCCTACCGAACGTTTTTGCTTCCGCAGAAAATATTTGCCGGCATCCAGCATGGCTTTCAATGGGATCAACCCAACCAGTTCGCTGCCGGTAACCCTGATGCCACGTGCATTGGCCTTATCACACACCTCATCAAAGGCTTTGTGAACCGGTGTTACCTCAATATTGGTCAAATTCATCGAGATCTGGGCGATGCCATACTCCTCAATATACCAACCAATGGCTTTAACCGATTTCAACGTACCGGGGATATTTTTTGGATTACCATGTTCATCATTTACCGTACGGCCAGCCTCGCGTACATCAAAGGCAATAGCGTTGGCTCTGCGAGTTGAGGTGGTATTCAAATTTACATTATAAGCCACCAGAAAATCACGCGCACCGATTACGGTAGCGCCACGTTTTACATCATTCTCTGCCGGACCGAAATCTGGTGCCCATTCTGGCAGTTTGATCTTCTTAAAAAAGCCTTCATACTCACCCGCCCTGATTACCGATAAATTGCTGCGGTTTTTATTAGGCTGAGCCTGTTCATACAAATAAACCGGGATTTGCAATTCTTCACCCACACGTTTAGCCAATTGACGGGCATACTCCGCGGTTTCTTCCATGCTGATATTGCTGATGGGGATCAACGGACAAACATCGGTAGCACCCATCCGAGGATGCTCGCCTTTTTGTTTGCTCATATCAATCAGCTCTCCTGCTTTTTTTATAGCGAGGAAAGCCGCCTGGATCACTTTCTCCGGTTCGCCTACAAAAGTTACCACGGTTCGGTTAGTGGCCTTGCCCGGATCAACATTCAACAGGAGCACGCCTTCTACCGATTCCACCTCATTGGTGATCTGTTTGATAATATCAAGGTTTACACCCTCACTAAAATTCGGAACGCATTCAATTAGTTTCTGGCTCATTGGTTTACTTAGTTATTTGTTCATTGGTTGATATCGTTCATTTGTTTTCTTCAAGCTCCCCTCTTGAGAGGGGGCGCGTGGGGTTGTGTAATTGCAGGGGTGTGTTCATGAAGCAGAAAAACACACCCCTCCACCCCTCTCAAGAGGGGAATCGCACGATCCCCTACTTTTTATCTTTTTATATACCTGATAACCATACCTTATCCGGTTTCAATTTCCCCTGGTGATATAATATCTCCCGGTAATCATTGCATGGATAAGCCTGCATATCGGCCAGTTTATTGGGGGCTAAAATACCACGATCATTTAATTTTAATGCCGATGCCGCTCTGAAAGTTAAACCTGCAAATACTTCGGCGGCGCATAATTTTTCTGCAGCGCCCATCACTGCGGCCTGCATCAGCAGATCACCCATGGGAGCCGAGCCCGGGTTCCAGTCGCTGGCAATGGCCAGACATGCGCCGGCATTCAGCAGTCTACGGGCAGGTGCATAAGGCATCCCCAAACCTAAAGATGCACCGGGCAAAGTTACCGCAACCGTATCAGATTTAGCCAGCATATTGATCTCACGATCTGTACTGGCTTCCAAATGATCGGCCGAGGCGGCTCTTGCCTGAATAGCCACCTCGCTGCCGCCCGTAGTAAACTGATCGGCATGAACGGTTACTTCAAAACCCATTTGTTTGGCTTTGGCCAGGTAGTTCAAAGCATCACTAGTATTAAAAGCGCTTTCTTCAATAAATATATCCACCCGGTTTGTCAGGCGCTGTTGTTTAATAACCGGCAGCAGGTTTTGTAAAATATGATGCAGGTATTCGGGATGCGTACCATCAAAATCTTTGGGCAGCATATGCGCTGCCAGACAAGTGGATACTAAACTTGCCCGTGTTTTATCCGCGGCGGCTTTTATAGCTCTTAACTGTTTTAACTCGGCATCAATACTTAAACCGTAACCGCTTTTCACTTCTATCGTAGTAACCCCTTCAGCCAGATGCCGTTGTACCCTACTTAATAGTAAACTGCTCAACGCAATCTCATCTGCTGCACGGGTTTGTGTAACCGAATCCCAGATACCACCACCTGCTTTGGCTATTTCCAGATAGGTTTTACCCGCCGTGCGCAGCGCGTAATCCTTTGCCCGGCTGCCCGCGAAACAGATGTGCGTATGGCAGTCCACAAAGCCTGGTAATAATACATGATCACCGGTAATTTCTTCAATTGGTGTCGATGGATTAGCTGATCTCAATTTCTCAAAATCATCAACAGCCACAATCAGCCCGTCATCAACCAGCACGCCTCCATTTGGAATGATGTGAAGCTGTTCATCCTTCAAGGCGCCCTTTAATGGCAACCCAGTTAATGGTAATATCTGTGTGAACCGACCTATTAGTTTCATAAGCATCAGCCCCCTCTAAATCTCCCCCTAAAGGGTGAGACTTTTAGAAACTTTAATTGATTAATAATTTCATTTTTAAAGCCCTCTCCCTTTAGGGGAGGGTTGGGTGGGGCTTACCATACCTTCAATCCAAACTTATCTGCCCATTCCTGTGCTTTATCATAACCGGCATCAGTATGACGGAAGATACCCATCGCAGGGTCGTTATACAGTACACGTTTGAGGCAGGTAGCGGCACGTTCGGTGCCATCGGCCAAAACAACCATGCCCGCATGTTGCGAATAACCCATACCTACCCCGCCGCCATGGTGGAACGAAATCCAGGTGGCACCGCCTGAGGCATTAGCCATCAGGTTGAGCAGTGGCCAGTCGGATACCGCATCCGATCCATCTTTCATGGCTTCCGTTTCGCGGTTGGGCGATGCTACCGAGCCGCAATCCAAATGGTCGCGACCAATTACGATAGGCCCTTTCACTTTACCTGTTTTCACCAGTTCGTTAAACAGCAATCCGGCCTTTTCCCTGTCGCCCATACCCAGCCAACAAATACGCGCAGGCAGGCCCTGAAAGGAGATCTTTTCCTGCGCATTTTTGAGCCATTTGATGAGTGGTTTATCTTCTGGAAACAATTCCATCAGTGCTCTATCTGTCGTAAAAATATCCTCCGGATCACCAGATAAAGCTACCCATCTGAACGGCCCTTTTCCTTCGCAAAACAACGGCCGGATATAAGCCGGGGTAAATCCCGGGAAATTAAATGCATTGGGTTCGCCGCCCTGTTTGGCAAACTCGCGCAGGTTGTTACCATAATCAAAAGTAACAGCACCTTTGTTTTGTAATTGCAACATCAGGCTCACATGACGGGCCATACTTTTTAATGATAACCGTTTATATTCTACCGCATCAGCTTTGCGTAGTGCGGCAGCTTCTGTTAATGACAACCCATTCGGGATATATCCATTCAATGGATCATGTGCTGATGTTTGGTCAGTTAAAACATCGGGAATAATATTATCTTTCAGCAAGCGCTCCAACAGATCGCCGGCATCGCTTACCAGGCCTACCGAAAGTGTTTCTTTTTTGGCGATAGCTTCCTTTACCCAGGCAATGGCTTCTTTATAAGAATGCGTGATCCTATCGATATATTGTGTATCCACTCTTTTTTGGATACGAGACGCATCCACATCGGCGCCTAAAAAAACCCCACCCGCCATGGTAGCAGCTAAGGGTTGAGCACCGCCCATACCACCTAAACCGGCGCTTACGATTAACTTGCCGGTCAGATCGCCGTTGAAATGCTGGTTGCCGCACTCCACAAAAGTTTCATAAGTGCCTTGTAAAATGCCTTGTGTACCAATGTAGATCCAGCTGCCGGCCGTCATTTGGCCGTACATCATCAAACCTTTGGCACGCAGTTCATTAAAATGCTCCCAGTTGGCCCATGCGGGTACCAGGTTGCTGTTGGCTATCAACACACGCGGCGCTTCGGGATGACTGCGGATAATACCAACCGGCTTACCCGATTGTATTAGTAACGAATGATGTTCATCCAGCTCCAGTAGCAACTCAATAATTTTCCGGAGTGATTCCGGGTTACGAGCTGCCTGGCCGATTCCACCGTAAACCACCAGTTCGTCTGGGTTTTCGGCTACCTGGCCATCCAGGTTATTAAGTAGCATCCGTAATGGCGCTTCCGTTTGCCAGCTTTTGGCGTGCAGCTGCATACCACGCGGTGCTTTGTACACCGGGTGGTTGGCGTAAGTTTTAATAAATTCCGAACTCGTCATGACTGAGATTGATATGGTGATGAATAGCTGTTTCGTTAGCGATTGCCAGCAAAGAGCCGTTAGTGATCAGTTGATGTAAATTATGGATATCGGTTGCAAAAACACGGTCGTCCTGTATGTGGGGTACATGTTGCCTTACCAGATCGTGAATCGCTTCAATAACCGGTGTTGATTTTAAGGGCCGCCTGAAGTCAACCGCCTGTGCTGCATACAACAGTTCAATAGCCTGTATATATTCCAGGTTATCAATTACCTGGTGCAGCTTGCGCCCGCTGATGGAGCCCATAGATACATGATCCTCCTGCCCCAGGGAAGTAGGCACACTATCGGCACTGGCCGGAAAACACAGGGTTTTATTTTCGGTGACCAGCGCCGCAGTGGTGTATTGGGGTATCATTAAGCCAGAGTTTAAACCCGCATCCTGTGTAAGCAGTTTGGGCAGACCGTAACGGCCCTCGCTCATCAAATAGCAGCGACGATCGGCAATATTGCCTAACTCGGCAGCCGCAACGGTGGCATAATCCAATGGTAAAGCCAATGGCTGACCATGGAAATTACCTCCGCTGATGGTATCATCGGCATTAAAAATAACGGGGTTATCGGTTACGGAATTCAACTCTATTTCTGTCAGTTCTTTCAGATGCAGCCAGGCATTGCGCGATGCACCATGAACCTGTGGCATACACCTTAATGAGTATGGATCCTGTACCCTGTCGCAATTTGCATGTGAGGAGTTAATCTCTGATCCGGTTAATAAAGTAAACAACCTGTCGGCTACTACTTTGGTACCTTTAAAGGGACGGATAGCGTGTAACCGTGCGTCAAATGGTCTTGCGGAGCCCATGAGTCCTTCTAATGATAAAGCGCCGATCAGGTCGGCGCGGTTCAGCGCATCATCCAGGCGCTGAACGGCTTTTACAGCAAAGGCTAATATAAATTGTGTACCGTTGATCAATGCCAGGCCTTCTTTGGGGCCTAATACCAGGGGTTGCAGGTTATGTTTTTTTAATAAGTCACCGGCAGGTACGCGCTCGTTATGCTCATACACTTCGCCTAAACCAATCAGCGGTAAGAACAAATGCGATAACGGCGCCAGATCACCGGAAGCTCCTACCGATCCTTTTTCAGGAACTATGGGAATAATATCATGGTCGATATGCCAGATGATGCGATGCAATGTTTCAGGTGCCACACCAGAATAGCCCTGCGCCAATGCCTGTACTTTGGTGATCAGCATCAATTTGGCAATTTCTTTTGGGATGGGTTTACCTACACCCACGCTATGACTTTTCAGGATATTACTTTGCAGCAAACTGGTATCAGCCTCGGATATGCGGGTATCACACAGCGGACCAAAACCTGTATTAATACCATAAACCGGATGCTGGGCGTGTACAATTTTCTCCACCTCGCGCCAGGAAGCACGGATGGCTTTATCGGCTTCGGCATTAATAACACCCTTGGTTTTACCGGCTGCTATATCCAGGCAAATGCCTATAGTTAAATGATCGGTACCATAATTAAATATACTATTCATGGCTGGTTGTTTTTAGATCGGTAATTAATTTCTGGCTGATAACTTCGGCCAGGTTTGTCTGACGAAAGGCAGTTTCCAGTCCGGTTATGGCTGGCAATAGTTGTTTGGCTATCTCATCGCTTTCCACCAGTTCGGTCATCGCGGTGCTGATAGCATCCCACATGGGTAATATCTGTGTTAATAACTCACGACCACTATCGGTAAGTGTTACCAGTTGCCTGCGACCATCATCGGCACAGGTAGCCGAAGTAACCAGCTTACGGTTCTTTAAATTGGTAATAAGCTGACTGGCAGCCGGGTGCGAAACTTCGATCTGTTCGCTCAATTCTTTGATGGATAGGGCCTCATTTTTAGATAGCAAATAAAAAACAGGAAACCAGCTGGCATCAAAATCAATACCCTCATTTTGGTAGGCACGGTTAATTTCGGCCAGAAAAGCTTCGCTCAGGCGACGTAAACGACTGCCTAAAACCAGGTAACCCAGGCTTTGATATAAATTCATTGTGCAATTTATATAAGTGCTTATATAATTGCAAATTTTATTTTAAAAGCCTCCTTTTGGGGAGTAATAGTCATGATCAGATATTTCCTAAACGGCTGTCATGGTGAGCCTCGTCGAAGCATAGTGGGCAAGGCCTCTGCGCTCTACCCTTCGACGGAGCTCAGGGTGACACCCTATATTTTGGAGAAGGTTGGGTGAGGCTTTAATCCGTGATAACACCTCATAATTTGGGTATTTTTACGTATAATGAAATATATTTTATTCCCTAATTTTATCGCTACAAAATCCATTACCTTATGGCAAATACCCTACCCGATACCTTAGCCGAAAACAAACTCGAAGTTGATTATATTAAGCCCTTTGCAAATATAGCGCTGGCATTTTCAGGTGGCGGATTTCGAGCGGCTTCCTTTGCATTGGGGGTACTGTCATACCTGAATAAAGTAACCTTTGATGATGATACCGATGGGCTTTGCAACCAAACACTGTTGCAGCAGGTACGTTACCTCTCATCTGCATCGGGCGGTACCATCACCACAACTTTGTATGCATTGTACAATGCGCAGGGCAAAACCTTTGGGCAATTTTACACTAAATTATCTGCCGGCCTAAACGGCGACGATCTGCTGCGGCAATCATTAGAAATACTGGCCGATAAAAAGCACTGGAAAAAAAGACCGCAAAAAACCCGCAACATTATCAACTCCTTTGCGCTTGCTTACGATCAATATTTGTTTGACGGAGCAACCTTAGAGTCACTTTGCCATGATGCACCATCACCTACAGCCCATTTACAGGAGGTTTGTTTCAACGCTACCGAATTTTACACCGGGCAATCCTTCCGGCAGAATATCAAACTGGTTCCGGATTCTGGTGCCGACGAAAGATTCAAATACGGCAACGAGGTTATTTATGTAGACAGCGTGGTTGCCGGCAAAATAAAACTGGGCGATGTACTGGCTGCGTCATCCTGTTTTCCTGCCGGGTTTGAGCCCATCATTTACCCTAACGACTACACCCATCAGCACCTAAACATCCACGACCTGAAAAACGCGCTATCTCTGATACCACAAACCGGCGACAAGGAAGAAGCTGAATTTATACAACACAAACAATTTGGCCTGATGGATGGCGGCATTACCGATAACCAGGGCCTGCAAAGCATGATGGAAGCCGATGGCAGGCGGCTCGACAAAAAGACCAGCTTCCCTTATTTTGAGCTGATGCTGGTGAATGACGTGGGTAGCCATTATATACACCCTTACGTATTGCCTAAAATAAGCAAAGGTTATGAGCTAAATCTCTGGGGTGTATTTTATATTACTCTTGCCATTTTACTGGCCGCTTTAACCGGGGTTTGGTATGGAATAAGCCATCACAGTACACCGTGGATAATTGCCGGCGCTTTATTTATCCCCATTCCCTTTATATGGGTATCTGGCGTATTATATGTAAGGCAACAATTATTTAGCGTATCAAAAGCATCGGCGGGGATGGACTTAAAACGCAACTTTACCGAACAGATCATTCACATACTGGTGAGCTTTTTTTCCAAAACATCGCTCAGTCTTCTTATACATATGCTCAACACCCGGGCGCAGTCTGTACTAATGCTTAATACCAGCATATTTTTAAAACGCATCAGGCAGTTGCTGTATGATAAGTTTTATGGCAGTACCCAATGGAACAATCGCGGCAAAGGCAATCACGTTTATGATCTTTCCTTTTCCAATGATATTAACCGTAGCCAGGGCAACAGTCAATACATGACGACACCATCATCCCTTAATCCGAGTACCGACATGCAGATAGTGGCACAAACCGCTTATAATATGGGTACCACACTTTGGTTTGATAAAAAATCGGCCGGGCAACAACATACAGAAGCCTGTCTGATAGCATGTGGGCAGTTTACCACCTGCTATAACCTGATTGAGTATATAGACCGGCTGCTGGATAAAAATACCGGTACTCCTTATGACGACAAATACGAAAACCGCCTGCTCAGGCTCAAGGCTCAGATGACTGCAGACTACGAACATTTTAAAACCGATCCGTTTTTCCTGTATAATACTTCGGGAACCGATTATCAGATACCAAGCTTTAAACCTATTAAAATGACAGATATTCCCTTTCCGAAAAATTGGAGGGAGAAAAAGAAAACTACCTAATGTTACTATTCCCTTGCTTTTTTCAAAGCTCTTAACATTTCAGGATAGCCCTGGTGGCGCAGCATGGCCTCGATGGTATTGGCTATGCGATTTGCACGGGTAGTTTCTGTTTTGGCGCTGTTGATCCATTTAATAAAATAGTCGCGGTGGCCTTGTGCCAGGGTAAAAAAGAACTCACTGGCTTCGGGTTCAAAATCAAAACACTCCTGTAAGTCGGCCGGAACTTCAACCTTGTAATCATTATCTGGTTCGAGCTGTACCCGTAACATAGCGCCACTATGTTTGCGTAGGCCTTTACATATTTCCCGTTTCAGGGCCATAATAAAATTGCCTTCGCCCATGGGCATCAAGGCTATACCGGCAATGGGCATCGCATCTAATTTACCTTTTACCCTAAATGATTTTTTATTACCAGGCTTCATTTGTTGTGCCAGATCGGCCGGAATTTCAATATACGTCCAGCCAGTTTTTTCGCCCTGTTCAGCAAATTGCAAAATAATGGTAGTATAATCAATCATAGCAAGGCTTAAGCTAATTTCTATTACCAGGAATCTAAAAAAACCAGTAAAATATTAAATTTATGTTAAATCAACAAAATTTTTAACATATTCTGTAACGTAAGGCATATTGCCGGTGTCTTATGGATATAAAAATTAATTAATAATAATAAACAACCTCAAATAGCAATACAATGAAAACTTTAAAATCAATATTATTAGGCTTAGCTTTATTAGTAATAGCCTCTGCTTCTAAAGCAACCACCTACACAGATGGTGAAAATTTAACTAAAAATTATGCCATCAGTACCTACATTGATGCCATGACCCATGGTAAATTAAAAGGCCTGAGTGAAGTGATTGATCAGGATGCTAAATTCAGCATGTTACGCGGTAAAACCGTTTTGAACTTTAGCAAAGATGAAATGCTTCAATCATTAAATGCCTCTAAAGATACTGAGCAAACCTGCACCACTACTACATCAGTTGTTGAAAGCAACGAAGCTATTGCAGTTATCAAAGTGGATATGCAATATGATGGTTTTACCCGCAGCAATTTTGTAACCGTATCAAACACCGGTAAAGGCTGGAAGATCACCAACGTATACAGCGTTTTTAAATAAGTTTAGTTTTAGTTTAGTGTTAATATGTAAGTAGAGAGCCCCGCCCAGCGGGGCTTTTTATTTTGATTTTATTTTATAATAATCTGAAAATAAGACCGTTATGTAATAAAATTATTAAATGAAAAATTTAAAATCAATCATATTTGCACTTGCTTTACTAATAACCTGCCTAACAGCCAAAGCCGCCTCTGTTACCAATGATGAAGGCCTAACCATGGTTTTCACAATTAACACCTACGTTGATGCCATAACCCATGGTAAATTACGCGGCCTGGACGATGTAATAGATCAAAATGCCAAATTCAGTCAGTTAAGAGGAACGGATGTGCTGAGTTTTACCAAAGATGAAATGCTTCAATCACTAAGCCTCAATAAAGATGTTGAGCAGGAATGTATCACCAGCACTTCTGTTATTCAAAGTAACGTTGAGGTAGCCATTGTAAAAATCGACATGCAATACAAATGGTTTACCCGCAGCAATTTCGTAACCGTTTCCAACACCGGTAAAGGCTGGAAAATCACCAGCGTTTACAGCGCTTTTAAGTAAATTTAATTTGACTATATACATCTGAAGCTCCGCCAAACGGGGCTTTTTATTTTTATTGGCTTTTATTGATTTTATTGTAACGTATTGAAAATTAGTGTTGTCTTATAGATATAATTTAAACATGACCAAACACCAACAACAATATGAAAACCTTAAAATCAGTAGTACTAGCACTTGCATTGCTGATAGCATGCAGTGCCGCAAAAGCCATCCCGTTTGCAGATGGTGATAACCTAACCAAAACCTTTGCCATCAACACTTATGTTGATGCCATGACCCGCGGTAAATTAAAAGGGCTGGACGATGTGGTAGATCAAAACGCCAAATTCAGCCTGCTCAGTGGTAAAAAGATCGTGACCTTTACCCGCGATGAAATATTTCAATCTTTAAAGCTCAACAAAAATGTAGAACAGGATTGCACCACCAGCACCACCATTGTTCAAAGCAATTCTGATATCACCGTGGTAAAGGTTGATATGCAATATGAAAAGTTTGTACGCAGCAATTATGTAACCATTGCCAATACCGGCAAAGGATGGAAGATCACCAACGTTTACAGCGTTTTTAAATAAACTTGGTTTAGTGTAATAGTTCAAGTAGAAAAGAGCCCCGCCCGTCGGGGCCTTTTTTATTTTACCATAGGCCGCAAAACCGATTGCCATTTATCATATCCCCTGGCATTCAAATGCAGGTAATCACTCTTAAATAAGCTGGAATCAGGCCTTGTAGTGCCCGGTTTATAAATTACATCAACCAGATCAACAAAATGACTGTTGGGTTTATTCTTCAGATACTTTTTTATCAATTCATTGGCCTGCGCCACGGTTGTATAATATTTAGCCCGTACCGGACTCGGTTTTATCGACAGCTAATAGATCTCTGCTTTGGGTAATTTCTGGTGCAGCAGAGGCCATAACTTAGCAAATTCATCAGCCACAAACGAGGCCGGTTTATCAGCGGCGATATCATTTTCGCCGGCATAGATAAATATTTTCCGGGGCTGATATGGAAAAAGGATGTATGGTGTAAAGTAATCAACCAGCTGTTCCAATGTTGAACCTCCTACACCTCGTTTAATGATAGGTTTACCCGCAAAGCGCTGTTCCAGATCGGTCCATAAACGGATAGACGAACTCCCTATAAACAATATGCCGCCCGGTTTAGGAAAGCTTAAACTATCCTGGTGCTTAAAAGCCCGGATCTCATTATCAAACGGGAACCCCTGTTGTGCAGATGCTTTACTTATGAAAGCACAGCCAATTAAAAACAAAAATATTTTCAGTTTCATGACGAAGTAAAGTTAAGTCGAAAGCCTCTAGTTATAAGCCTGGCGCCGGATTTTTCTCCTTTGACTCTTGGCTTTAGACTTTAAACTATTGACTAGTTATCAGTCGTTCTTCAAAAAACAAAAACGGTAATTGGTTCTCGATACCTTTTATTACCCATACCGGGCCACCCTCCACAAACAATAAAATTTTGATGGGTTTGTTCTGTTTTTTTTCCACTTCGGCAAGTACCTGCAGACATGATCCACAGGAAGTTACCGGTTTAGTGAGCATAAATTCATCTGTCTGGGCGGTAACCGCCATCGCCACAACCGGGTCATCCGGATGATTGGCTCCCCAGTAAAACAGGGCCACCCGCTCGGCACATAAGCCGGATGGATAGGCTACATTTTCCTGATTGCTACCATAAATAATTTTACCGCTTTGTAAACGCAGGGCTGCCCCTACCCGGAATTTTGAATATGGCGAATGTGAGTTTTTTAATGCTTCCGTTGCCTCCAGGCACAAATCATGATCGGCGGTGGGCAGTTCTTTTAGTGAATCATATTCATCAAAAGCTATTTTAATTTCATGGTTGGTCATAAATATTCATCCCGAAAAAAAGCGGGGGAAACAAGATAAGGTTTTTTTTGACAGGATTAAAAGATTTAATAGGATTTATCAGATTTCTTTGACTTATAACACCCGCAAAAAACTTTTTAAACCTTGAATTTTAACAAATTTCTGCTCAAAAACAGGGTAAAAACGGGTTAAAATCACTCGAAAAAAACCCATTTTAACACTTTTTAACAAATTCCAATGCGATTTTGAAGGGTTTTTAAAACTTTAAAAAGTATTAATTTATTGACTATCAAATAATTAAGCAAAAAACAACTACTTTTTGGCTCTGTTTTGCTCTTAACAAAACAGCCCGGCATCCTCAAAAAAGAAAGCCGGGCTGGTGTTTGTATAAAGATACGAAAAACAAGGGAGAATATAAAGTCTTACCATCCATCATGTCATTTCGAGAAGGAACGACGAAGACAACCGACCAAAGAGAGCTCATTAATACAATAAAGAAAACAAATACAACATTAATAATCTCCTCGTTAGTATAAACGCGAGGAGATTGCCACGCTGCGCTCGCAATGACATGATTGGTTTCGCCTTTGTTCCTCCGCAACCGCAAGACATAAAAAAAGAGACGCATGTGATGCGTCTCTACATAAAATTATATGGTTTAAATAGCTTATACTGCCACCGGCAGGGCCAGGGATTCTGCGTCTTCGGCTATTAGCGGATTGATACTTTCATCATCTTTTTCAACGCGCAGGTTGTTCACGATGTGCAGCTGACGGGTTGGAGTGTTTTTACCCATAAAATACTCCAGCAAGCCTTTGATGTTGGCATCTTTCAGGATTACCGGGTCAAGGCGGATATCCTTGCCAATGAACAGGCCAAACTCTTCGGGCGATATCTCACCCAAACCTTTAAAGCGGGTTATCTCGGGTTTGTTGCCCAGCTTGGCAATGGCGTTGCGGCGCTCCTCGTCGCTGTAACAATAAATGGTTTCTTTTTTGTTGCGCACCCTGAACAGCGGCGTTTGCAGTATAGATACGTGTCCGGCTTTCACCAGGTCGGGAAAAAACTGCAAAAAGAAAGTCATCAGCAGCAGGCGGATGTGCATACCATCCACATCGGCATCGGTAGCTATTACAATATTGTTATAACGCAGGCCGTCAATGCCATCCTCAATATTGAGGGCGTGCTGCAGCAGGTTAAATTCTTCGTTTTCGTAAACCACCTTTTTAGTAAGTCCATAGCAGTTGAGCGGCTTACCTTTTAAGCTGAATACGGCCTGGGTCTGTACATCGCGCGATTTGGTGATAGATCCGCTGGCAGAGTCACCTTCGGTGATGAACAGCGTGGTATCCTGGCGGCGTTCGTGCGTATCTTCAAAATGCAGCTTACAATCGCGCAGCTTACGGTTATGTAACGATGCTTTTTTGGCGCGTTCGTTGGCCAGTTTTTTAATGCCGGCAATATCCTTACGCTCGCGTTCCGATTGCAGGATACGTTTCAGCAGAGCATCGGCAGCAGCGGGATTTTTATGCAGATAATTATCCAGTTCCTTTTTCAGGAAATCATTGATAAATCCACGTACCGATGGTCCTTCCGGACCAATATTTTGCGAGCCCAGCTTGGTTTTGGTTTGCGATTCAAATACCGGCTCCTGTACTTTGATGGCGATAGCTGCCACAATGGATGCCCGGATATCAGACGCGTCAAATTCTTTTTTGTAAAACTCGCGCACGGTTTTTACAACGGCCTCCCGAAAAGCAGCCTGGTGCGTACCGCCCTGGGTTGTATTTTGTCCGTTCACAAAGGAGTAATATTCTTCGCCGTAGGCCTGGCCGTGGGTCATGGCTATCTCAATGTCTTCGCCTTTGAGGTGAATGATGGGATAGCGCAGGGTTTCCACATCAGTATTGCGGGTAAGCAGATCATACAGTCCGCGTTCTGAAAAATATTTCTGTCCGTTAAAGTTCAATGTCAGGCCCGAGTTCAGGAACACATAGTTCCAGATCATGCTTTCCACAAACTCCGGGATAAAACGGTAATGGCGAAAGATGGTATCGTCGGGTGTAAAATTAATGGCAGTACCGTTACGTTGGGTGGTTTCTTTTTCGGCCTCATCCCGTATCAGTTCGCCTTTAGCAAACTCGGCCAGTTTGGTACGACCGTCGCGGTATGATTGCACCACAAATACGTTAGATAAGGCATTAACCGCCTTGGTACCCACACCATTTAAGCCTACCGATTTCTGGAAGGCCTTGCTATCATATTTACCGCCGGTATTGATCTTGGAAACGCAATCAATCACTTTACCTAAGGGTATGCCGCGGCCATAATCGCGTACGGATACTTTATGATCGCTCATGTTTACCTCAATGGTTTTGCCCGATCCCATCACAAACTCATCTATCGAGTTATCGATAATTTCTTTGAGTAATACGTACACCCCATCGTCATAAGCCGAGCCATCGCCCAGTTTACCAATGTACATACCAGGGCGTAAACGGATGTGTTCTTTCCAATCCAGCGAGCGGATACTATCTTCACTATAATTAACTGCGTCTGCCATTTATAAAGTATCTTTTTTTAACCAGGGCAAAAAATGCACCTAACTGCAAAAATATAGTTTAAGTACCGAACTTGGGGTTCAAAACTGTCAACTTATTAACATTTGTGGTAGAGAGGTTACTCGCGCGGCAGAAGATTTCTCCTCGTACTTCGTTCGAAACGACAATACGCCCCTCCTTTACGATTTAAACTTCAGACAGTTGCCGGCCTTGTCGATGTTTTTAAAAAACTCGGGATCTTTTTCATTGGTAAAGCATACCATCATGATAGTGCCTGTATGGTTGCGCTGCAGGGTAATGAGCAGGGCATATTTATAATGCTTGGTAGAGGGTAGATCGAGCAGGTTAAGCAGGTATGATTTACCGGCATCGGCATTATAACGCTCCAGTACATTTTGCGGCATGTTGCGTATAAAATAATTATTATCGCCGGTAAAGGCTATAGCATGGGCTTTGCCCATTTCCACATATAATGAATCGGGGTTGGCCACCTGACGGCCTTTATCGTTCTGCGCCCGTTCGTAACTGGCCCAGTTTTCTTTTTGAGATTTTACCTGGAACCATACTTCAAAATCTTTCCCGGGCATTTCCATCGCATAATCAAAAGAAAAATCCTCGTTGTTGGTAGCCGGAATTTCTTTAAAGCCTTTGGGGAATGTAAACGTAGCGCTGGCTTGTGCCAAAAGCTGTAAAAACTCCTTAAGCTGTTCACTTCCCTGTACTACCGGCTGAACCTGCCCGGGTATGGGTTTCTTTTTAACCTTAGATTTAGCATGCTGATGGCTTACCTGTGCCCAGCCATTTGTAACAAAAAACAAAAGCCCAAGCTGTAGTAATATGTGCTTATTCTTTTTCACAATGGCTTTCATTTTCTGGGAAGGTCCAAATTGTTTTAAGGTATTGTTATAAATATATAAATACAAATCAAAACTAATTAAAAATTTAAAGAAATGAACAACTTGCTAAAGCCTTTTAGTTTTCTGATATAACCTGCTGTACCAAACGCATTTCTGACATTTTTATTGAATAAAGCATAAAATATTATTCATTAAAGTTGTTTATTATTACGGTATCAATGCTTGTTCATAAATTACCTTAGATACAACAGGGATATTTATGTTACCAAACCATACGATGTATTTAAATTATTTAAATAATACTCAACAAACATGAAGTACGAAGATATTCCATTAATTAATAACGAAGCCATTCATCACTTTGAACTTACGGTTGACGGCACCACTTCTTATATTGATTATAAGCTAAGAGGTGATGTAGTTTACCTGATCCATACAGAAGTACCCGAGGAAATGGAAGGCCAGGGCATTGCCGCGGCCCTGGTAGAGAAAGCCTTTGTATACATGGAGCAGCATAACCTGAAAATGGTACCCCTATGCGCCTATATACAAGCCTACCTGAAACGCCACCCCGAATGGACCAGGTTAAGAGCAGTATTTGAATAGGTAATTAGTGATTTAGTGAATGACTGAATTAGTGAATTATATCAATGAGCGAATTAACTGATTTAAAGAATTAGCATCTCATTTAAAAAAATAAAAAGTCACTAATTCAACCATTGAAGAATTCATCCCTCACTCATTCACTAATTCAATAATTAATAAGGTGATGCGCTTACGGCCGACCAGCCGCCATCAACTACAATATTTTGCCCGGTGATCTGGGTGGCCTGCGGCGATACCAAAAATAGTACGGCATTGGCTACATCCTGCACCGTACCTGGTCTGCCCATAGGGGTAATGCGCGACCAGGTGTCCTTATAACTGGCATCTTCCATGGTGCGTTCGGTTAAGGTAGCGCCAGGGGCTACCGTATTTACGGTAATGTGGTATGGTGATAGCTCTACTACCAGACTTTTTGCCAGCATCTCGAGTCCGGCTTTGGTCATGCCATAAGCCGCCAGATCCTGATGCGCCTGGTGCCCTGTTACTGATGACATAAACAGGATGCTGCCTCCGCTTTTTTGTTTGATAATTTGCCTGGCGGTACGCTGTGCCAGGAAGAAGCTTCCCTGCAGATTAAGGTTCATCACACTTTGCAGAGATTGTACGGGATAATCCAGGAAACTGCCAAACAGGGTAATGCCCGCGTTGGCTATGGCGATGGTGAGTTTGCCAAATTGTTGTACCGCGGTATCAACCATTTGCTGTATAAAGTTAATATCAGCAGCATCGCCGGCCAGGTCGATGCAGTTACCACCGAGCTTGTTAATAGCTTCGGCAGCGTTAGCAGCCAACTGCGGACTTACATCGTTAACCAATACTGCCGCGCCTTGCAGGGATATTTGCTTGGCAATTTCAAAGCCAATACCCTGTCCTGCCCCCGTTACAATAGCTACCTGCCCGGTAAAATTATTTGCTGTCATATTTTTGATTTATTTATTAATATGCCCACTTTATTTCACTTGTCATGCTGAACGGAGTGAAGCATCTATTGTAAATCTTGCAAATTCAATAGCAGATTCTTCGTTCCTCAGAATGACAAAATCGATAGGGCTTTACTCCTAATGCGAGTCGCGCACAACCTCGCTGCCAGAGCCGCCTTTTAAAAAGTCAAAATCGGCGCCGAGGTGCGCTTGCTCTACATGCGTTTGATAGAGATGTACATAACCGCGTTTGGCTATATTGGTGTGCAATACCAATCGCTCTTTACGGGCCGCAATTTCCTGGTCGCTCACATCGAGGTGTAAGGTACCCGCGTAAACATCCAGGCTGATAATATCGCCATCCTGTACAACAGCCAGCGTACCACCTACAGCCGCTTCGGGCGATACATGCAGTACCACGGTGCCGAAACCCGTACCGCTCATACGCCCATCGGATATGCGCACCATATCCCGCACACCTTTATCCAGCAATTTCTTAGGGATGGCCATATTGCCTACCTCGGGCATCCCAGGATAACCTTTGGGACCTACATTTTTAAGCACCAGCACATTGGTTTCGTCCACCTCGAGATTAGGATCGTTGATCTTGTTCTTATAGTCTTCAATATCTTCAAATACGATGGCTCTGCCTGTATGGATCATCAGTTCGGTACTTGCAGCCGATGGTTTCATGACCGCACCATTCTCGCATAAATTACCTTTCAACACTACGATGCCGGCAACTTCATTAAATGGCTTTTTCCAGCCGGCTATCATCTCCCGGTTAAAGCATTCGGCGTGTTCATAGTTAGCTTTAATAGGCTGACCGGTAACGGTTATGGTATCGCCATGCAGCACTTCATGCAGCTCTTTCATCAAGGCGGGTAATCCACCGGCATAATAAAAATCCTCCATGAAGTATTTGCCCGATGGCTGCAGGTTGGCCAGCAGCGGGATGCGTTTAGCGGTGGTATTAAAATCGTCCATATGCAGATCAACCCCAATACGTGCCGCTATAGCCAGCAAATGGATAACAAAATTGGTTGAACCACCGATGGCCGCGTTTACGCTGATGGCGTTTTCAAAAGCCTGGCGGCTGAGTATATCAGACAGCTTCAGATCCTCCCGAACCATCTCTACAATACGGTTGCCCGACAAATGAGCCAGTACCTTTCTGCGCGAATCGGCTGCCGGAATAGCGGCGTTTTCGGGCAGGGATAAACCCAATGACTCCACCATACAGGCCATGGTTGATGCTGTGCCCATTACCGCGCAATGCCCCCTGCTGCGGGCCATGCAGGCTTCGGCAGTATACAACTCCTCATCGCTCATATGACCGGCGCGGTGATCTTCAGAAAAACGCCAGATGTCTGAGGTACCGATGTCGTGCCCGCGATATTTACCCGTCAGCATAGCTCCACCCGATACTACAATGGTGGGAATATCCACACTACAGGCACCCATGATGAGCGCTGGGGTAGTTTTATCGCAACCGCAAAGGAGCACCACGCCATCAAGCGGGTTGGCGCGGATAGATTCTTCCACATCCATACTTACCAGGTTACGGTACAGCATGGCTGTGGGTTTGATGAGTGTTTCGCCTAAGGACATCACCGGGAACTCCACCGGGTAACCACCAGCCTCATAAATACCATTTTTTACAGATTCGGCCAGTTCGCGAAAATGGGCATTACAAGGAGTTAATTCCGACCAGGTATTGCATATCCCGATAACGGGTTTACCCTGCAGCTGATGCGCCGGAATACCCTGATTTTTCATCCATGCGCGATAAATAAAACCATCTTTGCCCGTTTTGCCAAACCAGCCCCTGCTTCTTAGCGGTTTATTGTCCATAAGTATAATTGGTATATTGAGAGTTCAATAAAGCAAATATAAATTTCTGTAAATCGTTTTAGGTACGGATAAAATAAAATTATTTCAGCTTCACCCAGGCCCTCACCAAAGGAGAGGATTGAGCTGAGGCTTTTTTACCTATATTGGCTCAAACTTTACCGCCATGACCAAATACATCCTCATCCTGCTTATGTTAACCGGCCTAAACTCCTTTGGCCAGGATTTTAAAACGCAGATTGCTGATTATCGCAAAGGTTATATGGACGATTTTTTGAAAGACCCGCGCTCGCCGCTAAAAAAGGACGATTTCCAATTTTTACGTTTTTACGATGCCGACAGCACTTTTCGTGTTACTGCACAGGCAACAACCCTGGTTAATGCGCAGGCTTTTATTATGCCGGTATTTAGCGGTACAGGCAGCGAATATGTGCCTTATGCGGTGCTAAAGTTCACCCTTAAGGGTAAGCCTCTGGAATTAACGGTATACAAGAGTACACGGTTATACAATGTTCCGGAGTATAGCGACTACTTGTTTCTACCATTTATTGACGATACCAATGGCACCACAACCTACGGCGGTGGCCGCTATATTGACCTGCGTAAAGGCGACTTTAAAGACGGCAAAGTAGTGATTGATTTCAACAAGGCTTATAACCCCTATTGTGCTTTCGGCACCGGGTATTCCTGCCCCAAACCACCGGATGGCAACCGCCTGGCTATTGCAGTGGAAGCCGGGGAGAAGCTGTTTGGTAAAGAGATGAAGCATTGAAGATGCTGCGATCATTAAGCTTTATATTTTGTTTGGCTATAAGCCAGTTGGCTTTTGGACAAAAAAAACAACACGTACGGTTTCCTCCCCCGGTTTTTGATTTTCCATTTACCCCGGCATGTGAACTTCCTGATCATAAAAATGAGTTGGTATATACCCGGTTTATTTACACCAGTAAAGGAGATCTACAGCCGGAAGAAAAGACCTGCAATAATATAGTTGCTAATTTATACTTACCTCCCAACGTTTTTCTTGATCCAAAATACTCCAAATATTTTAAAACGATTCGATTAAAAAAAAGGAGGGATAATTTAATTATAGATGCCATTGGTGTATTTGGAGATGATCAATGGGGTGTTGAACATGGCATTGGCGATCTCGGAAATAATAAATATCGCTTTATTTTAAAAACAGTTGTTAATATTGATCCGGCTGACTCCGGAAAATAATCACTTCTCCGTTCAACTTTATTTAGTTAGACCATCCAAAAATTCTTCTTTTAATTTCCAAAAAAGTACTCTATATTCACAGCATCAAAAACAAGTGTTATTCTCACACTCATTATAAACCAATAAACTGATGTTACATATGCTTAAACCCTTACATCATCCGTTTGCTAAAAAAATACAATCGATTGCATTAATTCTATCGCTTGTTCTCTGCAGTATTTTTACGCCTGCTTTAGCGGTTGTTAAATCATACAAGAAAGCCGACGACGGCGTTACTTTTTCTTTGGATAAAGGCTTCCTGAAAGTGCTGATACGCCGGGCAGATATCATTGAAGTGAAATACACTATCTTTAATGCTTTTGAAACCAAACCATCCCTAGTGGTTAACAATAGCTGGAAAACCCCAACCCTTTATCAGGTTGCGGAAAATAAAGCTGAGATAACCATCACCACAGCCAAACTAAAGGTCAGGGTAAACAAAGCCACCAACGCCATTACCTATACCGACCTCAAAGGTAATATCATTACCGCCGAAGACAGCGAAAACAAAACCATCACCCCGGCTACTGTGGCCGGCATCAGTACCAATACCATCAGTACGCAGTTTGTTTCACCGCAAAACGAGGGCTTGTTTGGTTTGGGCTGCCATCCGCTTGATTCTTTGTCTATCAATTATAAAGGTCGCAACCAGGATTTGCTTATTAAGTATCTTACCGGCGCTATCCCGGTTTTGTTGTCGACCAAAGGTTATGGCCTGATGTGGGACAATTATTCCGCCTCCAACTTTTACGGTGCCGAAGCGGATAATACCAAATTCAAATATGTATCCGAAAGCGGTAAACAGGTGGATTATTACTTTTTCTACGGCCCTTCATTTGATCATATCATTGATCTGTACCGTACCGCTACCGGCAAAGCACCCATGTTTGGTAAATGGGCTTTCGGTTTGTTCCAGTCGCAGGACAGGTATATGAGCGAGGAGGAGATCATCAGCGTAAAAGATAATTACCGCAACAACCATATCCCGGTTGATGTGCTGGTGCAGGACTGGTATTACTGGGATCCGCTGCCCATCGGTTCGCATGTAATGAAACCGGAGCGTTACCCGCATCCGCATCAACTGATAGATGAATTGCACAAAGCCAACCTGCATGCCATGATTTCGATATGGCCGGTATTTGGCAAAGGAACTCCCAACTATGATGCCCTGCAAAAAATGGGCGGTCTTACCGATATTACCTGGGACAATGTAGTTACCCATACTTTTGACACTTACTACGATGCCCACAACCCCAAAGCCCGTGAGCTTTATTGGGATCAGGCCCGCGACAGCCTTATTAAACGTTATGGCTGGGATGCCTGGTGGATAGATCAATGCGAGCCGGATAATGGTTCCCTGCTGGATGCCCGCCGACAAAGTAATTTTGCTATAGGCAAGGGGATCGATTATTTTAATACTTACTCTTTACAACATACCAAAGGTGTTTACGAAGGCTGGCGCAGGGATATTCCCGGCAAGCGTGCTTTCTTTTTGGTTCGCCAGTCGTTTGCCGGCGAGCAACGCAATGCGGCCACTTTATGGTCGAGCGATATTGAATGTACTTTTAATGATTTTAAGCACCAGGTACCACAGGGCATCAACACCGGCGTATCGGGCATTCCTTACTGGACATCAGACATCGGTGGATACCATTTTCACTGGAAAGCTGCCGATTGGTCGCAGCCCGATAAGCGCGAGCTGTTTACCCGCTGGTTTCAGTTTGGTACGTTTTGCCCTATCTTCCGCATCCATGGCAAGGGCGAGCGCGCATTGTTCAGCAAAAACTGGGACGATAAAACCAAAGCTATCCTGCTGAACTTTGATAAGCTGCGTTATCGTCTGCTGCCATACATCTATTCGCTGGCCGGTCGGGTTACTACCGATAACTACACCATTATGCGTTCGCTGGCTTTTGATTTCAGGGATGATAGTAAGGTTTATGGCATACCTGATCAGTATATGTTCGGTCCGGCATTTATGGTGAACCCGGTTACGGAGCAACTATATACATCGGCCGATGCTGATAAAAAAGCCAAGGCACGTCAGGTGTATTTGCCAGCTGCCAGCAAATGGTACGATTTCTGGACTGGCGAATTATTGGATGGCGGTCAAACCATCAGTGCCGCCGCCCCTATCGACATACTGCCGCTATATGTAAAAGCAGGTTCTATCATCCCCATGGGGCCGCATATGGAATACGCTACCGAAAAACCAGCCAATAACATCGAGCTGCGCATCTATCCCGGTGCCGACGGCTCGTTTAAATTTTATGAAGACGAGAACGATAATTATAACTACGAAAAAGGACAATACGCAACTTTCAACCTAAACTGGAACGACAAAACCCGCAAACTCACCATATCCGGTACCCAAGGCAAATTTCCCGGAATGCTGAAAAGCCGCACCTTTAATATTGTGATGGTAAAAGGCAGTCACGGCGCCAATATGGAGGTAACCGATAAAGCTGATAAGGTGGTTAAATATGCAGGGAAAGCGTTGGTGGTGAATTTGTAGAAATCGAAATGATTGTCATGCTGAACTTGTTTCAGCATCCCACATGCAAGGTAGTATCCACTTTGCATGTGGGATCCCGAAATAAATTCGGGATGACTTACTAATTTAATTTCTTCATCATTCCTTAAATCGCTAACTTACCGCAGCCAAGTAAATCGATTTATAAAACCTAACAAAGCATTAATTTTGAACCTTATTTATCCTTTATCACCAAGGAAATTATTAATGCTGATGGTATGCTGCCTGTTTGCTTTTACAGCATCGGCACAAAAAAAGAATGCCGCTTATCAGTACCATATCCGTAAGGCAACCGGCCCCATAGTTATTGATGGTATGATGGATGATGCCTGGTATAAAACCGATTCCACCAGCCGTTTTTTTATGGTGCTGCCCATGGATACCAGCAGGGCCACCCTGCAAACCCAGGTGCGGATGACCTATGATAATAACAATATTTACATTATTGCCACCTGCTATACCAGCGGACCGGGACAGTACATGGTGGAATCCATGAAGCGTGATTTCGCCTTTCAGAAAAACGATAATTTTATCTTCTTCCTTGATCCTTTTGATGCCCGTACCGATGGTTTTAGCTTTGGCGCCAATGCCGCGGGAGGTCAATGGGACGGTACCATGTACGAAGGCGGAAAGGTGGATCTGAGTTGGGACAATAAATGGGTATCCGTAGTAAAAAACTATCCCGACCGCTGGGTATTCGAGGCGGCCATTCCATTTAAAAGTATCCGGTATAAAAAAGGTGTAGATGTATGGGGCATCAATTTTAGTCGTAACGATCTTATAACTACCGAAAAATCTGCCTGGGCGCCCGTACCTCGTCAATTTCCGACAGCCTCGCTGGCCTACACCGGATCATTGGTTTGGGACGAACCTCCACCCGAGGCCGGTACCAATATTTCCCTGATTCCTTATTTGCTGAGTGGTGTATCTAAAGATTACCAGGCCAAAACGGGCACGGCCTGGAAAAAAGAGGTAGGCGGCGATGCCAAAATCGGTCTGACCTCGTCCCTTAACCTCGACCTCACCGTAAACCCCGATTTTTCGCAAGTGGACGTGGACCAGCAGGTGGTTAATCTGAACCGTTATGAACTCTTCTTTCCCGAAAAACGCCAGTTCTTTTTAGAGAACGGCGACTTGTTTGCCAACTTTGGCTATTCGGATATCCGGCCATTTTTTTCGCGCCGCATCGGGTTGAATGCGCCCATTCGTTTTGGCACACGGCTCACGGGTAAGCTGGACAAAGATTGGCGTGTGGGCCTTATGGATATACAAACCGGCGAAGCAGACGCCGCAGCCATGCCTGCACAAAATTATGGCGTACTTACTCTGCAGCGCCGGGTATTTGCCCGCTCCAATATCGGCTTTATGTTTATCAATAAAGATGCTACAGGTACTGCTACGCCTGGCAACCAGTACAACCGTAACGTGGGTATGGAATTTAACCTGGCATCATCCAACAACTTACTTACGGGTAAATTGTTAGGCATCAAATCATTTACACCAGGATTGAAAGGGCGTGATCTGGTAGTTGCAGGTCACTTACAATACCTTAGCAAATACTGGACGGCTTATCTGCAGGACGAATTCGTGGGCAAAAACTACACCGCCGGGGTAGGCTATGTACCGCGGACGGGTTATAACAAGATCAGTCCGCTGTTGCTACGCAATTTCTTTCCAAAATCGGGCGGAATACTGAGTCATGGCGTACAACTGGTATCCAATTATTATTTCGACGAAAGCTTTAAGCGTACCGATAACGAAAGCACCCTCTCCTATCTCATCACCCTGCGTAACCGCAGCACGTTTACGCTATCGGCCATTAACGATTATATCAAACTGCTGGTACCCTTTGACCCGACCAATACCGGTAAACCACAGTTACCCATTGGTACCGAAAATCATTGGAACACCGTCGACGCGCAGTTTGTATCCAAGCCCCAGGCCTTGTTTACTTACCTGGCCGAAACCGCTTACGGTGGCTATTACCAAAACGGTCATAAAACTACTGTTACTATGCAGTTGGGTTACCGCTTTCAGCCTTATGTAAACATTGCCGTTAACAGCTCTTTTAACGATCTACGGATGGCACAGCCTTATGGCAATACCAGTTTCTGGCTTATTGGCCCGCGTACCGATATTACGGTAAGCAACAAGCTTTATTTTACTACCTACATACAATACAACGGACAGATCCGCAATATCAATACCAATATCCGTATGCAATGGCGCTACAAACCGGCATCCGACTTTTTTATTGTTTATGGCGATAACAACACGCCATCCCCATTCACGGTCAAGAACCGGCAGCTGGTAGTGAAGTGGACGTACTGGTGTAATTTGTAGCATTACTCCTCTCGCAGTCGCTCGGCTCCAGCCGAGTGACGACTATTTGCAGGCCTCTGGCCTGCGATTCAAGTATAGCCTTGTTTTTCACAGCGGCCGGAGGCCGGGTTATAATTGTCACTCGGCAAGAGCCGAGCGACGGCGGAGAGGAATGACAAATCTACTTCATGTCATTGCGAGGAGGAACGACGAAGTAATCTCGTAGCTATTCTTATCCATGAGAACGCGAGGAGATTATTAATGTTGTTAATTTTTTTAGGTATTAATGAACTCCCTGCGGTCGGTTGTCCACGCTGCGCTCGCAATGACATGGTTTTATTATTATATTTTGTTTTAACTCTGTTACATGGTTTTAAAAGTTAAAACACATATTTTTGGGTTCTACCCGTTTACCCCATGTTAAAAACTTATACAACCTTATTTTTCACATTTATTGCAGCGGCAAACGCTATCGCACAAACTTCAAAAACCACATCCAAAAGAGATACCACCCATTTGCAAACAGTTACTGTTAAAGGTTATCTGAGTGAGCAACCGGTGCTCAGCGTTCCCGCTTCGGTGAGTGTGTTGGGTGCTGCGCAGTTAAAGCTTCAGCCCGATAATTCATTTGTGAGCGCGTTGAATACCGTGCCGGGCGTACGGGCCGAGGAACGTTCGCCGGGCAGTTATCGCTTATCTATCAGGGGGAGTTTGCTGCGATCGCCTTTTGGGGTGCGGGATGTAAAAATTTACTTTGACGAAATTCCATTGACCGATGCCGGCGGCAATACTTATTTGAACGCGGTAGATATTGCCAGCGTACCCGGTATCGAGCTATTAAAAGGTCCCGATGGCAGCTTATTTGGCGCCAACTCGGGCGGAGTAATGTTGCTGAGCCCGGTAAACCGGCATGCCGATACCAGTTACCGGTCTATTGGCATCAATACCGGCTCCTACGGACTTTTTCATGAAAAGGCCAGCATACAGCAGCAGTTTGGCAAAAACCTGCTGAGTATTAATCAAAGTTACCAGGCTTATCAGGGCTATAGGCAAAACAGTAACATGAGCCGCAACTATATACAGGTGGCCGATAAATGGAACTACAGCGGCAAAAACGAGCTGCGTTTCCTGGGTCTGTACTCTAACCTGGCTTATGAAACTCCAGGCGGATTAAATCTTGCCCAGTTCAATGCCGACCCGCGCCTGGCAAGGCAACCTACACCAACTATTCCCGGGGCTATACAACAACGCATCGGTATCACTACCAAAATGTACCTGGGTGGTTTGGTGAATGAGTACCACTTCAGCGATCGCATCCGTAACGTATTATCTGTTTTTGGCAGTCATGTTGATTTTGCCAATCCATTCATCACCAATTATGAGCAGCGCGGCGAAAACACTTTTGGTTTCCGTACCTATTTTGAACTGGCCGGTTTGCCTCACCAAAACATCAACTGGAAAGTAAACCTGGGTATGGAGTGGCAGCAAACTAATTCTGTGATCAGTAATTATGGTAATAAGGGCGGCGTAAAAGACACTACACAAACCAGCGATTATATCCACACCAACCAACATTTTATATTTGCCCGCTACTCAGCCGATATTTATAAGCGCCTGCACCTGGAGGCTGCCCTGAGCCTGAACTGGTATGGCTATGATTTCAAGAATATCTATCCATTGGCGCAAACGAGCTTTACCAATCGTGATTTTACACCGCAGCTCATGCCAAGATTGGCTCTGAGCTACCAGGTAACCAATAACTTTATCTGGCGCGCATCGGTGAGCCGGGGATACTCCACTCCTACTACTGCAGAGGTGCGACCGACAGACAATATTGTGAATACATCACTGCAGGCCCAAACCGGCTGGAACTATGAAACCGGGTTCCGCCTGCGCAATCAGGACGAGACGTTATTTCTGGATGTATCGGCGTTTTACTACCGTATCAGCAACGCTATTGTGCGGCGTGTAAATGCGGACGAAACGGAGCACTATATTAACGCAGGAGGCACCAATCAGCCGGGAGTTGAACTATCATTTACCGATTGGTTGATCCGGCCAAACAGTACTCACTTTGTAAGAGGGTTGCAGTTTAATGAATCGTACACTCTGAGTAAGTTTACGTTCAGAAATTATGTAGATGCGGTAACCAACGCCAGTTACTCGGGGAATAACCTCACTGGTGTGCCACAAAATGTGTTCGTGAGCAGTTTGCAATTGCGGGTACCATGTAACTTGTCGGTATTTGCCCAGCATAATTACACCTCCAAAATTCCGCTGAATGATGGCAACACGGTTTATGCCGGGAGCTATAACCTGCTACAGGCCAAAGTAAGCTGGCAACCCACCATCGGTCACAAAACCCACCTGGAAATTTATGCCGGTGCCGATAATATCCTGAACCAGAAATACAGCCTGGGCAACGATCTCAACGCCGTAGGCAACCGCTACTATAATGCATCGCCATTGCGGAATTATACCGTGGGGATGGGGGTGGTGTTTTAGACGGATAGTCCATGGACGATGGTCGATAGTCCATAGCGCTTTTGGATAATAAAAGAAGAGACGCATGTGATGCGTCTCTACGTTTCATTTTTGTAGAGACACATTACATGTGTCTCTTTTTTCATTCAAGCCGTTGTTGGTGTTGTCACCAACAACTCTTCCTTTTTTATATAACTGAAGTGCGAATCAGACGAATACATTTGTTGGTGACAACACCAACAAAGCGCGGGTTCTCGTATTCAATAGCTAACCGGAAACTGCAATCTACGGATTCAAACTATTGCTTCCGCCTTCGGCTACATTACCGCCGCGCCCCTTTACATCAAACGCACGGAACTTGATTACGCCACCATTATAATTTACCGGACCGGTATATACTTTGCTTTTATCATCAGGCTCTTTACCATTGGTGGTATAGCGGATAGTTAAGCCCGGATAATCAATATTGCTCAGGTATTTGCCATCCTGCAGGCTGATGCCCGGCTTAGGGATACGGTAATTATAACCACCTTCGTAATAGCTTAAACGCGGCAATTCTCGTTTACCCAATACATTCAAAAAGCCCGACCAGGCTGTTTCGTATTCCTGCTTTGCTTTCACCGGATCTGTTTCGGTAGCCCATTGCGGATCTGCCGCCCAGGCACGCTCGGCAAGCGCCAGTAAACGCGGGAATATCATATAATCCATACGCTCGGTGCTCTTCACTGTTTCGGCCCAAAGCGCGCCTTGTAAACCCACGATGTTGCCTTTGCCATAATCGGTAAGGCGTTGTTTGCCGATGAATAGCGAGCGGTTAATGGGGTTGCCATTTTTATCTACGTCGGCATTTTTGAAATAATCAAATGGAATAAAGGAGTAAAATTTATCGATACCCAAAAACGCGCCCCAGTAATAGCCCGGCTCATCAAATGATTTGTAGCTGGCCATATCAAAATACAAATTGGTAACACAGGTAAGCACCACTTTATAACCGGCATTGGCTAAACGGTAGGCCAGATCTTCCTGCCCGTCGCCCAGCACGTTGTTCCACACATCGGCTTGCAGATGTTCCTTGGTAAAATCGGGATTGGGTACATAAGCCGGGTGACCATCCAGCGTGGTTTTACGCAGGGCCATTTCTTCCCAGCCAGAAAGCAAAAGGCCTTTAGCTTTTAATATATCATTTACACGGCCGTAAAAGTAATACCACAGATCGTTAGTTCCTTTTATTTCCGGATGGCTAGCCTTTAAAGCCAGATAAGCAGGTGACTTTTCCCACACATGTGCGGGTACTTCATCGCCGCCAAAATGGATGGTTTGCAGCGGCGCACCGGCTTCTTTGTAAAGAGCGGCAATGTCATCCACTACGGTTGATACAAAATTATAGGTTGATGGCAGCGACACATCGATCACGTTATCGTTCCAATATTGTACGGAGCGATATTCAGATTTATCGTTCAAATCACGCAGCAGATATTTTTCTGCTTCGGCCTTTTTACCCTCGGCCAGCAGGCGATCATACCGGGCATCCATCGCTTTGATAGGCGCACGGGCATGGCCGGGTGTTTCAATCTCCGGGATCACCGCAATGTGGCGATCGGTAGCGTATCTTAATATCTCGATATAATCGGCCCGGCTGTAAAAACCTGTACCAACAGTATTATTTATATCAGGACCGGAACCGTGCGATGCCGGTAAAAAATGTTTACTATCCAAAGTATGGCCCCGTTTACTACCAACTGTAGTTAGCTCGGGCAGCGACGGTAATTCCAGGCGCCAGCCTTCATCATCGGTTAAATGAAAGTGCAGGGTATTTAGTTTATACAGGCTCATGGCTTCCAGCAGTTTCAGTACCTGTTTTTTAGGTTGAAAGTTACGGGCCACATCCAGCATCACAGCACGATAGGCGAAACGGGGCTCATCCTTAATTTCGGCACAAGGTATTTCAATACTTTTTTTCGGATCGGCTAATGCAGCCGGAGGTATCATAGTTTTTAACGACTGTATCGCGTAAAAAGCACCCGTATTGGTAGATGCAAAAATATGTATGCCCGTTGGCGTGATGCTTAACTCATAGCCTTCGGCACTTAGCCCTTCTTTATATTTAATCACTATGGTTTTAAGCGAACCCGGCTTGTTTTCGTTTTTCGACTTGTGATTATCCAGCGAAGCAATATAATCTGTGAGCAGGCGCGATTCCTTTTCAAATTTTTTATCTGAAAAACCAGCCACTGGTGCTGGATTATTTAAAATCAGGTATTGACCAGCCCCGGTTTCCTGGTAGCTTGCGGGAGTAGGAAAAACTTTAGTTAGCTGGTCGGCCGGGATATCAGCAATGTTCTTATTTCTATCGAAAACAATTTCAGGAGTAATCAAACCCTGGTAAGTAGGTTTATATGGCTCAATGGTAAACGAGGTGATAGAATATCCTTTTTCGGGCTGCGCGTCCCAAACCAGGTAAATTCCTTCGGGTGCATCGGTGGCGTTTACTACGGGGTCGTCATTAATATATTCAATACGGGTAGATGCGCCGGGTTTTAATTCCTTAAAACCATCGGTTGGAGTAATGCTGTACAGATCACCATTAACCTGGTTTATTTTAGCATTGTTACTTACTGCTTGCTGAGAAAAACCACGGCCCGAGTTAAAGTAAAATTTCCACCCGCCGGCAGGCAATACTTCATGCCCGCTATTGGTGATAATCAGCGCGGTAAGCGCTTGATTCTTGTTCTGGTAATGATTATCAACCACCTGCCAGGTAATGTGCAGATCGGCAACATTAAACTTAATGTCCTGATGAAGGGTAAAAGCCGTACTCATGAAAAATACAGCAACCAGCATTGTTGTGATAATTTTGCGCATAGTATAATCGTGATTGATAATAGATTGAATGGTAAATATAATTTAACATTTCAATTTTAACTATACTTTTTAAATAATTTTAAGAAGATGTTTTTGGGGAGCAAGGATGAAAGGAGCAAAGAGTAAGGATTTTTTTGGAATAAAGATTTTTGGAACAAGGAGTAAAGACCTTTTTCGTTGCGTTGGAGATCCTTGTTCTTTGTTCCTTCTATCCTTAATCAAAGAAATCCTTACTCCAAAAATCCTTGCTCTAAAAATCACACCCCAAACCTGATCCAGCCTTCACCTTCATAACCAAAGGCAAACTGTTTAGGGCGAAGTATTTCGGCCAGTATCTCAATAGAATCAACTATACGCGGGCCAGGGCGGTTAAAATATTGGTTACCATCAACTATAAAAAGTTGGTTGTTTTTGATGGCTTTAAGCTCGGCAAAGCCGGGCAGGCTCATTAAAATATCTATTTCTTTAAGTGTTCTTTCTATTGAAAAACCACAGGGCATCACCACTAAAAATTCGGGATCCTGCAGGCGGATATCGTCCCATTGTACGTAAGGCGAATGTTTGCCATCCTCCGCCACCAATATCGGGGTTCCACCGGCAATTTTTACCAGACCGGGTACCCAGTTACCGGATACCATCATCGGGTCGAGCCACTCTATGCAGGCCACCGTTGGCCGGGCTTCACTAAACTTTAATTTATGCCTGATGATATCTATACGCTCAGTCAGGCCTTCCACCAGCTCCTCTCCGGCTTTTGGAACATTCAACGCTTTGGCTATAGTAGTAATATCATTCAGGATATCATCCAGGCTATTGGGTTGTAACGAAATAATGCGGGCCTTTTTTTCCAGATAATCATCCAATGCCAGTTCCACATCGGCCAGCGAAACAGCACAAACCTCGCACTGATCCTGTGTGATCACCACATCAGGCGCCAGTTCTTTGATCTGCTCACGTTTTACCGTATATACCGACAATGCTTCGGTCAGGATCTCTTTTACTTTAACATCGATCTCCTTACTACTTAAGTTATCCGGAAAATTAGCTTCGGTACATACCGGCAACTGCTTTACAGATGCAGGATAATCACATTCATGCGAACGGCCAACCAGCTTATCTTCAAGACCAAGGGCACAAATTATTTCGGTAGCGGACGGTAGTAAGGAAACTATTTTATCAGTTGACATGTTGTAAATGTGCGGATATGCAGATGTGCAAATGTGCAGATGATTTATTTGATGTGCAAATGATTGATTAAATGTGTTTACCACAGTACGGTCAACAATCTGCACATCTATAATTTGCACATCCGCACATCTACTATCATCTGCACATTTGCATATCCGCACATTTACCCCTTATCTTTGCGCCAATGATATTCCTAACCTTTTTTATCGGGATAATTGCCAATTTTATTGGTTATATACCCCCGGGAAACATAAATCTAACCCTGATACAGATCACTATGAATCGTGGGATGAAAGAGGCAGTACGTTTTATTACTGCTTTTTCCTGCGTTGAATTTTTCTTTACCTACTTCATCATGCATGCCGCCCGCTGGCTATCCGGCGAGTTAAAATTATCAGTTATTATCGACTGGATAATGGTGATCCTGTTTGGTGTTTTGGGTACTATTACCTGGGTAAATCGTAATAAACCACCAGAAACCCATTACTCCGAACATGCCAGTATCAAATATGGCATACTTCTTGGCTTTTTAAACCCTATGCAGGTACCTTTCTGGATGGTGACGGGTACTTACCTCATTACTCATGAGTGGATACTGGATGGACGTATCGCACTGATTATCTTTAGTATTGGTTCGGCAGCAGGCGCGTTCCTCTGTTTGTTTCTTTATGCCAAATTTGCCAAATACATCCAGGATAAATTTGCGCTGAGCACCCGTTTTATCAATACGGGTATTGCTGTCCTATTCTTCGCTTTTGCGGGGTATCACATCGTAAAACAGATCTATTTGTCGTTTTTTAAGCACTAATATCCAGAGCTTATTAGCTGGTCTTTTTTAATTTTGATTCCATGTTCAATCACTTTCGTAAATATCTTGAAGATAAGATTATCATTTCTGAGGGTGATTATCAACTCATAGAATCTGTATGCATTATCAAAAAGCTCAGAAAACATCAGTTTTTATTATCAGAAGGCGATGTGTGCACCTTTAACGGATTTGTATGTGATGGCTTTTTACGAAAGTACAGCGTGGATGACCGAGGTACAGAACATACTGTTTACTTTGCTACAGAAAATTGGTGGATCGCCGATCGTTTTAGCCTAATGGAGGGCACCCCATCAAAATACTATATCGATGCAATTGAAAACTCGGCGGTATTACTCATCAGTAAGTTAAATTACGAAATGATATGCGAAAAGATCCCGGCATTTAAGGATATGGTTAATCAGATATTGCAACGAAGTTTAAACGCTACACACGAGCGCATCAACACCACCTTGCAATCAACTGCAGAAGAAAAATATAATCAATTCTTAAAGTCATTCCCCAATTTGGCTAATCGTACGCCAAGACATATCCTGGCTTCTTACCTGGGCATTACCCCCGAAACATTAAGCAGGATACGAAAACAGGTTTCCTCTAAATAATCTGTAAAAAATTCTCTTGACATTTATCAAGAGTTTTTGAATCAAATATCATTTTTTCCCCGGAGGGTATGGCTGAACTTTGTATTAAAATTTATCAGTCATGTCAACACATAACAACATAGAACTATCCAAAGAAAGCGAGGAAACGCAACGGGTGCTAAACGGTTTTTTCCAGGGAACTGCCGAAAATAACCCGGAGGCAATTGCCCAATACATAGCGGATGATGTGGATTTTTATATCGCGGAATCGCCATTTATGCCCTGGACCGGCAAAAAAAACAGCAGGCAGGAAGTAATAACCGCCTTACAACAACTTATAGAAGCACACAATACTGCCGAAGATGATTTTGAAATGGATCATACTTTTATTGACGGAACGGAAGCAGCCGTTTTTGGGAAAGCCGGCAGAACAGTAAAGGCAACCGGCAAAAAATTCAAAGAGCCATTTGTTATGCGCTTCACTATTGTAAACGGACACATTACCAGATTGCTGATGCTGGAAGACTCACATCAGATAGAAAAAGCATTTAAAGAGGATTAATATGAAAAACAGATCATTAAGTATAACAAAGACTATTGTATCCATTGCTTTATTTTCAATAGTTGCAATAAAGCCGGCATTGGCACAAACGCCCGATCTGGTGGGTATGGATCATATTGGCTTTAACGTTCCTGACCTTGACCAGGCGGTGAATTTCTTTACTGATGTACTCGGCTTTCACAAGGTTTACGAGGAAGGCAAATTACCGCTTAATGCCGAGGCTAAAACGGCATTCAATATCAGGCAATCGGCAGAAATTACGCATATCGCGATGTTGGAAACTGGTAAAGGCAGCAACATCGAGTTATTTGAATATAACTCACCGGAAAGAAATATGAAAAGACCTATGAATGACGACATGGGCTGGTATCATATAGCTATCTATACCAATAATATGGATAAAAGTGTGGCTTACCTCAAATCAAAAGGCGTTCGCATTATTGGCGCCCCTATTGAACATAAAACGGGCCCAAACGGCGGATTAACAGGCGTATATTTTGAAACACCCTGGGGGCTGCAGATCGAATTGGTAACTTACCCTAATGGAATGGCTTATGAGCAAACACATCCAAAGTATAAGTTATGGTCACCAAAAAATAACCGGTAAAAAATACCGCTTCCTAAAAGAATAATACAGAAATGAGTATAGAAATTAAAAATCTGGTGCAAGCCCATTTGCAGATGTGGAGTGAGCTTTCCCATACAAAACGTTTGGCTTTAGCCAATAATATCTATGCAGCTAATATTGAAGTAATTGACCCCGAAGTAATTTTGAACGGCAGAGCCGAAGTAAGTGATTTTATCGGCAGTTTATTAAAACAGTATCCCGGGTTTGAATTTACTATTGCTAAACCCATAGAAACACATCATAACCGGGCCATACTTTCATGGCAGTTTGGGCCCCGAACAAAGCCAGATACTATAACCGGTCAAGATATATTTACAATTTCAGACGGGTATATAACCTCCATTTTAGTTTTTGTAAATGGAGTTACTAAATAAATATGTCCCATGCAAATCAACCTTAAAGACTGCGCTGTTAATAATCACAATAGCAACACCATAATTTTTGGCAAAGGGGTGGAATAATTAGTCGGATTTTGCCATGCGTTTACTATTTTTAACGCCATGCACCATCCTGAAGAAAACCCCTGGAAAATAACATCCGCAAAAAACGTTTATGATAATCCCTGGATAAACGTTACCGAATACCGGGTTATCAATCCATCGGGTAATCCGGGTATCTATGGCAAGGTTCATTTTAAAAATATAGCCATTGGTGTATTACCGCTTGATGATGAGCTCAACACTTACCTCGTGGGCCAGTTCCGTTTTCCGCTGAACCAATATAGCTGGGAAATGCCCGAAGGCGGTGGCCCTGAGGGTACAGATGCGTTGGAATCGGCCAAACGTGAACTATTGGAAGAAACAGGTCTTAAAGCCGCGCAATGGACAGAAATTCAGCGGATGCATCTCAGTAATTCTGTAAGTGATGAGTTGAGTATTATTTACCTGGCACGTGATCTTAGTCAGTTTGAGGCCGAACCCGAAGATACCGAGCAACTCACTATTCATAAAATTCCATTTGCCGAAATGTATCAAATGGTTTGCAACGGTCAGATCACCGATTCCATGACAGTGGCGGCCGTGCTAAAAGTGCAACTGCTTTTGTTAGAAAATCGCTTATAAAACACCTCATTTGCGCAAAAAGAATTAAATTTGTTCGTCGATGAAAAAGTTTTTAGGCTATATTTTATCCCCCCTTGCTATTGTAGCATTTTTTTTGGCACTTCTTATCTTTCATCCCATACAATGGGTGAGCTTCCGTTTGTTTGGATATGCCGCCCATAAACGCTCGGTTGATGCTTTGAACCTGTGTTTGCTAAGTACAGCTTATCTATTAGGAAACACGGTTACTTTTATCAATAAACAAAACCTGCCAACCGGCAGGCCTATTATATTTTTGGCTAATCATCAAAGCTTGTTTGATATACCTCCGCTCATATGGCACCTGCGTAAATATCATGCAAAATTTATCTCTAAAATTGAATTAACCAAAGGCATCCCATCCATCTCTTATAACCTGAAACATGGCGGTGGTGCCAATATCGACCGTAAAGATTCGCGTCAGTCTATTGCCGAAATTGTAAAGCTGGCTCTGCGCATGAAAGAGAATAAATGGTCGGCCGTAATATTTCCCGAAGGCACACGTTCTAAAAACGGCGAGGTAAAAAGTTTCCAGGTGGGCGGTATCGCTACCATATTAAAAAAATGCCCGGAAGCGTTGCTAGTGCCTATTGCCATAAAAGATTCCTGGAAAATGATCCGCTATGGTTATTACCCACTCAATACTTTTACCCCCATGACCTGGGAAGTGCTTGACCCTATTGAACCAGGTAACGCCCCCATGGAAGACCTGGTACTGGAAGCTGAAAACCGTATTAAAGAAGCGCTGGGTAATTAATTATTGAATTACTGATTTATTGAATTAGTGATTTTTTTGAAAACTCAGATTGTTTTGTAGAGGCGCATTATTGTGCCTCCTTTTGTTTATACCCTTTCCTGGAAAACTTATTGTCCCTTACCAACAATCATGGTAATCCCATAATCCTGAAAATCCTGGTTCAGACAAATCTCTTCCAAATTTCCAACGTGTTAATAATCAGTTAAATGTTAACAAATAAATGACGTGGTGTTTACGTTAATATGAAACCTTATCGCTTATTTTTATAGACCCATAAAAAAGGTCGGCAAAAATTTACCTAACACAAATTTTATGACCTGGAGAAAATTCAGCGGCGAGGTTATCCAATCGTCCATTTTAGAAGAGGTTGAAAGAGCGATTGAAAGGGAAGCCAGCCTCGGCAACAAACTCAAAGTATGTATTGGCACCGACTCACAGGTGAAAGGAGCTGTAACCGACTTTGCAACCGTTATTGTTTTTTTACGGGAGCAACGCGGCGGTTTTATGTTCATTCATCAGGAACGTACCTCGCAAAAAATGAGCATCAAAGAAAGGATGCTGAGTGAAGTACAAAAGTCTATCGACATTGCTTACAAGCTTTGCGATTTGCTTGACCTGTATGATGTTGACCTGGAGGTACATGCCGATATCAACACCAATCCAATGTTTAAATCGAACCAGGCTTTACATGAAGCCATGGGTTATATTTTAAGCATGGGCTTTGTGTTTAAGGCCAAACCCGAAGCTTTTGCCAGCTCATACTGCGCCAATAAAATAGTGCAGTAAAAAGCGCAAAAGTAGCTGCGGCGTATTTATATTTGATTTATATACAAATCGAACATACCTATGTCGCCACTAATTGAAATCAACGATCCGGCTTTGTCCGGCGCGAATACCATTCTTATCGACGCCCGTGCCGGGCAGGATGCACACCAACGCTACCTTGCCGGCCATCTGAAAAACGCGGCTTTTGTTGACCTTGACAAAGATCTTGCTTCTAAAGTTACCGATGCATCCCAGGGCGGAAGGCATCCCTTACCCGATATTCATGATTTTTCGGCCTTATTAGGTAAACTGGGTATAACGCCACAAAGCCATGTGGTTGTTTATGACGATAAGGCAGGTGCCTTTGGCGGTGCCCGTTTCTGGTGGATGCTGAATGCCATTGGTCATACCCATGTACAGGTGCTGAACGGTGGCCTGAATGCCGCGATAAAAGCAGGCATTGAATTAAGTACTGAAGAATATACGCCAACATCTGTTTCAGCTTATCCTGTAAATGGCGGCTTTGAAGGCACGGTTAATCTGGAAGAAACCGGCAGTGCGGCGCGTAACGAAGGCCGCGTTGTAATAGATGTTCGTGAAACGCCACGTTACCTGGGCCAAACCGAACCGATTGATCTGATAGCCGGACACATCCCCGGCGCCCTTAACCTGCCCTATATTTATAATCTGAATGCCGATGGCAAATATCTCCCGGCAGATACCTTGCGACAGCTTTATAATGATGCTATTGACCAGGTAGATCACAGCCAGGTGATTGTACATTGCGGATCGGGAGTTACAGCATGTCATACCCTGTTGGGCATGGCCTATGCAGGTATTATCGGACCAAAATTGTACGTGGGTTCGTGGAGCGAATGGTCGCGCAGGGATTTACCCATCGGCACAACTCACCGGTAAGTTACTGACTTCTAAAACAATTAGTCTTACGGATTGTCAGCCTTTTGATGAAATCATACGTATTAAAAACAGAACAGGCCATACCCATTAGTTTGGATACGGCCTGGGATTTTTTCTCGTCGCCATTAAACCTGGCCAAAATTACGCCCCCGGATATGAGCTTTGTGGTAACATCTGATTATACGGCAGATACCAGAGTATATCCCGGCATGATTATTACTTACAAAATAGCGCCGCTGCTGGGTATTAAAATGAACTGGATGACAGAGATAACCCACGTGGCCGACAAACAATATTTTGTTGATGAACAGCGCTTTGGCCCTTATGCATTGTGGCATCACCAGCATCACTTTAAAGAGATAAATGGCGGTGTATTGATGAATGACATTTTACATTATGCTATCCCCTACGGTTTTATAGGCAGGCTAAGCAACAGCGTTTTTGTAGGCAATAAAGTAAAGGAGATATTCGCTTTCAGGGAAAAGGCGATTGAGAAACTGTTTGGGAAGATGCGTTCCTTTTAGAATCATGAATCAAGAGTTAAGAATCAAGAAAACAACAACAGTTCCTGCGAGATTAACGCAGCGTATTTTCCTCGCTACCGCGAGATTAGCGTAGCGTATCTCGTGGACCGCATGTGGTAAGCTTCCAGCTTACGTCAGCTGAAAGCTGAAATCATATATACCACGAGCTGAAAGCTCGCGGCAGCAAAAAGTAGCAACTTATACGATATTAAAACAATCCAAAAACATCCCGCATCTTATGCCCGTCTTCATCCAGGAATGATTTGGGTACCTCATGGCCCAGATCTTTATAGATACGGATGGTAGCGTATTTGGAAGGAATGTTGTTGTAAAAAATAAAGGAGTTTGCAGGAGGAGCCAAATGGTCAAGCAAACCTATCCCTACGATGATTGATGATTTAATGTTGGGCGCAAAATTCTTGATATCAAAATAATCCAGGTTATCCAACACCTTGTTATAGCTCAGGGCAGGCCTGTCGTCCACGTATTCTTTAATATCATTGATAGGCCATTCCGCTACGCCAGCCAGGTCGCGGATATCACCGAGGATAGGATTTTGGGCCGATACCAGCTTAATGCGACTGTCTAAACTGGCCAGTGCCACCGCCAGGAAGCCCCCCATACTACCTCCCGATATTTCGATACGGGTAGAATCAAGATCAGGTCGCGAGCAGATAAAATCAATGGTGCGTATACAATCCATAATAGCACCACGCAGCACATACTTATTCTTGTCTTCAATATTCAGGGTAATGTAATCAGGCCTTTTAGGGTGTATCACATCGCGGCTATTGCCTTGCCCGCGCACGTTAATGGTAATAATGGCCAGATCTTCATCCTCGCCCAGCATGGGTTTCAGATCAACCTGGTAACCGGGCAAGCCCACAAATACCGGAAAACGGCGGTTCTTGCTGCTGCCTTTAGGGATAGTTAACCAACCACGTACAGTAATATCATCCAATGATTTCATCTCGAACAGGAAAACACGGCGGTTATCCTTTTCCAGCTCCGGTTTCTCGGTTACCTTATAGTTGGGTTTAACGGCTGCTAACTGTGATTTTGCCGTTTGCCAAAAGCTGTCAAAATCAGCCGGGCGCGGATGATTTGATCTGATCTCTTTGGGTCGTATTCCAAAAACACGCTTGGTGGTATCGTCATAATCAGATACGTTGATCATGAAATTGATCTTATAAAAACCCGGTTTCAACGCCGGGATAGTAAAATTGTAGCTGTTACTACTGTTTTTAGAGATATTAACACTGACAGAATCTCTTAACAGTGGTTTGCCTGCCGGTGTAGTAACCACATAGGCCACACGACCCGTTTGGTCGGTATGATAAGTATTCTTGACTTCGAAAGTATAGCTGGCGTTGGAATTAAAAATACCATCGTCACTATGGGCCACAAGCGTGGTTACCACTTCTTCATCAGCTTTTAATGCAGGTTTGGCATTGCCTGTAATGGCGATACAGACCATGCAAGAGCTGATGAGCAGGAGAAATGTATATTTAATTTCGTTCAACGTTTTTACCATCTGGCTATTTACTTAGTATCAATATGATAATTTAACGATGCCGAAACACTGCTGCCCGCACTGGTATTTCTACCGGTTATAAAAGTGCCGCCACTTACAAACAAGGCTACTTTTTTGCTGAACGAATGCCCGTAGCTTAGGGATACCTGGTTAAAAGCAAAGTTTTTATTGGTATTGGGATTAGGTGAAAACGACCTGTTATCGCTGCTTGCATAAAAACCGCCAAAACTTACGGATATCTGCTCCCTGAATTTTTTGTCCAGTGTTAAACCATACGTAGCATTATACCTATCCTGAAAAACCGATTCGTAACCAAAATATTCGCGTACACCGTTTTCCAGTATAAAATAACTGTTTTTACCAAACAGATGACCACTACCCGCAAAAGCCAATCTTAACTCGCCGCCTTTTTGGTTATACCCCAAACTAAGATTGGTATACATGGGTATAATGGCGGTAGCCTGTAAACTGAAATAATATTTGTAGTTGATATTAGCCAGGTAATACCGTATGCCTACTTCAGCATCGCCAAAGCCAGAGTCTTTATAAGTTGCATTGTTATCCTTATAAGTATTGGTAGCATAAGGAACCAAGGCCGACAGGGTAAAACGTCTGCTGAGGCCATACTCGGCATATAGAGATGTGCTTAATGAAGAGAATTTGCCATTATCCGGGAAAGGACCTTTATTACTATTCGCATCCCATTGTTTATTGGCAAAAAAGTAATTCACGGATGGTGATAGAGTAAGCCTCCCCGGCCTGACCGGGAAACCACCGGTAGCATAACTTTTACTTTGTGTTACCATAAGCAGCACAACAGCCATGAGTAAAAACTTATATAAGGTATTTTTTGAGATCATATTTACAAGGTGTTGGGTTTTTATTTGCGGGCTTGAAGCAACTCCTTCTTCATATAAGTCACATCGTTCCCTTCTTCAGGAGATTGCCTCGTTCCGCGCAAATATCTTTTCGTTATTTTTATTAATTAAATAACTCCCTCAAATCCTCACACATTGTAGAGTAGGCTAATACCGTGCCGTAATCAAGGTATGCGGAATTTTTCGCGAACCCAAAGGTTTTGGAACATGAAGTAGTTAAAATCTACCTCATGTGTGGAATTTGGTACACACACAAACTCTTTATTGGTACTGCCCAAATGATTAAATAACGCCATACTGCAACGCGGCGGACAAAACTGATCCAGCAAACCTATGCCCATCAAAACCGGGCATTTTACCATGGGTGCAAAGTTTTGCGGATCGTAATAATCAAAAGTGGCATAAAACTGCTCCCAGGTAAATTCCGGGTGTTGGTTTTTATATTGCCTGAACATTTTAAACGGTACCACCTGCTCTTTGTATGATGCCGATATGCTGTAATTATCGCGGATATCTGCATACAAAGGCACCTGCATAGTAAGTACTTTAACCCTTTTATCCAAACCGGCAGTAACTACGGCCAGCGCACCACCCTGACTACCACCTTCTATAAATATTTTAGAGGTATCAATACCCAGGTTAGCATGCGAATACAAAAAATCAAGCCCGCGCAGGCAATCCATATAAACCCCGCGATAAATGTATTTGTCTTTATCCTGTATATTGGTTGTGCTATAATTATCGGTATTGATATGCACTACATCTTTACTATTGCCATTACCGCGAACGTTGATATCAAACGCTATATAGTCGTCGTTATCCATATTGGGTTTTAGCTCTACCACATAACCGGGCACACGGTAATGTACCGGGAACTTACTACCATCGGTAGGAATCACGAGCCATCCGCGAATCAGCAGGTTCTCGTACGATTTCATCTCAACCGAGTAAACTTTTTTGTATTTGGTTGACAGATCAGGGCGGAATATAACCTTGTACTGCGGCGACACTTTTGACAATTGCTGACGGGTTTCCTGCCAAAACTGATCAAAATCATCAGGCTTATGCAGCTCTGAGGTAATGGCTTCCGGGTTCACCCCAAAAACCTTACGCACGGTATCATCATAAGCCGACAGATTGAACATAAAATTGATATGGTAAAAGCCCGCTGCTTTAGGAGCCACCTTTACATTCAGGCTTTTAGAACTACCCGCCCCGACAGAAAAATCGGAGGTATTTTCGAAGATCTTTTTACCGTCATCAGAGGTAATGATATAAGAGAATTTACCTTCCTGTTTTTCATTGTAAGTGTTTTTCACACTTAGTTTATAATTAATTTCCTCGCCTGCTTTAAACAGGGCATTTTTGTTGGCCGGCTTAGCATCCAGTATAACTTCACCCTCCTTATTCTTTTGTTGCAAAAAGAATGCGCTAGCCCTGGTAACCGGCAGAAAAATGGTTACGACCATAAACACAGCCCAAAAGCCCGTACGTTTTAAATATGTATTGATGTTATGCATCGCTGATATTTATATTTTTATAATTGCCAGAATTGAACCACCATAACCTACTCCCGTATTTTTGCCAAATGGCGTATAATAACCACCTATAAACGTGGAGAACCTGCGGGTAAACTGATGCCCATAGTTGAGTGAGGGTTTAAAGAAAGCGTAATCACGGGCATTGTTAATATTGGGATTGAAAGCCTTGTTGGAGCTGAATGACCGGAAAAACAACAACTCCAGACTCAATTGATCATGATGACTGATAGGATAACCAACCGTACCGCTAAAGCTTAGCTGATCGGGACCCTGCACATCAAAATACCTCCGGTAAGCCAGTTCAGTATTGAAATAACCTTTGCTGGCGATAGATTTGGGGAGATTACCGCAATACATCAATTTTACCTCGGCACCATAGTTACCCAGGCCAAGCTCTACGCTATGATTATAGAGCGGGGCTATACCTGATACCTGTACCGATAGATAACGCACATAATTAAAATTAACCAGGTTATAGCTCAAGCCCATGTACAAATCGCCCAAGCCCTGATTGGTTATTTTATCGCCATTAGCAAATTTATTCTGTGTGTACACATAGGGCACACTGGCAATAAGATCGAGCCGGCGCGAAATACCATAGCCTACATAAAGGTTAGCGGAGTAAGAAGTAAACCCTGCTCCCGGATCGCCTTTGACACGATGACCGTCGCGGTCAAACCTGTCGGTTTGGTGATACAGAAACATAGACGGGATCACAATATCGCGATATTTACCTATGGGCCAGCTGGCAAATGATCTATAGGGGTTAATTCCTATAAAAACCAGTATACATAAGCAGGATAGTATCAGTTTTTTCATTAGTTGCTTCAGGTAATACTTTAAACAATTGATTTGGTATGACTTGGTTTATACTTGACCAAAAAATTCGACCGGCGGATATAATGGTTTAATGGCTCCTCGATAAGTTTAAATAAGGTTACGGACAGTATATTTAATACGATAAAAGCATATAATAAGTTCAGGCTATCATATTGAAAAGGCGAGTGCCAGGCTACGCCCCACTGATCATACAGCTCAAAAACCTGATCGTTTAAATGATCAAACCAGGTATGCATGAGGTTATATATCCAGCCCAGGTGTATCAGGTAAAATATGTAGGAGCTTTTGCCCAGCAGCTCAATAAAGGGTAGCGCCAAGAACTTCTTAAACAAGGTGGTTTCGGTGAGTATACCGTAAAAGAATAAGGCTACCGCTATACATAAAAAGTAATTATTAACAATAATACCAATAGGGCTCTCCACACCTGCCGCCCAGCCTTTAGGGATAGGTTGCAGCGCCATCACAAATACGCAAACAAATATGAGCAGAAAACCGGTATAGGTATAGTTTACTTTATTGGTACGGGTAAAACTCTTCTTTAATACATAGCGGGCCAGTTGTATCCCCACAAAAAACTCAAAGCAACGCCCCAGGAAAGTGAACAACATGACAAAGGTAAAGTTGCCCAAAAAGCCATGCCAGTTAACATGGCTGAATATAAAGTATAATAAAATACCGGTTAAGGTAAGCACAACCGGCTGTATATAGAATTTACCAAAACGCTTGGCGATCAAAAATATCACAGGCGCCGAAAAGTAAAAGCACTCCTCGACAGTTAACGACCAGCCCTGCGCTATCCCCGTATCCCAAAACTGATAAAAGAAGCCACGCACAAACGTAACATTCATCAGCATAAGCGCAATAGGGTGCTCATATCCTTTGGTAATGGTTTCGTCCTTAGTTATAAAATAGTAAATAAAGGCGGCCACGGTAAGTAAAAAATACATGGGATATATGCGTGCTACCCGGTTTTTAAGGTATTGCATAAACCAGGGTTTACTTAAACCATCAAAGTTCTGGTAGTATCTGAAGGTGATCAAAAAGCCCGAAAGCACAAAGAAAATACTTACACCAATGTGGAACTCACCCAGAAATCGTTGCACAATGTGAGGAAAACTTTCATCAAAAATATAGGCAAAATGAGATATGAAAACCAGGTAAGCAGCCATTGCACGTACACCGGTTAAAGCAGGAATGTAGTTGGGTTGCGCTCTTTGTGACAAATCAGGAATAAATTTAACTAATAAACCATTATTTTATAACTAAAGGTTTACAAATCTGATACCAATTGTCTGGTTCGTGTTGCGTGAATTGCGGTTCGTGCTTTAAAAGTATAACACAATCGAACACGAACCACAATCCACGCAACACGAACCGGCACTTACAAAGCTGAGCCCTGCACTACACCACGGCTTAGTATCCTTTGGTCGATATAGTATTGGATCTCCGATTTTTTGAGGCCCCAATTGGGTGCAATCAGCAGCTCACGGTCGCTTAAGCCGAACAAACGCTGTATCACAATGTCGGGACGTACCCGAGGTAGTAGCTCGCAAAGAAAATCGGCATATTCATCAATGCTGAAAACCTTAAATGGTTCGCGTTTGTATTTTACACCCATTACCGATCCTTCTACAATATGTAGGTGGTGGAATTTTACGAATTTAATTTGTGGAAAACGGTTGATCTCGTCGGCATATTTCAGCATCATATCATGTGTTTCCCATGGGAAACCAAATATGGTATGCACACAAATATCAAGTTTGCTGTTTTCTACCAGTTTCAGGGCTTTTACCAGTTCCTCGTGACTACAGCCGCGGTTGATCTGCGACAAGGTATCATCATAGATAGACTCCATCCCCATTTCCAGGTCCACATCAAAACGATCGGTGTAGCTCTCTAACAAAGCTATCTTTTCCATGTCGATACAATCCGGACGGGTACCCACACTCAGGCCCACAATATCTTCGGTGCCATAGCTCAGCGCTTCATCATACATCATTTTCAGGTAATGCGCAGGAGCATAAGTATTGGTATTGGGCTGAAAATAGATAATGAACTTATCGGCCTTATTACCTTTGCGGGCGCGTTCCATACCTTCTATCACCTGCTGACGCACGGTAGGTGCGTTACGGCTTACCGAAGGCGTAAAGGAATCTACATTGCAATAGGTACAACCGCCGTAGCCTTTAGAGCCATCACGATTGGGGCAGGTAAAGCCGCCATCAACAATCACCTTAAACACCCGCTGCCCTTTATATTTATCGCGCAACCAGGGACCATAATTGTTATAGCCCTTTTCCCATACACCTGTTGTTGACTCTGTTACCTGCATTTGCCGCAAAGATAGTGATTTTTCTATCGGTCGAAGAAGCGTATACCCGTACCTGTATAGCTTAACCTATTTTGTTTAATTATGTTAAGCGGTTATATTAGTATTTTTATAAACTATGATAAGCCTAGGGTTACCCGCCTTTTTAGAAATTATAGGATTGTTGATAATTTATCTGTACAATTTACCCCGGTATGGTTATTATTTAATAAAATCAGCATACTATAAAAAAAAGCTACCTAGCTACCGGTATATATTTTATATACCAAAAGCTATTGACAAATCAGTTAAACTCATCGGATTTATTACGATAATAGTAACAGTATCTCTTATCTGGTTGTTAAACAAAGGATGAATTAAATGCTCCCAATAATTCATTATACCGGCAGAGAAATTATATTTAATAATTCCCTGGTCGGTTATATTCGTCGCGACGATTTTAACAAATATATTTCCTTTGTCCCCATCGGAAATTGTCAATCGTTATCTCGGTAAAACAACATAATTTTATAAGCTATGAAAGACTTCGTATTAATTTTCAGACTTAACAATCCTGATTTTAAACCATCGCCCGAACAAATGCAGGAAAGAATGAATTGGCTGGCGGGTATTGCAGCCCAAAACAAGCTAGCTGATAAAGGCAATACCCTTTCTGTCGGCAACGCCAAAACGGTGAAGGGCAGCGATCTAGTAACCGACGGTCCTTATACCGAGATTAAGGAGTTTGTAAGCGGTTATATCATTGTAAAAACCGAAACCATTGATGAGGCCGTAGAATTTGCCAAAAGTAACCCTATATTTAAAATAGGTGGTAGTATAGAAGTAAGGGAAGTACTGGTGCACAGGCCCTGACCATTAACTTAAAAATGCAAAAAGAAACTGCATCGTCCACAGAACTCCTGCCCCATTTATTCAGGCTGGAGTATACTAAAATGACGGCCGTATTATGCCGTCATTTTGGATTAAAGCATATAGAAGCAGCCGAAGACATTGTTAGCGAAACATTTTTAAAAGCCAGTGAAGTATGGAGTATAAATGGAGCACCGGAAAACCCAACGGCATGGTTGTACACCGTAGCTAAAAATAAAACCAAGGATTATCTCAAACATCTCGCTGTTTTTGAAACACGGGTAAAAGATGCCATACAAACAGATGAATTGCAGGCACAGCATGACTTTGAATTTAATCATCAAACCATTTCCGATAGTCAACTGGCCATGATATTTGCAGTCTGTAATCCGGCCAACTCCACCGAAGCGCAGATATGTTTGGCCTTACAAATACTTTGCGGCTTTAGTGTAGCCGAGATTGCCGACGCGTTTTTGACAAAAACCGAAACCATTAAAAAAAGATTGTTCAGGGCCAGGGTAAATCTGCGCAATGATGATTTTCAGATCGGGCAGTTACAGGAACAAGCCATACAATCCCGGTTGTATACGGTTTTAAGTACTTTATACCTTTTATTTAATGAAGGCTATTCGTCCAGATCAAATAACCATCTGATCAGGAAGGATCTTTGTTCGGAAGCTATCCGCCTGACATTGATGCTCACCGAAAACCCCTTAACCAATTCCACCCATGCCAATGCCCTATTGGCCTTAATGTGTTTTCAAAGTTCCAGGTTTGAGGCAAGGGCGAATCAGGAGGGTGAAGTTATTCTGTTTGAGGAACAGGATAAAACCCTTTGGAACCAGGAGCTGATAGACAAAGGCAATTATTATCTGATAAACGCATGCTCAGGCAACCAGATCTCTAAATATCACCTGGAAGCAGGTATTGCGTATTGGCATACTACTCCTGCCAGTGAGCATCAATGGAAGCATATTCTGCAACTCTACAACCAGCTTATCCTGATAGAGTACTCTCCGATAACCGCACTGAACAGGACTTTTGCCTTTGCCAAAGTTTATGGATACGAACAAGGAATAGCAGAAGCAGAAAAACTAAACCTTACCCAATTGAACCACTATCACTGCCTATTGGGTTATTTGTATGCCGGTACAAATGCCGCTAAAGCAATAGAACATTATAGGCAAGCCATTAATCTCACTAAATCACCATCTGAAAAGAAAACATTGACCAAACAGATGGAAAGACTAACCTTTTCTGCCAAGCAGGTAAAATAATTCATTGGTTCTTCCATACCAATTACTCTTCGTATATCATCTTTATTCGTAAAACAATTTGTCGTAATCCCCCCCTGTAAATGTCATTTATGCACATCACGCGTGGTATAAATACGCCCTAACTTTACTAAAAAAACAATAACTCATGGAAACTACTCAATCACTACAACCTGCAATTAAAAACAGTAAAGCATCATTTATTACCGGTACAGTTATCAGTGTACTTTGTATACTATTCCTGCTATTTGACTCCATAGGTAAAATAGTACGCTATAGCGAATCCGTTAGCGGTACCAAACAATTAGGCTGGTCCGAAACTGCCGTGCAACCCCTGGGCATTATTTTATTGATTTGCACCATACTGTACATCATACCAAAGACTAAAGTATTAGGATCAATCTTACTTACCGCTTATCTGGGTGGGGCTACCGCTACGATGATGCGCGTTGGGTTCCCGCTTTATTTCTCCATCATATTTGGCATACTGGTATGGGTAGGCGCTTATCTCACCAATAGCAAACTGCGAGACCTGATACCGTTGGTTAAATAAGCGGATAACCTTTGATATGTATCCATTATGTCATTGCGAGGAGGAACGACGAAGCAATCTCGTAGCTATTCTCACCAACGAGAACGCGAGGAGATTGCCACGCTACGCTCGCAATGACATATTCTTTATACTAACCTCACTGCAGCGGGATTTCAGCTTAACTAAAGTTGGAAGATTTAACCATGCTACCCACGAGATACGCTGCGCTAATCTCGCGGGAGAGTGTGAATAATAAACCCATTTTGTTTACAAAAGTGGGTTTACATGATTTACACTTTTCACGGTTAAAATTGATTTATATAATTGAAAATCAATATATTAAACCAAAGTATCCAGCAAATATGGTTAACCGTAATTTGTTTAGTATTACTTAAATGACACAATCAATACATAGAAACATTTCTATATATTAATATTTTTTATTTACCTTTGCACCGTACAAAGATCATAAGCGAAGTAATATGATCGACCGCAAATAATGGACAATAAAAAAATAGAAAAAATATCCCGGGCATTGAGCGACGCTAATCGGATAGCTATTTTACAAGAATTTAAAAAAAAGAAGGACTGCCTGTATTGCGCCGAGGTAAATGACCTGTTGGACCTTACCCAGCCTTCTGTCTCCCATCATCTGAAACAATTAGTTGATGCCGAGTTGCTGCTGCCTCAAAAAGAAGGCCGCAACCTCAAATATGTACTGAATCAACAGATCCTTGACGATTATATCGCCTGCCTGACCGAATTAAAAGACTAGTTCCCTCTTCCCGAAAAATGAAGAGATTTATTTTGACCTTATACATCGAAACATTTGAATATTTAAATACTAAAATCTATGAAAAAATCTATCTATATCATGGCCCTGGGGGCATTCGGCATTATCACCACCGAATTTGGGGTTATCGGGATACTGCCGATGCTGGTAAAACAGTTTCATATTTCTATTGATACCGCAGGTTGGCTTTTAAGTGCTTTTGCTTTAACCGTTGCCCTGGCCGGACCATTTACCAATATGCTTACCGCAAAAATGAACCGCAAAACCATCATGTGTCTGGTGTTAGGGATATTTGTGATTTCCAACCTGCTTTCGGCAATAGCGCCTAACTTTACGGTGCTGATGATAGCCCGCATTTTACCCGCGTTTTTACACCCGGTATTCTGGGCGGTATCGATGACGGCTGCCTCCAAACAAGCAGGACCTAAAGACGCCCCGAAAGCTATTGCCATCGTAATGGCGGGTTTGAGCGTAGCTACTGTATTGGGCGTACCATTAACTACTTATATAGCCGATCTGTTTAGCTGGCGGGCCTCCTTCGTCCTATCTGCTTTTATTAACCTGTTGGCCTTTGGCGCTTTAGCTTTATTTGTACCATCTATGCCGGTTAATGAAGCCGAAGCAAGTCCAAAAAGCCAGGTAAAAATCCTGGGCCGGTTACACATTTGGGTAAAACTGTTAACCGCTACCATTATACTGGCCGGCATGTTTGCCACCTATGGCTACCTGGCCGAATATCTGGACAAAGTTTCGCACATGAATGGCGTACAGATCAGTGTGATGCTGCTGGTATTTGGTGGTACCGGCATCATTGGTAACTGGCTTACAGGAATTGCGCTCAGTAAGAACATCATGGTAACCAGTCGTTTGTTTTTGGCAGCACTAGTGGTAATGCATATATTAGCTTACCAGTTTGGCGGATTGTTTATTCCAATGGTTATTATACTTTCGGTTTGGGGCTTGGTACATACAGGAGGCTTTTTGGTGGCCAATCTGTTGGTTATAGACGGCATACATGGTACCGCGCTCGATTTTGTAAACAGCCTGCTGCCCTCCTTTTTTAACGCAGGCATTACGGTAGGTACATTATTAGGCGGTTTTGTTATTGCTCATTATGGTATTCACCAGGTGATATGGATGACTGTACCCTTGTTATTGCTATCCCTGGGCCTGAGCTTTATTAAAGAAAACGCCAAACACAAAGTAATTGAAAAAGCAGCAGAGGAAATCCCTGAACCAGAGCCCATTCAGGTTGCTGTTTGCGAATAAAATAGGTTATATTATAGTAATGAAAGGATATGTGCAATAGGCACGTATCCTTTTTTATTTAGGCCGCTTCGTTCATCCGGTATACAGATGAGCTTTCCTCACCATTATCGCTGATACAAAATTCTATATAGTCGGCACTTCCGGCTGGTTGGGAGATAAAGTAATCATCAATGCCCAGCAATTCGGCATAACATTTTGACGCAGCCATATCATCTGCTAAAAAACAGGTGGTGGCAAGTCCTCGTAATGTATGCATTGCAGCCATTTTATTGGTTATTAATTTTATTTAATAACCAAAGTTAAAAGCAGCTACTGACAGCCTTATGTCAACAGGCTCTTACTTTATTTTATGTGGTATAAACTTTATATTGGGATGCCAATCAATAAGCTTAAAAGGCAAAAAATGTTAGACTTTTATTTGATAGATGACCTCCAGGCAAAACCTAATTATCCTGACCCAAAAGATCTCAAATTTGTTGGCGGGTTGGATAACCAAACATTTAAGAGATTAAAAGACAAAAAGATTATTGCAGATCGTTTTGATTATTATTCGGATTTCAGATGGGATACTACTTTAATCAAACAAATAAGTAAAACTATTCATCAAAAACAATTACAATCCGACACGGATGTAAAGCAGTTGCTCTCATTACTTGAGGCTGCCGAAAAAAATAAAAACGGGTTAATAGCCTATGGTGATTGAAAGCCGATTTTATTAATTTTATAGCTTAACGCAATTAACAGGCAGTGAACAAACAGACATTTAAGCTTTTATCGCTATCCTCCAGAACATCTAAAAATTATGCAAGGCGGTAAGTTTGATGCCAATTGAAAAAAACATCTAAACGACAGGAAACGCATTATAAATAAAGCTGACTCATAGCTATTTCAAAACACGCTCCCACCCCGCCTGCTCCGGCACCAGTCCTCAAATCCTCCAGTCCTTACCATCATTTTATTATGCATGCATAATATTCACTCCAAAACAATTACTAAATTTGTGTTGACCAATTATCTATTTTCATGGAAAGCACTGCTCCTTATCAATCCCGGTATAAGATCCGTTTTGTAACGGCGGCTTCGTTGTTTGACGGGCATGATGCCACTATCAACATCATGCGTCGCATACTGCAAAGCAGTGGTGCCGAGGTAATACACCTGGGCCATAACCGCTCGGTTGATGAGGTGGTGAACTGCGCCATACAGGAAGATGTACAGGGTATTGCGCTCACCAGTTACCAGGGCGGACACCTGGAATATTTTAAATACATGCATGATCTGCTGGCCGAACGCGGAGCGGGTCATATCAAAATATTTGGTGGTGGTGGCGGTGTATTCCTGCCGCAGGAGATCGAAGAACTGCAAGCTTACGGCATTAGTCGTATCTACTCGCCCGATGACGGTCGTACCATGGGATTGCAGGGCATGATCAATGATATGTTGCAAAAATGTGATTTCCCAACGGTTACCCACCTTAATGGCGAGGTGAACCATCTGCCTGAAAAAGACCCGGGTGCTATTGCCCGACTGATCAGTATGGCGGAGAACAGCCTCACCCCGGCCCTCTCCAAAGGAGAGGGGGCACAAGGCAAAGTCCTCTCCTTTGGAGAGGATTTAGGTGAGGCTGTCGTACTCGGTATCACGGGTACTGGTGGTTCGGGCAAGTCGTCATTAGTAGATGAGATTGTGCGCCGTTTTTTAATGGCTACGGATAAAACATTGGCTATTATTTCGGTCGATCCCTCCAAACGCAAAACAGGTGGGGCGCTTCTGGGCGACAGGATCCGCATGAATGCCATCAATAACCCAAGAGTCTATATGCGGTCATTGGCTACGCGGCAGGCTAACCTGGCCCTATCCAAACATGTGCAGGAAAGTATCGATATCTGCAAGGCTGCCGGGTACGACCTGATCATTGTAGAAACTTCCGGCATTGGTCAGTCAGACACTATGATCACCGATTATTGCGATGTTTCGCTCTATGTGATGACGCCCGAGTTTGGTGCCGCTACCCAACTGGAAAAGATTGACATGCTGGACTTTGCCGACCTGGTTGCCCTTAACAAATATGATAAACGTGGTGCACTGGATGCTATCCGCGATGTGCGCAAACAGTATAAACGCAACCATCACCTCTTCGACGCTAAGGATGATGAGCTACCTGTATATGGTACTATGGCCTCGCAGTTTAATGATCCGGGGATGAACACCCTGTTCACTGCTATCATGAAAAACATCAGGACTAAAACGGGGGTTGATCTGTTAGAGGGAAAAGGTGAAGGACTAAAAGATAAAGAAGAAGAATCTGAAAAAATCTATATCATTCCACCTGATCGTAACCGCTACCTGGCAGAAATTGCCGAAAGCAGTAAAGCTTATGATGATTGGGTAGATGAACAGTGTAAAATTGCGCAACAGTTATTCCAGGTAAAGGGGGTGATGGAGCTGGGACGGACATTGGAGCAAGGAACAAGGAGTAAGAACAAAAATCAGCAAAGCAAAGTCCCCTCTTTTGGCGAGGGTTTGGAAGAGGTGTATGCTCATCTCGAAGGGCAGCTTCATCCCGAATGTAAACACCTGCTTAAGGAATGGCCCGAAACGATTAAAAAGTATAAGGCCGAAAACTTTATCTACAAAGTGCGCGACAAAGAGATTAAACAACCCTTGTACTACACTTCCTTATCGCAATTACAGATACCCAAGATCGCTTTGCCCCGGTATGAGGCCTGGGGCGATGTATTGCGGTGGTTACTCACAGAGAATGTGCCTGGCGAGTTCCCTTATGCGGCAGGGGTATTTCCGTTAAAACGCGAGGGAGAAGACCCTACACGCATGTTTGCCGGCGAAGGTGGCCCCGAACGAACCAACAAACGCTTTCATTATGTATCGCTTGGTCAGCCGGCTCACCGATTATCTACCGCTTTTGATTCGGTTACACTATATGGGGAAGATCCACATACCCGGCCCGATATTTATGGTAAAATAGGCAATTCCGGCGTGAGTATTGCCACATTGGATGATGCTAAAAAATTATACTCTGGTTTCGACCTCTGTGCAGCATCTACCTCCGTATCCATGACCATCAACGGGCCTGCCCCTATGTTGCTCGGCTTTTTTATGAATGCCGCTATCGACCAGCAATGCGAAAAATATATCAAAGAACATGGTTTAGAGCACCTGGTAGAAGCTAAGTTTAAAGAGCTATATGATGATAAGGGATTGGAAAGACCAAGATATAACAGCCTCACCCCAACCCTCTCCAAAGGAGAGGCTCTTCTTCCCCCCGGCAATAACGGTCTCGGCTTGATGCTCCTGGGGCTTACCGGCGATCAAGTTCTTCCGACCGATGTTTATGAAAAAATAAAAGCCTACGCTATATCTACCGTTCGCGGTACAGTACAGGCTGATATTTTGAAAGAGGACCAGGCACAGAACACCTGTATTTTCTCTACCGAATTTGCCCTGCGGATGATGGGCGATATGCAGCAGTATTTTATCCGGGAGAAAGTGCGCAACTTTTACTCGGTATCCATATCCGGTTATCACATTGCCGAAGCCGGGGCCAATCCTATCACGCAGCTGGCTTTTACCCTATCCAACGGGTTTACCTATGTTGAATATTACCTGAGCCGGGGTATGCATATTGATGATTTCGCACCCAACCTGTCATTCTTCTTCAGTAACGGTATCGATCCGGAATATTCAGTGATTGGTCGTGTAGCCAGGCGCATCTGGGCCAAGGCCATCAAAAATAAATACAAAGGGAACGATCGATCGCAAAAGCTTAAATACCATATTCAAACCAGCGGCCGGTCGTTGCATGCCCAGGAGATCGATTTTAACGATATCCGCACTACCTTGCAGGCGCTTTATGCTATTTATGATAATTGCAATTCGCTGCATACCAATGCTTACGATGAGGCCGTAACCACCCCTACTGAAGAATCCGTTCGGCGGGCCATGGCCATACAATTGATCATCAACCGGGAACTTGGTTTGGCCAAAAACGAAAACCCTATACAAGGCGCTTTTATTATTGAAGAGCTTACAGACCTGGTTGAACAGGCTGTATTGACCGAATTTAAGGCCATCAATGATCGTGGCGGTGTATTGGGTGCTATGGAAACCATGTACCAGCGCGGCAAGATCCAGGAGGAATCATTATACTACGAAACCCTGAAACATAACGGTGAATATCCCATCATCGGTGTCAATACTTTTCTGAATAAAAAAGGCTCTCCTACCATAGTTCCATCAGAGGTGATCAGGGCTACCGAAGATGAGAAGCAATATCAGATACAAACCCTGCATGAATTTCAGCAGCGTAACCAGGAGCGTATCCCCGAACTGCTCAAAACCCTGCAGCACGCTGCCATTACCGGCGACAATATTTTTGAAAGCCTGATGGAAGCCTGCAAATATTGTTCACTCGGGCAAATCAGCCATGCACTGTATGAGGTTGGCGGGCAGTACAGAAGAAATATGTAGCCCGGCGTTACCCGGGCTATCCTAATTTAGCTATACGATTACGAAGCTTGCGGGCATACCACAGCCGGGCACAACATATGTGGAGGGAAGGTACAAGGGTAGGTTGGACAGCATCCATCGCATACGGGTAAAATGCCAATACCAGGTCCGCTACCCATAATTTTCCCCATCTGGCTTCTCGAAAGAGCTCCTGTTACGCCAAGTTCTAAAGCTTTTGCTTTTAGTTGTAAATTTTTCATAAGTAATAGTTTTTATTGGTTAATAATCAATGATATATATCAAATATAATTATTATATATAAATTAATATCTGATTCATAAAAAAGAAATTCCTTTTTAAAAACGAGTGCCGGGTAATAAAAAATAGTGCAAGAAATTTAAATTTGCCGCATGCAAGCCAACCACCAGGAAGATCAAACTTTTACTAAAATACCTGCCGACCAGTTAACCGGACGCGACCGTACTTATGAAAATTGCAGGTTTATCAGCTGCGATCTTTCCTATGCCAACCTGTACAGCATGGTCTTTATCGACTCTACATTTCAGGATTGTAACCTGTCTTTAGCCGACGTAAGTAATACAGGGTTTCAAAATATCGCCTTTAAGCATTGCAAGCTAAGCGGTGTAAATTTTAGCAAGGCCCGCGACTTTTTGTTCGAAATTCATTTTGAGCATTGTATCCTGGATAATGCTGTTTTTTACCAAAAGAAAAATAAAAAAGCCCGGTTTAGTGAATGCTCTATGGTAGAGACAGATCTTACCGAATGCGATCTTACCGATGCTAAATTTGTTAATTGTAACCTCAACAGGGCATTTTTTAGTCGTACCATATTAAAAGGGACCGACCTGCGTAGTTCCTATAATTTCATGATCGACCCGGATGATAATATGATCAAAAAAGCACAGTTCTCTTTGCATGGACTTCCGGGCCTGTTAGGTAAATACGACATCAAAATAGAAGCCTGAGATCAGGCGGGTAACTCTACTTTATCTTTTTTAGCATAATGCAGGTAAGTAAAGCCTGCTATTAAGCTGCCTAATATGGTGCATAACAAAGAGTAACCTATCGTTATTAAAATATTCATGGCATTGAAGTAGATTTTACTAAGATACATATCCCTGATACTGCCCAATCCCCATATATCAATAAAGCCTATTATCCTTCCAACTATATCTGCACTTATATAAACGCAGATCAGAAAGATGGCTGTATTTTTCAGCACATCGGTGGTTATCAATAACTGGCTGGTTCTTTTCAGGTATTGATATGCAGCAATAGAACTGATCAACAGTACAATTATTATATTGACTAAAGGTATCACTAATACCAGGTGCATTTTTTGCAGCGTTTCATAAAATCGTCCATATATTAAATTGGTGATTTGGGAATTAAGTTGATAAAACGCGATCAGGATAATACTCGTTTTGGCTACATACCATATTTTAAGACTATTGCCCGAACTAATATTCGACCGGTACTGACACAATAAAAAGAAGGTTAACAATGTAGGGAAAATCAACAAATTCGGATAGGATTCCTTTCTGAGAATCCCCGTACCTACCATAATCATATCAAAAACAAACCACAGGGAATTAAATATCCAGGCAGTGATCTCAAGGCCGCGGCTTCTTCTTTGCCTGGCTAGGATCACAATAGAAAATATCAGCCCCAATAACAGGATTAGTAAAAGGATGCCCCCTATAATAAAAATGATGATGACGGCCTCTAAGGAAAGTGAATACATGTTAAGGTTTTTGTTTAAACTATTATAATAAATTAAAACACGATATTGTTTGCTGGTAATAAAAATACATTTGTAAAAGTAATCGCTTTGCGAATAATTCCTGGAGCCTTTACAATTTCTATAAATTTAATTGGTTATAACTTTATGAAACCATCATGAGCTAAAGCTCACTAACCGGAATGTATCATACGGCTCATGATAGCTTCATTGCCTTAAAAAACAAATTGCGAAGCACTCATGAGTACTATTGAAAAACAACTTATTAACGAATAATTACATTAATGAAAAAGATTATCCTGTTGCTTAGTATTTTATGTATAACTGTTGTTTCAAACGCGCAGGATATCAAAACCATTTGTAATACTATTAATAATTTAAATACGGCTATTTTAAATGGTTCTATAAAAAGGCGGGATGCCGCCAACCAGTTTAAAACTTTAATAAAGCAACTTAAAAAAGCTGCTGATAAATCACAATCCTCTGGTTGGGTATTCCCGCTTAAAGGCTATAAAAGCAATGCCATAGGCGGTACCAACGGCAATGGGTACTCCGATAAGGGCTACAATTTTCTGGATGGTAACAAACACACAGCTCATCCTGCTCATGACATTTTTATTAACGACCATAACCAGGATTGCCTGGACGATCGCACTCATCAACCCGTTGATGTATTAGTGGTTGATAACGGTATTGTAATAGCCTGCACTAATGAATGGGACCCGGTAAGCAGCCTTCGCGGCGGCAAATTCATCTGGGTATATCATCCGGCACAAAATATCTTTACGTATTATGCGCATAACCAGGCCATTTTTGTAAAACCTGGCGATGAGGTAAAACAAGGCCAAAAGATTGCCGAGGTTGGTCGTACGGGTTACAATGCCTACAAAAAACGCTCACCTACACATTTGCACTTTTCGGCGTTTAGGTTAGTGGATGATATGCCTGTACCTTATAACTCTTACTTACAGCTCAAAAAAGCCAAAAACATATGAAAGCCATCCTCCTGCTGCTAACCTTATTTTTTAGTGTAACCAAAACCGATAACGTTGTAAACCGGTTTAAAGTCCCGGCAGGATTTCAACAGGTAAAGGTATCATCCGCCAGTTTTGGAGCCTGGTTGCAGGCACTCCCACTTAAACCTATAGGTACACCTGCCCGCACTTACAAAGGCAATATTGCCCGCACCAATCTGTATACCGCGGCCATTGTGGATATGAGCATAGGCACACAGGATTTACAACAGTGTGCCGACGCCGTAATACGCCTGCGTGGCGAATACCTGTACCTGCAAAAGAACTATAAGTCCATCACTTTCAATTTTACCAGCGGTTTCAAATGCGATTTTGTGCACTATGCCGATGGCTACCGCTACAGTAACGGGCATTGGGTGCTAAAAGCCCAAAAAGACTGCAGCTACCCTAACTTCCTCCGCTACATGAACCTGGTTTTCAGCTATGCGGGTACTTTGTCATTACAAAAAGAACTGAAGAAAGTAAGCGATCCCAATGAACTTAAAACCGGCGATGTGTTTATCAGGGGAGGCTCGCCGGGGCATTGTTTTATGGTGCTGAATGTGGCAGAAGATACCCGTCACTATAAAAAATTCCTGCTGGCACAAAGCTTTATGCCGGCCCAGAATATCCAGGTGCTTCAGGATAATGGGGACCCCTGGTTTAGCCTTGATAAAAAAAGCAGCATCCCTTACGGCGAGCTCATCAGCCAGGAATATTTGAAACGGTTTGACTAATATCCTACCTCGAAAAACTTTTTAAACCTTAAATTTTAACAAATTTCGCATCGAAAACAGGCTAAAAACACTTCAAAAACGATCTAAAAACACGCATTTTAACACTTTTTAACAAATTACAGCGCGGTTTTAACGTGTTTTAAAAACTTTAAAAAGTATCAATTAATTGGCTTTCAAATAACTATATACGAAATTGTCGATTTTTGGTCTTATTTCGTCTTAAATCAAACAGCCCGGATGTCTGTTAAATGACACCCGGGCTGTTGATTGATATAAATATACGAAAATTTGGGCGCATATCAAAGCCTCTAAATCATTTGTCATCCTGAGCGGAGCGAAGGATCTATTCTGCCATTGAAAAGTTCAACAATAGATGCTTCGTTCCTCAGCATGACAATTGGGATATTTACCTCACCCTCTTTCCGCCGCAGGCGAAGAGAGGGTCGTCCAGCGTAGCGTAGACGGGGTGAGTCTTCAACAATCGTTTCTACCTCTTTTCCACCCTATCATAAAATCCACCAAAGGAATTCACCCTTACGGCCTCTTCCTTAAAAAAGTCGCCGGGGAAACCGAGTTCGATGGCGCTGGCATCGCTTAGTCTTTTGAGCTGATCATCGTTCAGGGCAACCTCTACCGTTTTCAGGTTATCCAGCAGCTGATCAACCTTGGTGGCACCTACTATCGGGATGCATGAAAAACCTTGCTGACGGGTCCAGTTGAGCGCCACATGGCTTTCTGATACGCCCAGCTCGGCAGCTATGTCCATCACCACTTTGGTAATACCTTCGGCCCGACTGTTTAAGCGATTGCTTTCGGGTTTGATGCGGCCTTTGTCGCCCTTCAGATATTTGCCCGTTAAAGCCCCGCCAGCTAAAGGAGCCCATGGGGTTACCGTCATGCCGAAGTGTTTGGCCATTGGTATCAGTTCGCGCTCAGCGGTGCGGGCCAGCAGACTGTACTCTACCTGTAAGGCAATAAACTGGCTCCAGCCCATCAGTTCGGCCAGGGTATTGCCTTTGGCTACCACCCAGGCAGGTGTATCGCTAATGGCGGCGTAGTTTATTTTGCCCTGTTTAATCAGGTCGTCCATGCCGCGCAGTACCTCGTCTATGGGCGTAATATCGTCCCAGATATGCAGGTAAAACACATCTATAAAATCAGTTTTTAAACGCTTCAAGCTTTCCTCCACGCTGCGCATCATGTTTTTGCGACTATTGCCCGATGCGTTGGGATTAGCCATATTATCCTTCAGAGTATATTTAGTAGCCAGTACAAAGTAATCACGATCATGATTGCTCATGTATTCACCGATAATTTTTTCGCTGGTACCCAATTTATAGATATTGGCCGTATCCAAAAAGTTGCCGCCTGCATTGGCATAAGCATCCATAATGGCAAAACTGGTATCCTTATCGGCTCCCCATCCGGCTTCGGTGCCAAAGCCCATGGTGCCTAAACATAATTCTGAAACTTTAAGGCCCGAACGGCCCAGTAATTTGTAATTCATGGTGTTTTGATTATATCTTTTAATTACATCATGTCATTGCGAGGAGGTACAACGAAGCAATCCCGTAGCTATTCTCACCGATGAGAACGCGAGGAGATTGCCACGCTACGCTCGCAATGACATGATTTGTTAGTTTTTCTACCTTTCTTTATCACTCAGTACTTCTAATACATGTCATTGCGAGGAGGTACGACGAAGCAATCTCGTAGCTATTCTCACCAACGAGAACGCGAGGAGATTGCCACGCTACGCTCGCAATGACATAGTTTATTTTTTTAGTTATACCATTCACTGCTTAGATCATCCCATGCGGGATTATCAGCAACTATCAGATCAATTTTCTTTTTTCGTGAACCCGCTTTCAATTGCTTTTCACGTGCAATAGCATCATCTACCCATTGATATTCTTCGTAGTATACCAATTTGCTGCAATCGTACTTAGCCGTAAACCCTTTGTATATTTTTTGTTTGTGCTCCCATACCCGTTGTTCTAAATTGCCGGTAACATCTATATAAAATACGGTATTTACTTTATTGGCAACTATATAAACAAAATAACGATGTAGTTTCATGAGTCGGCTCCCGCGGTTTAAATATCGCTTTAATATTATAACAAACAATAAGCAACCCGGCTTGTACTTTAGGTATAAACATCCATCGCCATGAAGATCATCACCCTCCATAAACCCATCAAGATACAGGAGCTATATGACCTGCTGTTACAAAAGCTTAACCCGCTTTTTCATGAACGCAGGCAAAGCGATATTGATTTTACTGTTGAACAAAAAAATGGTTCTATCGAAATAAACGGCCCTGAGATATACGAAGGTTTCTTATTCAACCTCACCTTAAATGGTACGGAGCTGTGGATAACGCGGTCTGAGCATTATGTAGATGATGTAAACTCGCTCACCATTGAATCGATATTGAACGACCTGTTTAAAGATCTGGCTGGTGACAGCGGCACCGACCTGGTACAGGAAGGCTAAAAAGAACGGCTTCTCTCATTTCGACCACAGGGAGAAATGACATCGGTAAGAGAATCATTGAGGCAGATAAGGTTAAAAAGAATTGAAATATAATTTTTAGCTTTAACAGAAAATCTGCCTGTTATGCCTAAAAGTTATTACCTTTTTATTCTGTTTTTATTAGCTGCCTTTTGTGCCCGGGCACAAAAACCGGTTGAAGCCAAAGGTTACCCGGTTATCATCGGTCGCGATACGCTTTTTACTTTTTATACCGGTCAGGGTTTGTTTGAACCGGCCGAACGGGCCCAGGTAGTAACCAAACGCATTGAGGAGCTGGTTAACCGTATTGATTTTAATCCCGATTCGCTCACACTAAAAAACGATACATCAATTTCGGTGATCTCCTACAATTCGCAAATTATCCTGGCGGTTAATAATAAGGATGCCACCTTTACCGAGCTTAATCGCCCGCAGCTGGCAGCCAGTTACCTAGTTATCCTCAAAAAAAAACTGGGTAATTATTTTTCAGATAGCAGCACCAAACAGGTAGTTATTAATATTCTGGAAGCTGTAGCCGTTGTAATATTGCTCGTTATTTTAATATGGGCGCTCAATAAAGGTTCGCGCTGGGTAAAACTTAAAACGCTCAGAGCCTGGGAAAACCGCATGGATAAACTGGCTGCCAAAGGCGCCCCCGTTGCCTATGCCAAACGTTTGCTACCTGTTGTTACCGGCTTGCTGCGCATCGGGCGGTTTATTCTCATCATTTTGTTGGTTTACATGGCCTTGCCCGTATTGTTTTTTATTTTCCCATCATCAAAACCTATAGCGGTACAGTTACTTGGTTATATTGTTAATCCTTTTAAAAGTATAGTACTGGCCATTGTACACTACATTCCCAACCTGCTCACCATTGCTGTAATTTATATTGTTACCCGTTATATCGTAAAACTGGTAAAATTTATTGCCAACGAAATTGCCCTGGGAGCCATCACCATCAACGGTTTTTATCCGGAATGGGCCATGCCTACCTATAATATTATTAGAGTACTGCTGTTTGCATTTATGTTTGTGGTGATATTTCCGTATTTGCCGGGCTCTGATTCCAAAGTTTTCCAGGGGGTAACGGTATTTCTGGGGATCCTGTTTTCGCTGGGTTCATCGTCGGCCATATCCAATATGGTATCGGGCATTGTACTTACCTATATGCGCCCCTACAAAATTGGCGACCGTATAAAAGTAGGCGACGTAACAGGCGATGTGGTAGAGAAAAACCTGCTGGTAACCCGCTTACGCACCATAAAAAATGAGGATATCACCATCCCCAACGCTACCATATTGAGCGGGCATACCACCAACTACAGTACTGTAGCCAAAACCATGGGGTTGATACTCAATACTACCATAACCATTGGTTACGATGTGCCCTGGCAAACGGTGCATAACCTGCTCATCAGCGCGGCCGAAGCTACTGATGGCGTGCTTACCGAGCATAAACCCTTTGTATTGCAAACCGGGCTGAATGATTTTAATGTGGCCTACCAGTTGAACGCCTACACGGCTTCATCCAACCAAATGGCGGCTATTTACTCCAGACTGCACCAAAACATACAGGATAAGTTTAACGAAGCCGGAGTAGAGATCATGTCGCCGAATTACTTCGCGCTGCGCGATGGTAACCACATCCAGATTCCGGATGGGTATGTGCCTGAGGGGTATAGTAAGCCTGGGTTTAAGGTAGATGGAGAGAAGTAACGACAAGCGTCAGACTTACGAAGTTTTCAAAAACTTCGTAAGTCTTTAAAAATCGGACATAAAAAACCATGTCATTGCGAGGCACGAAGCAATCTCCTCGCGTTCTCATCGATAAGAATAGCTACGAGATTGCTTCGTGCCTCGCAATGACATGGGGAAGAAAATTATCTAGCAAACAAAAAAGGCACCCAATCGGGTGCCTTTTTTAATATTTTCTGATAAGGAAAATTTATCCGTGTATCCAGCTGAATTTGTATTCGAGCATGGGGTTTTTCATGCGTTCGGCAACGCGCAGCAGGCGCGATGGCAGGTTCATGATATAGTCGCGGGCTTTTTCGCCGGCTTCGTTCAGGTCGGTTGCGCTTTCAATATGCCAGTCTTCTATCAGCTCTTTCAGTATATCTACATAATCAATAGCGGTATATATACCCAGGCGTTGGGCGGCATCCGTGAAGTGACCAAAAGTTTGGCCTATTTTTAAACCCACCTCACGTAAAAAGTGAGCCGGCATTACAATCTTTTTACGCATCATATCCTCAAAAGCAATCATCGCTTCGCTCGGATCAACCTCAAATATTTTCTCAATAAAGTATTTATAAGCTTTAGCATGACGGGCCTCATCACCGGCAATAACGCCACACATTTTCGACAGCAGCGTATCGCCATCTTTTTTAGCCTGCGAAGCTACACGCCTGTGCGATACATTAGTAGCCAGTTCCTGGAATGAGGTATATATAAAGTTACGATATGGGTCGGTTCCGGTACCGATATCAAAACCATCGGCAATCAGGTACTGGGTTGATACCTCCATCATACGCATATTAACACGGCCAGACAGGTAAAGGTATTTATTAAGCAGGTCTCCGTGACGGTTTTCTTCGGCCGTCCAGTGGCGGGTCCATTTCATCCAGCCGCCTTCTTCGTCTTTTGAAACACCTTCAACCATGGTAAGCCATGACTCGTAAGTAGGCAAGGCTTCTTCAGTAATAGTATCACCAATTAAAACGGCTATCAGGTCGTAACTTAAACCCTGGGCGCTTTCCTGCAATTCTTTTATTTCACTGAAAAATGAATCTCTTGTAGAGTCGGGTAAAAAATCAGATGGTTGCCAAATGGTATCAACAGGTTTTAAATATTCAAACATCTTTTCGAGCATATATTTTTCAATATGCACCATAACCTCCCGACGTTTTTCTTCAAAAAATTTCATAACAGTATATTACCTGGCAAAGGTAATCAATAAATGAATAATTATGTTAAATGATTTTTGGGAACAAGGATTTGGAGAACAAGGAGCAAGGACTTTTTTCAATTAATGATTTAGTGATTTATTTTCCTCTGTCAACAGATAAGCTTCGGGCGAAAGCAGGCAGAACGATGGTGGATGGTGCTGTTGCGGGGCATAGCAAGTTTTTGCTGAAGCACAGGGGAGTGAGCGAACGAAGTTGGGCAAAATAATTGCAGCCCTGGTTCTGGCTGATTGGCAGGGCAAAGGCCACGTGCGCAAAGAAGCATTTCTGGTGACTTGATTTTTGGTTACTTTTCATCAAGGAAAAGTAACTAGGCCCTCCCGCGGCCATGAGCGGGTATACGCCATGTCTAATCGATGAATAGATCCTTCGCTACGCTCAGGATGACAAACTACTGAAAGAGATTGCTTCATACCTTACAGTAATGACACGTGGTGATAATTTTTACCTTGCAACCCCAATAGCCTCCTGCATACAAACCGGCAAAGTATTTAAAGCAGGTTTACCGGTAAACAAAGAGAACGCCCCATTATAATCCCAAAGCATGCCGGGAATGTTCAGGCGTTTGAGGGCAGCCCGCATGGCTTTAATGTAACGGCAGCGGCTGTCCAGATCGGCATATTTATTATAAACCCCATATTCGCCGCATAGTATGGGGACATCGTACTTAGCGCCCCAGGTTTTAGCAATTTGTAACTTATCGTTAATAGATTGCTCATTACCGTCTTTATTGTACTTATTATAATTGAGTTCTCCGTCGGTTCCCCTGGCTTTTGGGTTAAGGGCTGGAAAATTTTCCGCATTATAAGGAAATGATACCCCGGTTGTTGCTACCTGATCGCCCACCCAGGCTGCACCCTGGTGGGTAAAAAAGAAGGGTTCGTAAAAATGAAAGGTGTAAATGATGTTCTCGTCGGCCAGACGCACAAAACGGCTCAGTTCGTAAATGCTGTTGTAATTGGATGCACCAATGATCAGGGTATGTTTTTGATCAATTTTGCGGATAGCGGTTACCATATTATAAGCCGCATCTTTCCACACTTTGGGGTCAATCCGGGGCGGTTCGTTATATAATTCAAAAAAAACGTCATCGGCGTTGGTATGGGTATAACGTTTTACTATTTTTAACCAACGCTTAATAATTATAGGTGTTTCCACCAAATAGTTGGTATCATTTAACTTTCCGTAATGATAATCAATCACCAGTTTAAATCCGTAGTCATGACATTTTTTCACCACCTGGTCGATGCGGCCGAACACTTCTTCATCCGGAATATGCTGTTCTTCAAACCACCTGAAAGCAACGGGTAACCTAATGCTTTTAAAGCCGAGTTTTTTTAATAATTCCAGATCATTTTTTTTTAAACCTTCTTCCGCAAACGTTTGTTTAACCCATGTTTGTTCCAGCCATGAAATGCTGATACCATGGTCAAGACTTTGCGCCCGTTTAAAAGCCTGCAAACGAGATTGCTGGATTTTTGGACTACTTTTTGCAACAGCGCCAGCAGTTGTTACCATTAGTATTAACAAATAGTTTAAGATTTGCGTAAAAAGAACTGCTTTGAGTCTCACTTCTTAAACCTTAGCTGATAAAAAACCATAAAAAAAACAGGACTTGATTTTAATTATAATTTAAGATAACGAATAATGTTTGTTCAAATTGCAAAAGACGAATTAATAAAAGAGACCTCGAAAAAAGCATGGTTCCAAACCAATAATATTATTTGGCCCATTATTTTGCTTTATCCGGTTTTTAGTATTGTTGATTACGTGTATGCACCAGAAATTTGGATACAGTTTTTTATTGTACGGTTAATAACCAGCGCTCTGATATATGGCTTGCACGGGCTTTTTACGGCCAAAAGATATGATTACCGGCTGCTGCTGCATATCAGTTTTTTTTTACTTTCGGTAACATCAGCGCTTTTATGCAATATTGTAAAAATCCAGAACCTTAATATTTATTACCTGGTTTTTGCAACCATTGTTTTGTTCTTTAACCTGCAGGTATTTTGGGAGCCTATTAACTCCTTTATAGAAGTATTGGTAGCTTTATTATTACTGGCTATATTTTTTAATTTATTCAGTGATTATAACCTGGATATCGTGATCAGTAATGGCGGGCAATTCTTTTTTATAACTGCTATTATTTCCTGCATTATCCCGGGTACCCGTTACAAGGTGATGAAAAGGGATGTGCGTTCGCAGATACTGATTGAAAAATCAAACGAGCAGCTTAAACAACAAAACGCCGATATTAATGCCAAAAACAACCTGATCGATGCGCAATATGAGCAGTTACGTAAAATTGACGGACAAAAGAACAGCTTTATCAATATAGCTGGGCATGATTTGAAGAACCTCATTGGCTCGGTAGTGATGAGCAATAACATGATCAAGGAAGAAGATTATCGCCTGAGCACCGATCAAAAGGAGTATGTAGGCTACATAGCGGAGTCGGCCGAAAAGATGCAGTACCTGCTGAACAGGCTGATGGATGTGAAAGAGATAGAATCGCCGGAAATGCAGTTTAATCTGGAGATATTTGATGCCAATGTAGAAGTGGCACACGTTTTCAGGGGTTTATATGAAACTGCACAGATGAAAAACATTCATCTAACAGATAACATCCTGAAACTGCCTCTTAATGTGAGGCTCGACCGGGTATTTGCCGGTCAGGTATTTCAGAACCTACTATCAAACGCCATTAAGTTTTCGCAAACTAATAATGATATCAGGGTGGTAACCAGTCTGCAGCGCCAACGCTTTGTTTTTGAAATTATTGATGAAGGCATAGCCATTGGTCAAAAAGAGTTGGATATGATGTTTAATAAGCTAAAAACGCTTAATGATACATCGGGAGTTAATGAAAGCCGCCTTGGTTTAGGCCTTTCTATCGCCAAATTAATGACCCAGGAAATGGGCGGTGAACTTACCTATCGCAGTGACGATAACGGTAATTATTTTAGAGTTGAGTTTTACGTTATAAATTAATATTTACAACCAGATGAGTAAATTTTTAGCCCTTTTAGCTTTTGTATTTTTAATAAATACAACAACGCAAGCACAAAGTATAGTAACTTTTAAATCGCTTGGGCATGAAGACGATGTGCTATACGGAATGAGTGGCGCTAATTCATTTTATGTGAAGATAACCCCGCTTACCGAAATGAATGGCAGCAAGCTGGTATTGTATTTTGAGCCATCGCAGGCTTTGATCAAAGAGCGTTCGTTCATTAACGTGGTTATCAACAACAAACCCGCATATAGCGGCCGGTTAACCAGGGATTCTATACAGAAACTTACCCTGAACCTCACCCGTGCAGATCTGTCGCCTGATAAGTTCCTGAAGATCCAGGTAAAAACCCTGCTCACCATCAGCGATGACGAGTGTAAAGATCTGGATAACCCGGCTATGTGGTTAAAGATCAAAAATTATTCCTATCTGGCATTACTAAAAAGCAATAAAAGCTTTTTTGATAACGTAAACATCAGCAACTGTTTTGACTCTAAAAGAGCTATTGTTTATCCGGCAAATCCAACTCTGCATGATCTGAAGGCAGTAGCATGGGCTTATTCCAGGTTAAAAAAGACCCAAACCCGCAACATCCAGGTATTTGAAGAGGATAAACTACCTGATACCGTGCGCAACTACATACAGGTAGGTAACATAGCAAGCCTAACCGCAGCTAAACGCGAACTGGTAAAAGTAACCCCACAAAATGATCAGGGTTTATTTTACCTGCACAAATCTGTAGGCCTGGTTACTGATACCATTACCCGCATGGTTGCAGCCCCAAATGGCACCCTTACACCGGTTAAAACGGTGAGTCAGGAAAATGTATCCAAAGAAATACTATTTATTACCGGTGGCGACGACAACGGCTTTGAAAAAGCAATTACCGCTTTGGGTAACATGAATATCCTGAACTCAACCTACGGCGATTACCTGCTGATTGAGAAAGCGCAAAACACTTTCTTCAAAAGCATCGACGAAAACCGCTCTAAATTATCCCTGAAACAAATTGGTGGTGTAAGCGACTTTTTATCGGGCATTGGTTCATTGAAAAGTGCTTACTCCTTTAAAAACAGCGACTTTAGCTTTACACCCAAAGAGGTAGAGATCCACTTTGTGGCCAATTATAGTGGACTAAGTCCCGGCGACCGTGGTTTCTTTAATATTTACCTCAACGGCCTGCTTATCAGCAGTGAAAAGCTGGATGCATCCGGTAAGTTAAATACATCTATCACTATTAACCGTTACCAGCACCATAAATACAATACGCTGGAGGCTGAGTTCCGGTTTTTCCCAACTACAGGGCATTGTAAAGATAGTTTCATCAATTTTTTTGCAGAGGTTGACGTAGATAAGTCATACCTGGAATCAAAAAACCCGTTTATCACCAGCAACCTGAGCTTTTACCAATATCCAGAGGCCTTTAATACAGGTACTACACGTATATTAATAAGCAGGGATTACGCAAAATATGCCGCTGCTGCACTGGGCGAAATTATTTATGAGCTAAATAACAACATCAACGCTAATAACTTCCCTGAGTTTGTTTATTCGGATGGGATACAGCCAGATGAGCTTAAAAAATATAATATTATCGCGCTTCTTTCTAAGGATGATAAGTTGCTGAATGAATTCCCGGATGCGCCAATTACCTTCAGCCGTGATTTCCGATTGTACAATACGGATAATCACACGCCGGTTTACTCTTTATCAGATACGGTATCAAACGGCCTGGCCCAGATATTTTACGGACGCAGTAATAACGCCACACTGGTGCTTACAGCAACAGGTAAACATGTTTCTGAGGCATTTTTAGCGGTATCTAAATCCATTACCGAACAGCTCTCAACCCTGTCAAGCAACGTTTGCATATCAGATGTTAATTCCAACAAATACTTGTTCAACATCAATAAATCAAGCGAAAACCTGGAGTACATTGATACCAAAAGCGGTTTAACCCGTTTCTGGGATAACTATAATCTGTATATATTATTAGGTTTACTGATACTGATATTACTTTCGTTCCTGTACGTGCGTTCAAAAGTTCAAAAATCACAGGAGTTGTTTAACGATTAACTTTTTATAGTATCAAGTAGTTAGTATCAAGTCTTTTTTGTGTACCTAATACTAACTACTCGATGCAATTTACTGGATACTTGATACTAACTACTTGATACTAAAAACAATGAGTATTTCTATTCCTGAACTTTTGGTTAACGACAGGTTCATCACACCAGGCGATCAGGAAAAAATCAAGCATTTTTCGGAACGCTCGGGGATGTCATACGCCAAGATAGCCCTTAACTTTGGGTATATTTCACGTAAAAATTACGAGCGCTCTTTAAACAACGCGGGCTTTACTTTTGCACCGGTAAGAGAAGAAGCTTTTGATACCGAAATACTGAAAAAGATCGATCTGAAATTTGCTAACGATCATATTGCTTTACCACTCCGCATCGAAAATAATAAGGTAGTAACCTTAATGAGCGATCCGAGCAACCAACTGTTTATTGAGTTTATCAAGTTTACTTATGATCTGGAGCCCCACATCATTGTAGCCAGCGACCTGGACATCACCTGGTTAAGCCATAAACTACTTGGCGAAAAATATGTAAAGGCTTCGGTGTTTGAGCTTTTAAGGCGCGACCCTGAAAGTTCGGCATCCACTACCTTTACCAGTGCGCAACTCATTACTATTTTTATTATCATCAGCATTACAGCTATAGGCCTGGTGTTGAATTTTAAAAATACATCCATCATTATCAACGTAATTATCAGTACGGTTTTCCTGATCGCTATTGTTTTTAAACTGTTTCTGGCGCTTGTGGGTTCGCGTTTTGAGTTGCACCAGGCTGTAACCAAAACCGATGTACGGGACATTGTAGAAAGCAGTTTGCCGGTTTACACTATATTGCTGCCCGTTTATAAAGAAGATAAGCTGATCAAAAAATTGATCTGGAACTTACAGAGTTTGGATTATCCCCGTGAACAGTTGGATATTAAATTGTTGATTGAAGAGGATGATGACAGAACGCTTCAAGCGGTTCAAAATCTTGATTTTCCCGGAGTTTTTGAAGTAATTGTGGTACCATTTCACCTGCCTAAAACCAAGCCTAAAGCTTGCAACTATGGTTTGCATTTCTCAAAAGGTAAATACCTTACCATTTATGATGCCGAGGATATCCCCGATACGGATCAGCTCAAAAAGGTGGTAGCGCTTTTTGCCAAACTACCGCAAAATTACATCTGTGTACAAAGTGCGCTAAACTACTTTAACCGGAACGAGAACTTCCTGACCCGCATGTTTACACTGGAGTACTCCTATTGGTTTGATTATATGCTTCCTGGGCTGGATACATTGGATATCCCTATTCCGCTGGGGGGCACCAGCAATCATTTTAAAATGGATGCGCTGGTAGAATTAGGCGCCTGGGATCCGTTTAACGTAACCGAAGATGCCGATTTGGGTGTACGCGCTTATGCCAAAGGTTATAAAATATCCATCATTAACTCCACCACTTACGAGGAGGCTAACAACGAGCCTTTTAACTGGATACGTCAACGTTCGCGCTGGATTAAGGGCTATATGCAAACTTACCTGGTACACATGCGTAACCCGGCAGCTCTTGTCCGCAAAATTGGATGGCGGGGATTCTGGGGATTCAATTTTTTTATAGGCGCCACATCAGCTACCTTTTTGGCTTACCCCCTTTTACTGGCCATATTTATCAGCTACCTTATATTTGATTTTTCGACCATACGTTCGCTTTTCCCGGATTGGGTATTGTTTATGGCGATATTTAACCTGATGGTTGGTAACATCCTGATGATATATATCAACATGATGGCGGTATTTAAGCGCAGGTATTTTGAATTGATATTATTTGCCATTGCCAACCCGGTTTATTGGTTAATGCATTCGGCAGCCGCTTATATGGGTTTGTACCAGTTAATAGTAAAGCCCTTTTACTGGGAAAAAACCAATCACGGATTAAGTAAAGTTAATAACCCAACAAACGTTATTAAATAAGATTATTGTAATGAAAATTTCAAAAAATCAATATCTCTTTATTTTAACCCTGATACTTGGCGCCTACTACCTGGTGATTGGTATTTATTTAAATCATCTGGGTTATTATAATCAGGAAAGCATTTTTTACATCGAAAAAACCAAAATAGTTTTTGAGGGCCTGGGTAACCGTATTAAAGTAATGGGTCTTACATCACCCTTATTGCCCTTTTACAATACCTTTATTTTCAGCTGGATCGACTCCTACCTGGCGCCGGTAATAGCCTCGGCCATTGGTACAGCGGTTTTATTTTATATTATTGCCAGTGCATTAACTAAACGTATTGATGATGATTTCTATTTGTATGTTTTGTTGCTATTGTTTTTTATACACCCGGGCCTTCTGTACACGGCCTGTTCAGGAAAATCCATTTATATGGTGCTTACCTTCTTTTTCCTGTTCTTTTTTAACCTGCTCAAATTTTATCGCTCCAACACTACTTTCCACGTTTCGCTGGCCAGTATTTGTTTGGTGATACTTATTTTTTGCGATTATAAGTTTATCTGGCTTACCCTGTTCTTTGTTCCATTGGTATTGGTTATCACCGTTCAAAGTTTAAACCTGGGCGAAAAGGAATCTATTTTTCGCTTATTTTTAAGTTTCAATAGTCCATCACTGCGCCGCAAGCTCATCAATAAAACGTTTGCTATTTACATCATCCTGTTTATTTTACCGGTAGCCTCGGTGATCTGTTATAAACTGCTCAACCTTACCCATGCCAACGATCTGAACTATTTTATCGAGAGCCCCTATGCTACCTGGAATGTATTGGTTGATAAACTTAACTTTGATATTGCTACTACCAGCGCCAACTATCAATTGCCGGAGCTATCTATCATGGTATCGGTAAGGGTGATTTATTTTTGCCCGTTGATATTAGTGGCTATTTACCTGTTCAGGGAAAGTACCTATCAAGCTTTAACTATTTTAACGCCATTTGCCTTTATTGAGTTTTTACATATCAAATACGACAAGATATTTTTGACTTATGAGTATTACCTCATTTTCCTGATCATGTCGTTACTATGCCTGGTGTTTAAGGCGCAAACGGTAAAGCGGCAAATGCTATTTAAGGCAATACTGTTTATTGTTGTACTGATTCAGCTATATACCGGGTATATTTTCCTGAGTCAATCATTAATAACCGACGAAAAAAGATTTATAACCACGCTAACCACACTCAAACCTAATACCGATCAGGAGGAAAGCATGGAGTTGGCCGAGGTGATCAATAACCTCCCCAAAACATCGCGTGTGCTGATGGATGATGCTGTAGCCTATCCAGTAGCCGCATTTACACACGACATCCAAAAACTAACATTACCCTACCAGGACCTGTTTTTAAGTGCGATAGAAACGCCGTACCGCTATGATGATTATGTTCTGATAGCTACGCCTAAAAATCCTTTTACTGGCTATACGCAGCTAAGCAGCAGGTATATCCCGCTTATTAAAATAGTGAACAGCGGTGTAAACTATCAAAGGGTATACGAAACCGACAACTGGATCCTTTACCGTATTGTTTCGACGCAATAGGTATTATTCACGCGCCACTATACTGGGTATATTTATGTTTTTCTTATTTTTGAATAAGGCTTATTAACTTTTACCGGTTCTATGGAATTTGACATTGTAAAAGTACAAGGGGTAGATATCGAATCACATCGCCGGTTGTTTCTTGCAGAAACAAAATTTCAATTCATTTATAACAAATGCCATGATGCCGGCTGGGTAGACGTTTATCTTTTTAAATTTAATGAAATTTCCATTGGCTATGGTTCAGTATGGGGAAAAGACAAACGTGAGAACAGAGATACGATATGCGAGTTCTTTTTAGACCAGCCTTTCAGAAAATATGCCAGATATATATTTGACCAGTTTATAAAAATTTCATGTGCCGGTTTTGTAGAATGCCAGACCAATGATACCTTACTTGCAAGTATGGCATTGGAATCGGCTAAAAATATCAATGCCGAGGCCATTCTATTCGAAACAGCATTTGAAACAGCGTTTACAATACCTGGCGCACAATTTATAAAAAGTCTGAGCTCCGAAGATTGGAACGCTTACAGTATACAAAAAGATGGGGAGATAGTTGCCAGGGGGGGCTTTATCTGGAACTATAATTTCCCTTATATCGATATTTACTATGAGGTGAAGGAAAACTTCAGAAACATGGGATATGGGACACTCTTCATGCAGGAACTTAAAAGAGAAGCATACCGATTAAATAGAATCCCAGCCGCTCGATGCAACGTTAAAAACCAGGCATCTAAAGCACTTCTGTTAAAAGCTGGAATGCGGATTTGCGGCTACATTATTATTGGTGAGTTGATTTAAATTAATTATACGGGAATAATTTTCCTTAAAGGTGTCAATACCTTTGTTATTATAAGCTTCGAGTTGTTGTCGAATTACAGCTTCGATAGTAGATGGAGATACTTTTGCATTCATATTTTCAATACCTTTTAATGCAGACAATATCGTGAATAGCTTTGATGCGGAGTCCTCTGTTAAGAAGGAATTAAAGGAGATACTAATTAAGGCTACTTATAGATATAAACGATAAGGCAGTCTCAAGCATCTATGTGACAGATATCTACGAAAAGTAAAGGCACAAAAAAAGCCTCAGATAACTCTGAGGCTTTGTGTTTTACACCATTGAAGGTGATAAGATTTGGCACCGACCTACTCTCCCACGTTTTACCGCAGTACCATCGGCTCTGGCGGGCTTGACTTCTCTGTTCGGAATGGGAAGAGGTAGACACCGCCGATATAGGCACCT
>NZ_JAANAT010000008.1:0-5000 GCF_011089895.1 Mucilaginibacter inviolabilis
GGGTAGGGCTACACACGTCATACAATGGCCGGTACAGAGGGCTGCCAACCCGCGAGGGGGAGCTAATCCCAGAAAACCGGTCGTAGTCCGGATCGTAGTCTGCAACTCGACTGCGTGAAGTCGGAATCGCTAGTAATCGCGGATCAGCTTGCCGCGGTGAATACGTTCCCGGGTCTTGTACACACCGCCCGTCACACCATGGGAGCGGGTTCTGCCAGAAGTAGTTAGCCTAACCGCAAGGGGGGCGATTACCACGGCAGGGTTCGTGACTGGGGTGAAGTCGTAACAAGGTAGCCGTATCGGAAGGTGCGGCTGGATCACCTCCTTTCTAGAAAATGGTCGAGCAGTTGTTTGTTGCGTGCAGCAGATGACCAGCGAGATCCACATGACTCATTTTTAAGCGCCCACACTTATCGGCTGTGAATACAACATCAGAGTAATAGCGTGAGCCTGCCGAGCTGGCCTCAACAGGCGAGCGTTACTGAGAGGCAGTGCACGCAAGAAACGCGTGGGTCTGTAGCTCAGTCGGTTAGAGCACCGTCTTGATAAGGCGGGGGTCGCTGGTTCGAATCCAGCCAGACCCACCACGGATTTGAAGAGATCCCGGGGGATTAGCTCAGCTGGGAGAGCACCTGCTTTGCAAGCAGGGGGTCGTCGGTTCGATCCCGTCATCCTCCACCAATTACTCTGTGCCATGGTTGACAAACCAAAGCATCCGTTGCGCGAAGGCGTGAGCGGTTGTTCTGGTTTGTCAGTCATAAGGCTCGAAAGAGTCGGCTGTTGTTCTTTAACAATTTGTAGAGTCGAATCAGCGCTGCTAGCGGAAAGCGCCATCTCGTAAAGGGGGTGAGCGTACCGTGCCGCTAGTAGCTTTTGATTGCGTCAAACACAAGACTTCAACTGAGCAAGAAATTGTTTAGGTATGAAGAACGGCGTAACGCGTGAATACTCAATAGACGTATGGAGCTGAGAGGCTCTGTACGAGTCCTTGACGACAGTGCAGTCAGCGCTGTCAAAGTTATAGGGTCAAGTGACTAAGTGCATGTGGTGGATGCCTTGGCGATTACAGGCGACGAAGGACGTGATAGCCTGCGATAAGCTTCGGGGAGCTGGCAAATTAGCTTTGATCCGGAGATTTCCGAATGGGGAAACCCACCCCGCGAGGGGTAACTCTGACTGAATACATAGGTCATTGTGGCGAACCGGGTGAACTGAAACATCTCAGTAGCTCGAGGAAAAGACATCAACCGAGATTCCGAAAGTAGCGGCGAGCGAAATTGGAGTAGCCTTTACGTTTTAGCATCGTGTATATCAGAACGGAATGGAAAGTCCGGCCATAGCGGGTGATAGCCCCGTATGAGAAATGCTGCGGTGTGGAACTAAGCGTAAGACAAGTAGGGCGGGACACGAGAAATCCTGTCTGAATATGGGGGGACCATCCTCCAAGGCTAAATACTCGTAATCGACCGATAGTGAACTAGTACCGTGAGGGAAAGGCGAAAAGAACCCCGGGAGGGGAGTGAAATAGATCCTGAAACCGCATGCATACAAAAAGTAGGAGCCCGCAAGGGTGACTGCGTACCTTTTGTATAATGGGTCAGCGACTTACATTCAGTGGCGAGGTTAACCGAATAGGGAAGCCGTAGAGAAATCGAGTCCGAATAGGGCGAATTAGTCGCTGGGTGTAGACCCGAAACCAAGTGATCTATCCATGGCCAGGATGAAGGTACCGTAACAGGTGCTGGAGGTCCGAACCGACTAATGTTGCAAAATTAGCGGATGAGCTGTGGATAGGGGTGAAAGGCTAAACAAACTTGGAAATAGCTGGTTCTCTCCGAAAACTATTTAGGTAGTGCCTCAAGTATTACCATCGGGGGTAGAGCACTGTTATGGCTAGGGGGTCATGGCGACTTACCAAACCATTGCAAACTCCGAATACCGATGAGTACAGCTTGGGAGACAGAGCACCGGGTGCTAACGTCCGGACTCAAGAGGGAAACAACCCAGACCGCCAGCTAAGGTCCCCAAAATTGGCTAAGTGGGAAACGAAGTGGGAAGGCTAAAACAGTCAGGATGTTGGCTTAGAAGCAGCCATCATTTAAAGAAAGCGTAATAGCTCACTGATCGAGTCGTCCTGCGCGGAAGATGTAACGGGGCTAAGCCAGTTACCGAAGCTGCGGATGTGCAATTTATTGCACGTGGTAGGAGAGCGTTCTGTAAGCCTGTGAAGGTGGGTTGTGAAGCCTGCTGGAGGTATCAGAAGTGCGAATGCTGACATGAGTAGCGTTAAAGGGGGTGAAAAGCCCCCTCGCCGAAAGCGCAAGGTTTCCTACGCAACGTTCATCGGCGTAGGGTGAGTCGGCCCCTAAGGCGAGGCAGAGATGCGTAGCTGATGGGAAACAGGTAAATATTCCTGTACCGATCAATAGTGCGATGTGGGGACGGAGAAGGTTAGCTCAGCCAACTGTTGGAATAGTTGGTTCAAGCGTGTAGTCGTGCTCTTTAGGCAAATCCGGAGAGCTTAGATGAGGCGTGATAACGAGTCTGCTTGCAGACGAAGTGAGTGATACCCTGCTTCCAGGAAAAGCCACTAAGCTTCAGCTATTGACGACCGTACCGCAAACCGACACTGGTGCGCGAGATGAGTATTCTAAGGCGCTTGAGAGAACTCTGGAGAAGGAACTCGGCAAATTGACACCGTAACTTCGGAAGAAGGTGTGCCTCTAGTATGTGTAGAGATTTACTCTCGAAGCAGAATGGGGCCGCAGAGAATCGGTGGCTGCAACTGTTTATTAAAAACACAGCACTCTGCAAAGACGAAAGTCGACGTATAGGGTGTGACTCCTGCCCGGTGCTGGAAGATTAAATGATGGGGTGCAAGCTCTTGACTGAAGTCCCAGTAAACGGCGGCCGTAACTATAACGGTCCTAAGGTAGCGAAATTCCTTGTCGGGTAAGTTCCGACCTGCACGAATGGAGTAATGATGGCCACACTGTCTCCTCCAGAGACTCAGCGAAGTTGAAATGTTTGTGATGATGCAATCTCCCCGCGGAAAGACGGAAAGACCCCATGAACCTTTACTGTAGCTTTACATTGGACTTTGAACAGATCTGTGTAGGATAGGTGGGAGGCTTTGAAGTGAGGACGCTAGTTCTCATGGAGCCAACGTTGAAATACCACCCTGGTGTGTTTGAGGTTCTAACCTTGGTCCCTTATCGGGATTGGGGACAGTGTATGGTGGGCAGTTTGACTGGGGCGGTCTCCTCCCAAAGTGTAACGGAGGAGTTCGAAGGTACGCTAAATACGGTCGGAAATCGTGTTGATAGTGCATTGGCATAAGCGTGCTTGACTGCGAGACTGACAAGTCGAGCAGGTACGAAAGTAGGACAAAGTGATCCGGTGGTTCTGTATGGAAGGGCCATCGCTCAACGGATAAAAGGTACTCTGGGGATAACAGGCTGATACCGCCCAAGAGTTCATATCGACGGCGGTGTTTGGCACCTCGATGTCGGCTCATCTCATCCTGGGGCTGTAGCCGGTCCCAAGGGTATGGCTGTTCGCCATTTAAAGAGGTACGTGAGCTGGGTTTAAAACGTCGTGAGACAGTTTGGTCCCTATCTTCCGTGGGCGCTGCAAGATTGAGAGAGCCTGCTCCTAGTACGAGAGGACCGGAGTGGACGCACCTCTGGTGTATCGGTTGTCACGCCAGTGGCATCGCCGAGTAGCTAAGTGCGGAAGAGATAACCGCTGAAAGCATCTAAGCGGGAAACTCGTCTCAAGATGAGTCTTGCCGGGGCCTTGAGCCCCCTGAAGGGTCGTTCGAGACCAGGACGTTGATAGGCTGGGTGTGGAAGCGCAGTAATGCGTTAAGCTAACCAGTACTAATTGCCCGTGAGGCTTGACCCTATAACTTTGACAGTTCAGGCGATGGAAACATCAGCCGATCTGATCAGGGATTATTGAGGACACAAGTTATACCGTTCTTCAGAAGTCAGATCATTCAACGAATGATCCAACGTGTGAACGCAATCAAAACCAGCTGATTCGAAGTGCAATACATGACAAACTCATGTATACTGCGCAGCTCTACAAATTGGGCCTGTTGAAAATCTCTGACGAGACTTCAGCAAGCCAACCAGTTAAGCCTGATGACCATAGCGAGGCGGTCCCACTCCTTCCCATCCCGAACAGGACAGTGAAATGCCTCAGCGCCGATGATAGTGCGGGTTCCCGTGTGAAAGTAGGTCATCGTCAGGCTAATATTTAAGCAAAACGCCCGGTCACATGGCCGGGCGTTTCTGTCTCTGAGTGTGGGTCTGCTAAGGCAGGTCGGGCACTCGGTCCCTAGATGCAAGCGAAGTCTGCCTGGTGTGTGGCAGCGTTTGCATCTGTGGATCCAGCCGGGCTTGGCCTGGTTGTAAGCAGAGCGGAAGTTGCAAGCTGATGAAAATCGCATGCAATAGGTGTTGACGATAGTAAAAACATCAGTCATAATCTCGCTTCTGTGCTGTTGACGAGCTGCAAAGCAGTCGACAGACGCAAGATTCGATGCAAGTCGTCGATCTTGTCAAGATGAGCTTGGCTCTCTTGGTTCTTTAAAAATTAACAGCCGATAAGCGTGGGCGTTTGAAGGTGAGTTTTGATGCTCGGTGACGAGTATCAAGTCTCTTGGACTTTAAACGCTCACGGAAATTAGATGGAATCATGTAAATGGTTTTGTCGATTCCGTTGAGTAAATCAAGATCGAACTGTAGAGTTTGATCCTGGCTCAGATTGAACGCTGGCGGCATGCCTTACACATGCAAGTCGAACGGTAACAGGTTAAGCTGACGAGTGGCGAACGGGTGAGTAATGTATCGGAACGTGCCCAGTCGTGGGGGATAACTACTCGAAAGAGTGGCTAATACCGCATACGACCTGAGGGTGAAAGCGGGGGACCGTAAGGCCTCGCGCGATTGGAGCGGCCGATATCAGATTAGCTAGTTGGTGGGGTAAAAGCC
>NZ_JAANAT010000009.1:0-2407 GCF_011089895.1 Mucilaginibacter inviolabilis
ATAAGAACTCCAAGATTATAAAGCGGATCCGGGATGGTGAAGCGATAAGTTCTTTTAAGAAATAGAAAATCATGTAGCGTAACGATCGGAAACTAAACCCTTCCGGTGCGTTATAAGAAAGCGGGAAACTGTATAAAGATACAATGGTGAATAGGAAATAGTGAGTGGTGAATGTAAATTCACTACTAACGGCTGACCATTCACCGAAATACAGATTCTATTATTAATAATAGGGTCAGAGACAAACAAAACATTTTACAATGGAGAGTTTGATCCTGGCTCAGGATGAACGCTAGCGGCAGGCCTAATACATGCAAGTCGGACGGGATTGGAGAGCTTGCTTTCCATGAGAGTGGCGCACGGGTGCGTAACACGTATGTAACCTACCTTGTTCAGGGGGATAGCCTCTCGAAAGAGAGATTAAGACCGCATAACGTTATTAAATGGCATCGTTTGATAACCAAATATTTATAGGAACAAGATGGGCATGCGGAACATTAGCTAGTTGGTAAGGTAACGGCTTACCAAGGCTACGATGTTTAGGGGATCTGAGAGGATGACCCCCCACACTGGTACTGAGACACGGACCAGACTCCTACGGGAGGCAGCAGTAAGGAATATTGGTCAATGGACGGAAGTCTGAACCAGCCATGCCGCGTGCAGGAAGACGGCCCTATGGGTTGTAAACTGCTTTTATACGGGAATAAACCTTGATACGTGTATCAAGCTGAATGTACTGTAAGAATAAGGATCGGCTAACTCCGTGCCAGCAGCCGCGGTAATACGGAGGATCCAAGCGTTATCCGGATTTATTGGGTTTAAAGGGTGCGTAGGTGGTTCTTTAAGTCAGGGGTGAAAGACGGCAGCTTAACTGTCGCAGTGCCTTTGATACTGAAGAACTTGAATCCACTAGAGGTAGGCGGAATGTGACAAGTAGCGGTGAAATGCATAGATATGTCACAGAACACCAATTGCGAAGGCAGCTTACTATGGTGGTATTGACACTGAGGCACGAAAGCGTGGGGATCAAACAGGATTAGATACCCTGGTAGTCCACGCCCTAAACGATGAATACTCGATGTTGGCGATATACGGTCAGCGTCTAAGCGAAAGCGTTAAGTATTCCACCTGGGGAGTACGCCCGCAAGGGTGAAACTCAAAGGAATTGACGGGGGCCCGCACAAGCGGAGGAGCATGTGGTTTAATTCGATGATACGCGAGGAACCTTACCCGGGCTTGAAAGTTAGTGAATAAAGCAGAGACGCTTTAGTCCTTCGGGACACGAAACTAGGTGCTGCATGGCTGTCGTCAGCTCGTGCCGTGAGGTGTTGGGTTAAGTCCCGCAACGAGCGCAACCCCTATGTTTAGTTGCCAGCACGTCAAGGTGGGGACTCTAAACAGACTGCCTATGCAAATAGAGAGGAAGGAGGGGACGACGTCAAGTCATCATGGCCCTTACGTCCGGGGCTACACACGTGCTACAATGGGCAGTACAGAGGGCAGCTACCTGGCAACAGGATGCCAATCTCTTAAAGCTGTTCACAGTTCGGATCGGGGTCTGCAACTCGACCCCGTGAAGTTGGATTCGCTAGTAATCGCGTATCAGCAATGACGCGGTGAATACGTTCCCGGGCCTTGTACACACCGCCCGTCAAGCCATGGAAGCTGGAAGTGCCTGAAGTGCGTAACCGCAAGGAGCGTCCTAGGGTAAAGTCGGTAACTGGGGCTAAGTCGTAACAAGGTAGCCGTACCGGAAGGTGTGGCTGGAATACCTCCTTTCTGGAGCAGTTTCCAAGGTAAGTACTATAACAAGTGTTACCTACATGATTATTTCTTAAATAAAAAAACAGAAGAAAACCCAAAAGATGAAACCATTCAGTGGTTTTAATCATCTGAGAGGCTGGATTGTAAGTGATTACGATAGACGATTGCCGAATTGAAGAAAAGAATCCGAAATCGAACATCCGACATCCGAAATCAAATAAAGTCCTGTAGCTCAGCTTGGTTAGAGCACTACACTGATAATGTAGGGGTCAGCAGTTCAAATCTGCTCGGGACTACATTGGGGTAAGTCATTGATCATTGGTCATTAAGTCATTGGAAACAATCACTAAATCACTAAATCAATAATTCACTCATTCATTTTTAGGGGGATTAGCTCAGCTGGCTAGAGCACCTGCCTTGCACGCAGGGGGTCAACGGTTCGAATCCGTTATTCTCCACAAACCCTCCGTTTCCTGAAAAGGATAGGATATCATGCAAATGACCATTTAAATGGAATGGGGTAAAGTTCTTTGACATATTGGAAGAAGTAATTGAAACAAGAGAAAACAACAGAATAGGGACGTTGTTTGGCTGGAATCAAGATAACAAGAAACAAGAGACAAGACTTCGGTCCTGGTTCTTG
>NZ_JAANAT010000009.1:2505-5788 GCF_011089895.1 Mucilaginibacter inviolabilis
GAATCCTGAAGTCCTGACTCTACGGACAACTAACTAAAATAAAGACATACCTTGCGGCGCAAAAGGCGCAAGAGTAGAAGAAAGTAAGAAAGGGTACACGGGGGATGCCTTGGCTCTCAGAGGCGATGAAGGACGTGATAAGCTGCGATAAGCCGCGGGGATCAGCAAATATGACTTGATCCGCGGATTTCCGAATGGGGAAACCTAACTATCTGAAGGATAGTTGCATAAATGCGCGAACCTGCTGAACTGAAACATCTAAGTAAGCAGAGGAAGAGAAAACAATAGTGATTTCCAGAGTAGTGGCGAGCGAAATGGAAGAAGCCCAAACCTGTTATGTTACGGCATAGCAGGGGTTGTAGGACCACAACATGAATATCAAAATGAACCGGAACGGGGTGGGAAACCCGGCCATAGAGCATGAGAGCTGCGTACGGGTAAGTAATGATAGGATAGTGGTATCCTGAGTACCGCGAGGTCGGAGACGCCTTGTGGGAATCTACCAGCACCATCTGGTAAGGCTAAATACTCCTGAGAGACCGATAGTGAACCAGTACCGTGAGGGAAAGGTGAAAAGAACCCCGAACAGGGGAGTGAAATAGAACCTGAAACCGTGTACTTACAAGCGGTCGGAGCATAGTAATGTGTGACGGCGTGCCTTTTGCATAATGAGCCTACGAGTTACTCTTCCCTGGCAAGGTTAAGTGTTTAAGACACGGATCCGAAGCGAAAGCGAGTCTGAATAGGGCGTATAGTCAGGGGAGGTAGACGCGAAACCTTGTGATCTACCCATGGACAGGTTGAAGGTGCCGTAACAGGTACTGGAGGACCGAACCGATAAACGTTGAAAAGTTTCCGGATGATTTGTGGGTAGGGGTGAAAGGCTAATCAAACTGGGAAATAGCTCGTACTCCCCGAAATGTTTTTAGGAACAGCCTGGCGGTTGAGTTATAAAGAGGTAGAGCTACTAATTGGGTGCGGGGGAGTCAAATCCTACCAAATCCAGATAAACTCCGAATGCTTTATAATATACGCTGGAGTGAGGCTCTGGGTGCTAAGGTCCAGGGCCGAGAGGGAAAGAACCCAGACCATCAGCTAAGGTCCCCAAATTACTGCTAAGTTGAACTAACGAGGTCCGATTGCACAGACAGCTAGGATGTTGGCTTGGAAGCAGCCATTCATTTAAAGAGTGCGTAACAGCTCACTAGTCGAGCGATCGGGCATGGATAATAAACGGGCATCAAGCAGTATACCGAAGCTATGGATTTGCAGCAATGCAACTGGTAGGGGAGCATTCTATATGCCGGCGAAGCAGGAGGGACAACCGACTGTGGAGGTTATAGAAAAGCAAATGTAGGCATAAGTAACGATAAGGCGGGAGAGAAACCCGCCCACCGAAAGACTAAGGTTTCCTGATCAACGCTAATCGGATCAGGGTTAGTCGGGGCCTAAGGTGAAGCCGAAGGGCGTAGCCGATGGACAACTGGTTAATATTCCAGTACTTTTTATAACTGCGATGCGGTGACGGAGTAGTGACACTGACGCGAACTGACGGAATAGTTCGTTAAAGGCCGTAGGTATATGGACTGTAGTTAAGTACGCAGACCATGCTGAAAGCTGATAGTACTTGAAACCTTCGGGGGACGAGATAGTTCAGGTAATCAGACTTCCAAGAAAACCCGCTAAGCTTCAGGTTATAAAAACCCGTACCGTAAACCGACACAGGTAGTCGAGGAGAGAATCCTAAGGTGCTCGAGTGAATCATGGCTAAGGAACTCGGCAAAATGGCCCTGTAACTTCGGGAGAAGGGGCGCTGGCAGCAATGTCAGCCGCAGTGAAAAGGCCCAGGCGACTGTTTAACAAAAACACATGGCTATGCAAAATCGAAAGATGACGTATATGGCCTGACACCTGCCCGGTGCCGGAAGGTTAAGAGGGGATGTTAGTCGCAAGGCGAAGCATTGAATCGAAGCCCCGGTAAACGGCGGCCGTAACTATAACGGTCCTAAGGTAGCGAAATTCCTTGTCGGGTAAGTTCCGACCTGCACGAATGGTGTAACGATCTGGGCGCTGTCTCAGCCATGAGCTCGGTGAAATTGTGGTATCGGTGAAGACGCCGGTTACCCGCAACGGGACGGAAAGACCCCATGCACCTTCACTACAACTTAACATTGATATCGGATACAGGATGTGTAGGATAGGTGGGAGACTGTGATCCAGCTTCGCTAGGAGTTGGTTAGTCAACGTTGAAATACCACCCTTTCTGTATTTGGTGTCTAACCCTGCATTGCGGGGGACATTGTTTGGCGGGTAGTTTGACTGGGGTGGTCGCCTCCAAAAAGGTAACGGAGGCTTTCAAAGGTAAGCTCAGTACGCTTGGTAACCGTACGTGGAGTGCAATAGCATAAGCTTGCTTGACAGTGAGACAGACAAGTCGAGCTGGGTCGAAAGACGGATATAGTGATCCGGTGGTTCTGCATGGAAGGGCCATCGCTCAAAGGATAAAAGGTACGCTGGGGATAACAGGCTGATCTCCCCCAAGAGCTCATATCGACGGGGAGGTTTGGCACCTCGATGTCGGCTCGTCACATCCTGGGGCTGGAGAAGGTCCCAAGGGTTGAGCTGTTCGCTCATTAAAGTGGCACGCGAGCTGGGTTCAGAACGTCGCGAGACAGTTCGGTCCCTATCTGTTGTGGGCGTAGGAAGTTTGAGTGGGGCTGACCTTAGTACGAGAGGACCGGGTTGGACTAACCTCTGGTGAATCTGTTATGGCGCCAGCTGTATTGCAGAGTAGCTACGTTGGGAATAGATAAGCGCTGAAAGCATCTAAGTGCGAAACTAGCCACAAGATGAGACTTCCATTGAGGGTCGTAGGAGACTACTACGTTGATAGGTTACAGGTCTAAAGGTGGTGACATCATAGCCGAGTAATACTAATTGCCCGAAGCTTTCTTCAGATAGAAAAACGTGCGGGTATGGCAGCAATGCTATACCCCACCAAAACAAAAACAACAAAGTCTGTTGTTTTCTCGAAATTCAATCACTTCTTTCAATAATATGTCATTGTTGAATAAGTCCATAGTCGATGGTCAATAGTCCATAGTCAGAAATGACTTGGAACTAAAAACTAAAGACTCAGAACTTACAACACTAAAAACATTCAGGTGCCTATATCGGCGGTGTCTACCTCTTCCCATTCCGAACAGAGAAGTCAAGCCCGCCAGAGCCGATGGTACTGCGGTAAAACGTGGGAGAGTAGGTCGGTGCCAAATCTTATCACCTT
>NZ_JAANAT010000010.1 GCF_011089895.1 Mucilaginibacter inviolabilis
AGTGGCCTGTTCAGCGCGGACAGCTTCAAGTTCAAGCCCGAGTTCCTGTCCACGCTGACCATCGACTACAACGAGTGGGAACGTGGCGGCCCGCTGAACGTGCCGGCCTCGGTGGCTCGTGTGCAGCTGGTGGCGCTGGATCGCCTGCTGAGCCAGAACACGGCGCTGCGCCTGATGGACATGCCGGCCTATGTGCCGGAAGCCCAGCGCAAAGGCCTGATTTCGCTCAACGAGGTCTATGCCACCTTGCAAAGCGCGATCTGGAGCGAGCTCAAGAGTGGCAGCGAGATCGACCGCCTGCGCCGCAATCTGCAGCGCGAGCACCTGAAGCGCCTGCAAGCCATCCTGACCAAGGGTGGCGGCGCCTCGGGCCAGATGGCCGATGCCTACGCTCTGGCCCGACTGCAAGCCAACAACCTGGCCGCCGAGCTGCGCGCCGCCGTGGCCAAGGGCGGACAAACCGTCGAGACCCGTGCCCACCTGGCCGAAAGCCTGGACACGCTGAACAGCGCCCTCAAGGCCTCGATGTCGCGCTCCTGATCTGACATCAGTTCTTGACGAACAAGGCCGGCGCCGAAGGGCGCCGGCCTTTTTTTGTGCGACTGCTTTTGACGGCAATCGGCACGAAGCCGCCTTTGGTTTTGCTCGTGAGGCCCTGCAGCCCGTGCCGCCACCGGGCTCATGGTTCCGGGGTCGGCCCTGGCGGGCCGACTTCCCTGCGCTGCTCGCGCCTCGGGGCTGGCGCATAACTCACTCCGCTCCCTGCGTTCGCTTCGTTCAGACAGAAGCGCCAAGTCAGAACTTGAAGCGCACGAGTACGTGCGCGCCCCGAGGCGCTGTGCTGCTCGGCCCGGCACAAATCGCCCGGCAGCGGCACGGGCTGCAGGGCGCTTGCATCGCGGTCGATGTGCCCCATCCACGGTGGAACACGCCACCTCCGGAGGTGGCTCGGCCCGCCGACGGGCGATTTGTGCGCGGCCGAGGGCGCAGCGGAGCGGCTCAGGCGCGTGTACTCGCGCGCTTCAAGCTCTGACTCGGCGCCACTGTTTGACCACAGTGAGCGCAGCGAACGGAGGGAGTTTGGCGCCGCTGAGCCGCGCAGTGAGCACCGAGGGGAGTCGGCTCGCAGAGCCGACCCGCGAACCATGAGCCCGGCGGCGGGCCGAGACACCGCAGCGAGAAAGATCAAGACAGCGGAGGTCCGCAATGTGCGGCGGATTCAACTGGTCGATGCAACACACTGAGAACTGCCTGAGCAGACGGAGTGTTGGAGATGAAGCACCGTACACGAAATTACTACACCGACAGCCAGAAAGCTTTGATGTGGGAGCGCTGGAAGGAAGGCTGGACGCTTCATCAGATTGGCCAGCTATTTGACCGGCCGCACACCTCGATCCAAAACATCTTGGTCAAAACAGGCGGCATTCGGCCCCCGGAACGATCGCGGTCCGCGACGGCGCTGACTTTGTCTGAAAGAGAAGAGATATCGCGCGCTGTCGCTGCAGGCCAATCGATTCGCTCGATCGCGGCACGACTTGGCAGAGCACCGTCGACAGTCAGTCGGGAGTTGGAGCGAAATGGCGGCCGAGAGGTCTATCGCGCCGCGACGGCCGACAGCGACGCCTGGAATCGCGCGCTTCGGCCCAAGCGCTGCAAACTCACGGAGAACCGCAGCCTGGCGCGCATCGTCGCCGACAGGCTGAGAATGCGGTGGTCGCCCGAACAAATCGCGGGTTGGCTAAAGAATACTTATCCGCGCGACGAGAGCCTTCAGGTGTCACACGAGACCATTTACCGCAGCCTGTTCATTCAAGCGCGTGGCGCCTTGAAGAAGGAGCTCCTGGAGCATTTGAGACGAACACGCGGCATGCGCCGCTCTCGTCACTACACTCAGAAGACACAAGGCCATGGGCAAATCGTCGACGCAGTTTCTATCAGCGAGCGTCCTGCCTCGGTGGAAGATCGAGCGGTGCCTGGTCACTGGGAAGGGGACCTAGTCTTTGGCAGTGGCAACAGCCAGATCGCGACGTTGGTCGAGCGGCAGACGCGATACGTGATGCTGGTGAAGGTTGGCGGAAAGGACACCGCGACGGTCGTCAACGCGCTCATCAAGAATGCTCGAAAGCTGCCCCAGGAACTCTACAAGTCGTTGACCTGGGATCGGGGCAAGGAGATGGCTGCACACAAGCGCTTCACGCTGGCCACTGACATCCAAGTCTTCTTCTGTGATCCGCAAAGCCCTTGGCAACGCGGAAGCAATGAGAATACGAACGGGCTGCTCAGGCAGTACATGCCAAAGGGCATCGACATCTCGGGCTACTCACAACATCAGCTCAACGCGATCGCGAGACAATTGAACGAGAGGCCCCGCAAGACGCTCGGCTTCAAAACGCCCGCTGAGATGTTCAGCGAATCTGTTGCGTTGACCAGTTGAATCCGCCGCCAACACCCGCCACAGCAGCCCTGACATCTCCATGACGCACAATCGCGCCCGCAGCGGAGACAGGGGAGGGCCGTCGGTATGAGTTTCAGTTTCGGTACACATCAGGACAGCGCCCTGATTTGCGGCTTTGTGCTGGCACCGGGCCAAGCGGGGCGGGCGATTGGCTTGGCTGAGGCTTTGCGCTGGCTGGGCGACCAGGACGCGCGCGCCAGCAGTGCCGAATTCATTTGGCTGCACTTCAATCTCACCGATGCCTCGGCCCAGGCCTGGATGCAATCGCATCTGAGTTTGCCGCCCGAGTTCTTCGAGACTTTGCGGCAAGGCTCGCGCTCCACCCGCATTGAAGATGCCGACGACCACTTGATCGCCGTGGTCAACGACGTGGCCTACGAGTTTG
>NZ_JAANAT010000011.1 GCF_011089895.1 Mucilaginibacter inviolabilis
TAGTAATACGAATAGTGGTTGTTCAGGTTTCCTGCCGTGCCCCAGAACTGGTTGGCAATATTACCATTATACTGTTTGCCCGTTCCGCTGGTATTGTAATACAACTGTTCGGCAAACAGAGGCGCACTGCTTGTTAGTAACCAGCCCCGTTCGTTATACCCATAGGTGATATCCTGTTTAAAAGTTGTACTGTCTGTACTGTGCAGGTGTTTTTTCCATACTTGTCCCAGTTCGTTATAATCCGTTTTGGACAGGATTGGATTCACATCCGCGGTCAGCGTTCCGTTCTGGATCTGTTCCCGGGTAGTCAGCTTCCTCCCCATGTGGTCATAGCTATACTGGTTAATGATCGTCAGTTTCGGGGTGCCTGGTGTTGCTGTGGTAAAATGCCTCCGGTTGGTGCTGGTTACCTGGTTATTGAAATTGTACGTGCTCAGCACCACATCAAAGTTAGCCGCGTTGACCGTACCTCCCAGGTAATGTTGTTTATAGCTCCGGATGTTTCTGCCCTTGTCATCATAATAGTTCACGTCCCACAGCATGTCAGGAGTCGCATTGGTGATCGTATTCAATACCGCTGTCAGGCTGGCTGTCAGCAGGCCCTGGGTCATCGTGCTGTAACTGCCTGTCCCAGCAACATAACCCGCCGGAAGGTTGGGGATATTATTATAATCATCATAATAGTTAATGCTCAGCGTTTTGGTGATGATCGGGTAGCTGCCCAGTACATATCCTGTGGGATAAGTCGTCGTATTATTCGTCTGATCACGCGTGTCCCACTGCGTTACCGCATAGATATTGGTTTGCAGTGTGGATAAAGCGTATGCCGTACCCGCGTTCCAAAGCCCTGTCATGATCACTCTTCCCAAAGCATCGTATTTGATTACCGTCCATTGGTTGTTTTGTCTTTGCAGGCTATCCTGGCTCAGTACCGGCTGGTCCAGTTTATTGTATACCGTGAACTCCCAGCCTTTGCCCGGGATCTTCTTTTGGGTTAATCTGTTCCGTTCATCATAGCGGTAGCTATAACCCAGGCTGCCTGCATAGGTGGGCACGCCTACACCATCCGGGTTACTGCCCGGCGGCAATACAAAAGCCAGGTTACCCAGGTCGTCATACACATAATACGTCGACAGGATCTGTAGGGTGGTTCCTGTATAGTTAAACGTCCGTTTCAGCACCACGTGGCCTTCTTTATCTTTGTATTCTTCGGTTGTGCCGCCTCTGCCGCTTTTCCAGTTTTCGTCTTTGCTTACCGTTACATACAGCTGGCCTGCTCCGTAATTGCCGTTTCGGCCCAGTGTACGGCTTTGATTGGCATTGATCGTCACCGTATATAATGCAACCAACATCGTTCCTGCGGTATCTGTTATGACCGTCTCATTATTCGTCGTGTATACTATTTTCTGCGTATGTCCCGTCGTGCTGCCCGCTACCGGCTGCCAGTCGGCTCCCGCTGCCCCTTGTTCCAATACCCGGTTTAACGGCGAGGATTCGAAATTCGTAACGGAGTACGGGCTGTTGGTGGCCGTCACCCCGCTTGGGGGGGCTGTGTAAAACTGGCTTTGGTCCCCGCTCAGCGCATTTGTTTTATAGCTCCCGTCATTACTCCCCGAGGTAACATAGGGCAGGTATTTAGTAGCTTCCCGGCCGAATTGATCATAAGCAAAGGGCTGCACCACGTCTTTATTCAATGGGCTCCCCTGTACCTGGACCGTCTGTAAGGGCCGGCCAAGCCCATCAAAGTATTGTACCGTCTGCATCAGTTCACACGTGCTACGGCTGGCAAAATCTCCTGAGTTTGGGGTCGAGCCCACATTCTTCATTCCGCCAACTCTGGGCACTGAAGTCACTATATAATTCTGGTTCTGGTTAAAACTGTTCACCAGTTTCTGACAGTCCGGGTTGGCGATATACAGGCTCAAACTGCTCCCCGCTGCTGCTGTAAAACTGAAGCCCGGGCTCAGCGTGATGCTGCTATAACTGAAATAAGAACCTGCCGCCGGTGTACCCGTCATCGGCGTAGTGACCTGCGTCTGCGCTTTTATGCCTATTGCAAAAAGCAGAAGGCTGAACGTTACTATAATATGTTTCATCGTGATAATGTCTTGTTGGTTATTCCTTCCGTTTACTGCCCCTGATAATGATAATCCATGTGTTTCACAATATTCCCATCCTTATCCTTCACATTCATTAACCGCTGGAAGCTATCATACTCGTAAGTCGTTGTCTCTCCCTTCGTATCTGTTATACTCGTTATACCA
>NZ_JAANAT010000012.1 GCF_011089895.1 Mucilaginibacter inviolabilis
CGCCAACTTTAGAGTTTGTGCTGTGCTGCGAGGACAGGATCATTCACGTACTGTCTAGCTCCACGCCAACCGTCCATCTGTTGAACCGGGCACCAGATCTTCAAGTCGAGAGAACCCAAACATGGTCAGCAAGCTAGTCGTGGCGCCGCAGGGGTCTAACCAGTTACAGGGACTTCCCACCGCGTCAACACCGTCTCATTGAATCCCCCCGCAAGACCTGACCCCGATTGATCTGGATTGCACACGCCGACTCGAACGAAGGGCTGAACAGAGAACAGACTGCCACTCTACAGACGGCCTTGTTGCAGTCGCTGGCAGGTGCCCTGGCGCTGCGGACCCAGATACGAACCGCTCAGCAGGGCTCCATTCCATTCGCGTGGACTGGGTCCGAAGACCGCGCGCCACCACTGGTTAGTCGAGCTTGCCTGCTGCCGGTCTGACCTGTCAGTGCATCTTCTGTGTGTCGTCGTGCATGGAAGTTGGAGACTCAGCTCGGCATGGTGGCGCCGGGCTTGAGGCTGATGTGATGGGGATCGAAGCGCTCGCCGCGGGTCATGACGGCCCAGAGGATGCGGGCGTTCTTGTTGGCCAGGGCGACGACCGCCTTCTGCCAGCCCGAGCGCTCCTTGAGGGCCAAGACCCAACGCGAGATCGGATCGCTACGCGTGTGGGCGGTGTTGACCACGGATTTGGCGCCCTGGATCAGCAAGGTCCTCAGATAGGCATCGCCGCGCTTGGTGATGGTGCCCAGGTGAGGCTTGCCACCGCTGGAATGCTGCTTGGGCACCAGACCCAGCCAGGCGCCGAACTGGGCTCCACTCTTGAATTGTTTGAAGTCCCCGACTGTGGCGACGGCCGCTGATGCGCCAACGGGGCCGATGCCCATGAGCTGCCCGGCGCGACGCACCTCCGGGTTCTCCTGCTCATGCGCGGCCAGTCGCTCGTCGCACCAGGCTAGGTGCTCGTCCAGCTCACGCCACTGCGCCTGCGCCCGGCGAAGCGTCATGCGGGCCAAACCATTCATCTCGTTGGCGCCGTCCTCCAGCAGTTCGTCCAGCACCAGGCGCAGGGCTCTGGATCCATTGGGCACGGCGACACCGAACTCCAGCAGCAGGCCGCGAATGCGATTGATGCAGGCCGTGCGGTCCGCCTTGAGGCCTTCGCGCAAGCGATGCACGCACAGCAAGCTCTGCTGCTCGACGCTCTTGACCGGAACAAAGCGCATGTGAGGGCGGCTCGCCGCCTCGCAGATGGCCGCAGCGTCGTTGGCGTCGTTCTTGCCGCAGTGGCCCTCGGCGCGATAGGGGGCGGCCAGGTGAGCCGAGATGATGCGAGCATCCAGCCCCATCGCGCGCAGGGCCCGGGCCCAGTGATGTGCGCTGGAGCTGACCTCCATCACCACCATGCAGCCGCCCGCAACAGCGCACACCAAGCCAGGAACTTGTCGCGGGCCAGCGCCCGGTTCGTCAGCACGCGGCCACCGCCGTCAACGGCGTGCACTTGGATGACTCGCTTAGAGAGATCCACGCCTACGCGCACCGCTGGAACTTGGGTATTCTTGTCCATGGACTTCCCCTTTCGAAATGGCTTCAGATTGATGACCAACACCACCAATCTTGGCGCTTTGACGCCGTTGCCTGAAGGTGGGAAGTCCCTTCGTATTCCATTCGTGGCGATGCGAGGAGCGCCCGGCCTTGCATGCTTGCATGCCAGCTGGAAGCGACTGAATTGACCTGAGCCGTCCGACTTGCTTGGCAGGTGCGCCGGTCTCTGAGCGATGCGCCTGGCCTCAGGCCACGCTTCATCCCCGTGTTTTGACGCCCTGTCTGCGATGCCGGCCGGTACAGCGCAGGGCGGTGGCCGCATGGTGGCTGTCGGCCTACAGTCGGGCCACTCCCTCTCTTCGATT
>NZ_JAANAT010000013.1 GCF_011089895.1 Mucilaginibacter inviolabilis
GAAATTGACCAACTTGGCCTCGACGAGTCGGGCACGATAGACCGTTGTGGCCTGTGCAAAGACCTCTTCCAGAGTGCGATGCTTGAATGAGCACGCCCAGGACGTCGCTGGGACAAGAACAGCGATGGCAAACAACCGACGGCAGTTCATTTGGCGAGAAGCCTAACGTTGAAGCTGAGCCGCGAGCGGCGGCTTGCCGACGCGAGGGAACTTGCGCCGATTCAGTTGACACATGATTGCTGCCGCTGCTGTTGCTCGAATTTGACCGGGGATAGATAGCTCAGCGAGGAATGTAGCCGCTGCTGGTTGTAGAAACCGATGTAGCTGCGCAGTGCGGTACGCAGTTGCTTGTCCGTCTCGAACGACATGCCATGCAAGGACTCGGTCTTCATTGAGTGGAAGAACGACTCCATGTGCGCGTTGTCATTCATTTTGCCGGGCCGGTTCATGCTCTGCTTGATGCCCAGCCGGTTCAGCTGCTCGCGGTACTCATACGCCGCATACTCGATGCCCCGATCGCTGTGGAAGATCAAGCCCGGCGACGGCTGGCGCTTGCGCACCGCATGATTCAGAGCCTGGCGCGTCAGCGCTGCATCGCGACGCCGGCTCAGGCTCCAGCCCACCAGCCGCCGGGAGTGTCGATCCATTACAGCCGCCATGTAGCGCCACTGGCCCGCCACTTTGAGGTACGTCACGTCACCGACCCAGGCCTGGTCTGCATCGCTCAGCGCCACGTCTCGCAGCGCATTGGGCACGCTGGCGAAGAACTTGCGTTGCCCCACCTTGGCACGCCGGTACAGCCGGGCGCTGCGCCCCTGCAAGCCCGCCTTGCGCATCAGACGTGCCACCCGGCGGCGCCCCACCTGAACGCCCTGCTGCTTGAGCTGCTGCGCAATACGCGGGCTGCCGTAGTAGCCTCGGCTTTGCTCGTGAACCAAGCGTACCTGCTCGATGAGCTGCTCATCGCCGGCAGCTCTGACGCTGCGCTCACGCTGGCACCAGGCGTAGTAGCCTGCGCGGGTGACTTGGTACAGCTTGCACATCACTTGGATCGAGTGGGCTTGCCGGTTTGCCGCGATGAAGGCGAAGACTTCCGCTTTTGATCTGCTGCAAACCGGATGAATTTTTTTAGCAGATCGTGCTCCGTCTGCAAACGCTTGAACTGCTGCTCGACTTCGCGCAGCCGCCGCAGTTCCGCCACCGCTGCGGGTTCAACCGGCTCGATGGGGCCGGACAGCTCACCATCACGCACTTGCTTTCGCCACTTGGACAGCATGAAGGGATGAATGCACAAGGACTCCGCCACGTCCTTGATCAGCACCCCTGGCTGCTCGCTCATTAGCACCGCCTTGAGCTTGAAACTCAGCTCGTAACGGTGAACTTTTCTTGGCCCTGCTGTTCCCATTGAACACTTCCTTCGTTAGGTGGAAGTGTCAACGAAACCGATTCAAGCTCCCGATCGGCTCGAGCGACCAGTTATGCAGAGCCATTTCGAAGGCACTGCGGTGGAGGTGGCCGACAGCATACCGAAGCTGTACCCATGAGGCGCTCGGCTGAGGCGGCAAGCGCGTTGTTCTTTTGCGGGCCGCCAGCGAACCAAGAAGAGAGTACGAGCAGCCTGGCCAAGACCGGCGAGATCACGGCGGCCGGAGGCTGGCACTGTGCGGGACGCCGCCGACTCCGAGGAAGTCACGGCGCAATGCGCAGAGCAGTCGTGGCGGTCGCCACACCGAAAACCGCTCTTCAAGCGTTTCTTAGCTTGCTGCATAACGTTTGAGCTAACCGGCCCGCGACGGCAGGACGCCGCAGGGCCAGAATGAAATGAGGCCCGAAGGCGGCATG